>JAUNAX010000043.1 GCA_030527365.1 Eubacteriales bacterium | reverse complement strand
AAATCTGCAGTTTCCAGGCGCACGTATACAGGGTATACGCGCGCTTGCAATATATCTTATCACTGCTTCCCACAAAATGCAAGGAATTTTTTTATTTTTTTTAATTTATTTTCCCATTCTGCTCACAGGTAACTATTTTCCCTGGAAAATCTGTGCGATTGGGGAATCTTCTGAAAGGATTACTGTCTTATCTTCACCCTTCATGGAATTTTTCAGCGCATCCAGACTTCTCACAAAAGAATAGAACTTGCTTCTCTCCGCTTCCCCATAAGCCTGTGCAAGAATTTTCATGTATTCCTGCTCGCCTTCCGCCTCTAAAATTTCCGCCTTCTTTTCCGCCTCTGAAATTTTAATTGCAATTTCCTTATCCGTTGTATTTCGAATCACCTTCGCCTCAGAGCTTCCCTGTGCCTTATATGTTGCCGCGATATTATCTCTCTCTGAAATCATACGCTCATATACTGCGTCCTTATTATCTTCCGGAAGGTCAAGCTGCTTTGTTTCAAACATCAGAAGATCCACGCCATACTGCTCCATATTGTTTCCAATAGAAGCCATAACTGCGTCAGACAGTTCCCCGTCTCTGCTTGTGATCACTTCGTCCTGGGTCATACTGCTGATCACGTTTTTGGTCGCATTATATACAGCTGTATTAATTCTGCTCTCTCCGCTTTCTATAGAAGAATTTAAGGTCTGTGCAAATTTAAGCGGGTCTTCAATCTTCCACAGCACATAGCTGTCGGAAATCATAGTCTTTTTATCTTTTGTGATTACATCGGAAGGAGACAGGTCATAAAGAAGCGTCTCTTTGGGAAGAGTTGCTGTTGTCTCCACAAAAGGAATCTTCAGACTGATTCCCGGAGAACTTATGACTCTTTTTACTTTTCCGAACTGGCGCACAAGTTTATACTCATTCTGTGCTGTCACTGTAACAGATGCTGCTGCTCCGATCAGAACTGCCACACTGCCTAAGATGATAAATAATTTTTTATTTCTCATTGTTTTTCCTCCGTATTATTCTGTCCTTCTGTCCCATCAGAAGCTGACTGCTGCTCTGCTTCTTCCTTTGTCTCTCCGCTGTTCTCTCCTGAGAATGGCTCGATTGGCAGAAGCTTCTGCACTCCGTCTCCGCTGTCAATGATAATTTTCATATCTGGCAGAACGTCTTCCATTGCCTCATAAAACATACGCTGCATCGTCACTTCCGGATTTTTGCTGTACTCTTCATACATGGCGTTAAATCTTGCAACCTCTGCCTCCGCCTCATTGATACGAACCTGCTTCTGGGCTTCTGCATCCTGAATAATCTGGTCTGCCTGTGCCTCTGCCTCAGGAAGCTTTTCATTTCTGTATTTATTTGCATTGTTTACCGCCGTTTCTTTTCCCTGCTTTGCAGTTTCCACAGCTTTAAACGCTTTCATGACTTCCTGTGTCGGCGGTTCGGAATCCTGAATGGTAATATTTACAAGCTGGATTCCTATATCCTGCGCTTCCAGGCTCTTCATGATCATATCTTTGATTTTTCCCTGAATCTCACTCTTTCCTGTAGTAAGCACATCGTCTACATTGTAATTTGCGATTACAGTACGAATGCAGCTCTGGGAAATATTTTTAAGAATTGCCTCCGGCTCTCTGGCAGAGTACAGATATTTTACAGGGTCTGCAATACGGTATTCCACAAAGAAATCTACATCAATAAAATTATAGTCTGCTGTGATCATGATTCCTTCCTGATTGACTGTCTCGTTGCTCTCCATGTCATAGCCGATAGGAAATCCCTGAATTGTGGTATTTACCTTCTCCACTTTCTGGATAAACGGTATCTTAAAATGAAGACCCGTCTCCGTCACTGCCTTTGGAACACCAAAAGTAGTAAGAACTGCCTGCTCCTGCTCCTGAATCTGATATGTTGCATCTGTCGCCATAATGCCCACTACTGCAAGTCCGGCAACGCCTACTATCGCGTGTTTAAAATGTTTTCCGGGCTTCGGCACTTTTACTTTTGAAAACTTGTTGTTTACTCCATTCTGAAATTCGTTCACTGTTTTCCTCCTTCTTATTGTAAAAGACTTATTGTTGCTCTTCTGAAAGAAAAGAAAAAAGACTTTTGTTTCGAACACACATTCTCTGTGTTTCAAAACAAAAGTCTCGCTGTTTATGTCATATTGCGGGTAATCTTATATACCGTTCTGACGCATATATGTACCATTCTTTTGCGAAAACAAGTCCAGCTTTCCAAAAAATGATGGCCGCTACTCCCTTTTCTTTGTACAAGATATTACCATACTTTTTTCAGAAAATCAAGCATTTTCCACTTCATTTTTCAAAGGAATGGAAGATACTGCCCCTGGTCTTGAAACTGCAATAGCAGAAGCCTTCGCCGCCAGAGCAAGTCCCTCCTGTATCGGTTTTCCATCTATAATGGAAGAAATAAAATAGCCGGTAAAGGTATCGCCCGCTGCCGTTGTATCAACTGCCTTTACCTTATAAATTTCCTGTCGGTAAATTCCTGTTTCATCCTGATATATAGAGCCTTCGCTTCCAAGAGTCAGAACAACAGAAGCTTTAGGATACTTCTCTTTTATTTTTTCCAGGATTTTTTCCGGCTTCTTTTCTCCTGTAATCTGCTCTCCTTCAATTTCATTAACAAGAAACAGGCTTACTTTCGTAAGGTCGCATTCTTCCAGAGCGTTGTCATAGGGAGAAGGATTTAAAATAATCATCATTCCTTTTTCGTATGCGGAATCTATAATATACGGAAGTTCATTGATTTCATTCTGAAGAAGAAGCATATCTCCTTTATCAAAATTTTTAAGAACCTCATCTACAAAATCTTTTGTGATGCACCGGTTTGAGCCGCCAAACAGAAGAATGGAATTCTGTCCGTTTTTATCCACCTGGATCATGGTGTGGCCGCAGGGGCCTTCCACTCTTTTCACAAATTCTGTATTGACTCCGTTTTCTCTGCAGACATCAAGAAGCGCGTCTCCTCCTTCTCCTACAAGTCCTGCATGATATACGGGGATTCCCGCTTTTGCAAGAGCAATGGACTGATTCAATCCTTTTCCTCCGCAAAATACGTTCCTCTCTTTTGATGCCAGTGTTTCTCCCGGAATCAGAATATGGTCTACCTGATATACATAATCCACGTTCATAGAACCAAAGTTCAATACCTTCATGCTGTAATACCTCCCGTTAATTAATAGAAACCTCTCCTGCAATATCTACAGAAAAATATTCTCTGATTTCCCGAATATCCTCCGTCTGTCCCAACACCCACATAAGCTTTGTAACAGCTGCCTCTGCCGTCATATCGTACGCCTGGAGAACCCCGCTTTTTAAGGCTTTTCTTCCTGTTTCGTACACAGATAAATTACTTCCCTCATATCTGCACTGGCTTCCTGCAAGAACGACCATTCCATTTTCAATGGCTTTGCCCACTGCTCCGATAAAATCGTTTTTAAGAAACGGCATTCCTCCCAGTCCGAATCCTTCCAGATATACGCCTCTGTATCCCTGCTCCTGAAGATACTCTAAGATAGAAGGGTTGATACCAGGATACAGCTTTAAGAGAAATACTTTATCGGAATATGATGTCTGAGGACGGAAAATACCTTTTTTCTCCACAAGATTTTCTTTTTTTATATGAAGTCCAAGAGAACTGATTTCCCCAATATACGGATAATTAATGCTCTCAAAGGCATCAAAGCTCATAGTACGTACTTTTGAAGCACGACAGCCCAGCATGACCTTTCTGTTAAATGCCACAAACACTCCGGGACAGCCGCTTGCTGCCATATGAATCCCGCAGCGGCAGTTTTCCATAGCATCTGCCACAGGATCTGCAATGGAAAGCTGACTTCCTGTCACAACTACAGGAATCGAAATATTCTGAAGCATAAATGAAAGCATGGACGCAGTGTAAGCAAGCGTATCTGTACCGTGTATCACAGCAATTCCGTGATATTCTCCGCTTCTTTTTCCAATCAGCTCTGCAAGCCTTGCCCAGTCCTCCGGAAAAATATTGGCGCTGTCAACGGAACAGAAGTCTTCTGTCTCCAGTTCCAGATTCCTTGATACCATGCGAAGCTCTTCCAGCATATCTCTGCTTTGCATTCCCGGCACAAGTCCGTCCTCGCCGTTTACAGAGGAAAGAGTTCCTCCTGTATTGATAATCAGAATTCTTTTTTTCATCATGTTATTTTTCTGCTCCTTTTGTAATGACTCCATTATATCTGTCTTTTTCAGAATTTACAATAAATAATGTGGAAAAGCACAAATTTCTCTTTTCCCACATAGACTATATAGAAATCCCCTTTGAGGCAGAATTTTGAAAACTTTCTTAAAACCATTGACCTCTTCTGAGGAGAAATTGTACTTAAAGCGATACCGCGAGGGCGATTTGGAAGCAAAAAATATTCTAATTGAACGAAATCTCCGTCTCGTTGCCCACGTAGTCAAAAAATATCAGAATACGGACGAAGACATGGACGATCTGATTTCCATCGGCACAATCGGACTGATCAAAGCAATCTCCACTTTTGACATAAAAAAGTCCGCTCGCCTTTCCACATATGCAGCCCGCTGTATTGACAATGAACTTTTGATGATGCTCCGTTCCAGGAAAAAGCGCGCCAGAGAAGTCTCTCTTTATGAACCGATTGGAACCGACCGGGAAGGAAACGAAATCAATCTTCTTGATGTGATTGAAAGTGAACCGGTTGATATTGTGGAGGAATGCTTTATCCGGGAAAACACCTCATATCTCCTTCGTTCTATGAAGAGTATCCTGTCAGAAAAGGAATATCAGGTTATCTGCTTCCGTTACGGCCTTTTCGGTATTCCTGAAAAAACACAGCGGGAGATTGCACAGAGACTTTCTATCAGCCGCTCTTATGTATCCCGCATTGAAAAAAACGCGCTTTTAAAGCTCCGGGAGCTGTTCCCCGAAAACGTATAAACCGCCGCCGACAGATTTCTCTGTTGGCAGCGGTTCTCTATTATCTTATGCTTCTGCTCTTCTTAAAAGGTCATATACTTCCATTTTAATTCCAAGATCTACAAACAATTTCTGCTGAGGATGAGGCGCACTTTCCACCTGATTGCCGTCCTCATCATAAATAGCTTTTACTGTTACAGGAATATTTTCCCCGTTGGGCTTCATTACTTCTATCGTTTCTCCTGTAACAAATTTATTTCTCTGTGTGATCTGTACAAAGCCCCGTTCGTCTATTGCTTCTGCAAAGCCCAGATAAGTATACTCTTTCACATAAGTATTGTTGTCATAAATCTGAGTGTTCTCATCTGGTTTTCCATAGAAGAATCCGGTTGTAAACTGACGATAAGTACAGTTTGAAATCTGTTCTTTATACCATTCCATGTTTGCCTTATATTTTTCCGGACTCTCCATATAATCATCAATGGCTTTTCTGTAGGTTCTTGCCACAGTTGCGACATAAAGAGCCGTTTTCATACGTCCCTCTATCTTGAGGCTGTCAATACCGCTTTTTAACACATCGTCCATGTGCTCGATCATACAGAGGTCTTTGGAATTAAAAATATAAGTTCCTCTTTCGTTTTCAAAAACAGGCATATATTCTCCGGGACGCTTTTCCTCCACAATGGAATACTTCCATCTGCACGGGTGGGTACATGCACCTCTGTTTGCATCTCTTCCCACAAGATAATTGCTTAAAAGGCAGCGTCCGGAATAGGAAATACACATTGCCCCATGAACAAAGGTCTCAATTTCCATATCCTCCGGAATGTGTGCGCGGATTTCCCGGATCTCCTCAAGGGAAAGTTCCCTCGCTGTTACCACACGCTTTGCTCCAAGACTGTACCAGAAACGGTACGTCTCATAATTTGTATTATTTGCCTGTGTGCTGATATGACGCTCGATCTCCGGGCAGATTTCTTTTGCATATGTAAAAATTCCCGGATCTGCAATGATCAGACCGTCCGGCTTTAATTCCTTCAGTTCATAAAGATATTCACGAACACCGGAAAGGTCTTCATTATGTGCAAGAATGTTCACTGTCACATAAACCTTTACTCCATGCTCATGTGCAAAGGCGATTCCCTCTCTCATATCTTCTTTTGAGAAGTTTTTTGCCTTTGCCCGAAGCCCGAATGCCTCACCGCCAATATACACCGCGTCTGCACCAAAAATAACAGCAATTTTTAATACCTCAAGGCTGCTTGCGGGAACTAATAATTCTGGTTTTCTCATCTTTTCACTCCTGTCTGATACTCACTGCTGCTCCGTCTCCCACAGGAAGAACAGAGGTTACAAGAATCGGATTATGGGTCAGCTCATAAAGATATTCCCGCATTCTTTTATAAATAGTACGGTTTCTCCGCTCCACAAGATAACGAGACTCTATAATATCCCCTTCCTGAAGCACATTGTCTGATACAAGAACGCTTCCTTTCTCCATAAGACGTAAAATATCGGGAAGCCAGTTGATATACTGCCCCTTTGCCGCATCCATAAAAATAAAATCGTACGTCCCCGAAAGAGTTTTTAAAATTTCTCCTGCGTCTCCCTCCAGAAGCTTGATCTGTGCTTCTCTTCCTGCCTTTTTGAAGTTTTCTTTTGCAATGGGGATTCTTTTTTCGTAGTTTTCTATTGTGGTAATTTGAAGGTCGGAGGGACCATACTCACACATAAGAAGTGTGGAGAAGCCAATGGCTGTCCCCACCTCCAGAATACGTTTTGGCTTTTTCATTGCCAGAAGCGTCTTTATAAAGCTCTGCATTTCTCTTCGAATCACAGGAACCCCTGTTTCTAATGCAGTCTGTTCCAGCTCTTCCAGAAAGTCCGTATTTCCTGTATTCAGTGAGTTAATATACGTTCGCATACGCTCATCTACAATCACTGAGTTTCGGCTCCTTCCTGTTCCTCATCTCCTGCAAGAATTCCCATAATTCTCGCAGGGGTGTAAGCGGTACTTAAGAGATACGTTCCTGGCTTCATCTGCCCGCTGTAATTGGACAGCTTTTCCTGTACATAAAAAACAAGTGCATCTTCCACAAGCCCTTTTTTCTCCAGCGTTTTCGCAACCTTATATACAGAGGCGCCCTCCTCCACTACAATGGTTACTTCCTGCCCGTTCCCCGGACTCATTGCCTGCTGATTAAACACATCGTATCCAAACTGATACGCCGATCTTCCCAGCCAGAAGATCAGCACTGCCACGCAGACATAAAGAGCCGTCCGGAAAAAGCCGCTTGCCAGAATCACGCCTGCTTTTCCTACGTTGTCTCTTGCGTTGCCCATAGTTTGCTCCTTTCTCTCTCTGGCAGCTTTCGCCGCCGCGCCCTGCTACAGTTCCGGAATCATCATGTCTATGCCTTCTGTCAAAGTTCTTCCTATCTTCTGCAGAAGCTTGCAAAGAGCAAGCTCTGCGTCAAGATAGGCGTTCACCTCCGGAATTTTGCGAAGCTGAGAAGATTCTTTCGCAATGCTGTCTGCCACGCGGAAAAGTCCCTGGCTTTCCGCCTCCTTCTGAAGACGGTAATTTTTCACCCGGAACTGATTTACTCTCTCCAAAAGCTCCGGATTTGCCATAATCTTCTCTTCCTGCTTCTTATAATCCATGTATACTTCGCTTCCTCTTATTACCTGAAGAAGCATTTCCACACTTTCTTCTATCTTATTCATTGTCTCTCCTGTATTTCAGAGAATCCTTATGCCTCCATGATAATTGGAAGGATCATAGGACTTCTCTTAGTCCTTTTCCAGAGATAATCACTTAATGCGTCTTTTACAACAGTTTTGATTTTTCCCCAGTCTGTAATATTTCTGTCAAGACAGGAATCAAGAGCATTTTCCACTACCTCTCTTGCATGATCCATCAAATCCTCAGACTCTCTTACATAGACAAATCCTCTGGAGACAATATCAGGTCCTGCAAGCACAACATTGCTGTGGCGCTCCAGTGTCATTACTACGATCATAATACCGTCTTCAGCCAAATGCTGTCTGTCACGGAGAACAATATTTCCAACATCTCCCACACCAAGACCGTCTACGAGAATTGCTCCCGTATGCACGCTTCCTGTTACCTCAGCGCTCTGTGCGTCCATTTCCAGAACATTTCCGGAAGAAAGAATATAGATGTTCTCTTTCGGGATTCCAAGTCCTTCCGCAACGTGCGCCTGAGCTGTTAAATGTCGGTATTCTCCATGTACCGGCACTGCGTACTTCGGTTTTACAAGAGAGTAGATCAGCTTGATTTCTTCCTGACAGGCATGGCCGGAAACATGAGCGTCCTGGAAAATAACCTTTGCCCCTTTCATGGACAGTTCATTGATCACCTTTGACACTGCTTTTTCATTTCCCGGAATTGGATTGGAACTGAAAATAATGGTGTCGTTCGGTTTGATCGTTATCTTCTTATGAATGCTCGCAGCCATACGTGACAGAGCTGCCATAGATTCTCCCTGGCTTCCTGTTGTGATCAGAACCACCTGCTCGTCCGGATAATTTTTCACCTGATCTATATCAATTAAGGTCTGATCCGGGATTCTTAAATATCCAAGCTCCGATGCGGTCGCGATGATATTTACCATACTGCGGCCTTCCACTGCAACCTTTCTTCCAAAACGATAAGCTGTGTCTATGATCTGCTGCACACGGTCTACATTTGAAGCAAATGTAGCGATAATGATACGGGAAGTTTTGTACTCATTGAAAAGATTATCAAACACTTTTCCCACAGTGCGTTCCGACATGGTAAATCCCGGACGCTCTGCATTTGTGCTGTCACACATAAGGGCAAGTACGCCTTTTCTTCCGATCTCTGCAAAACGCTGCAGGTCAATGGC
Organism: Eubacteriales bacterium; assembly: GCA_030527365.1. Classification (GTDB taxonomy): domain Bacteria; phylum Bacillota; class Clostridia; order Lachnospirales; family Lachnospiraceae; genus Blautia_A. The sequence continues at coordinate 8,370 of JAUNAX010000043.1, read as the reverse complement.
ATCTCCGAATACCGGTGTATAATCCACCTTAAAGTCTCCTGTATGCACTACGATTCCCACAGGAGAATAAATTGCCAGCGCGGAAGCATCCTGAATACTGTGGTTTGTTTTAATAAATTCAATGGAGAAATCTCCCAGGTTTATTACCTGACCATGCTTTACTTCTTTCATCTTTGTAGAACGTGTGAGATTATGTTCCTTTAACTTATTGGAAATCAGTCCGAGAGTAAGCTTGGTAGAGTAAATAGGTACGTTTACGTCCTTCAGGATATATGGCAATGCGCCGATATGGTCTTCGTGACCGTGGGTAATCACAAAACCTTTTACCTTGCTGATATTTTCTTTTAAGTAGCTGACGTCAGGAATCACAAGGTCAATTCCCAGCATATCGTCTTCCGGAAAGGAAAGACCACAGTCCACTACTACGATACTGTCCTCATATTCAAAGGCAGTAATATTCATTCCGATCTGTTCCAGACCTCCAAGTGGAATGATTTTTAATTTGGAGGAAGGTCTTCTTCCTCTTCTTACCGGGCTTTTACCCATATTTTTTACAGGACCTTTAAACGGCGGTCTTGACTGCCTGTCCTGGTATTTCCCGTTTCCCGGCTTTGTCTGCCGACTGTTATATTTATTATTATAGCTGTAATTTTTTGATCGGGTTGTCTGTTTTCTGTAATTTCCCGTATAGCCTGTCTGGCTTCCACTTCTTATATTATTATTGTTACTGTTTTCGTTGTTCAATCATTGCACCTCACATTTCAAAATCCACATCTTCCATCATCTGCTCAAAAACCTTGAATACAGCCTCAAGCTCTTCCTGGTCCTCTACCATCTCGTAGCAGGCTTCCTGGCTCTCTGTATCGGACACGTCTTTTAAAATGTATGCCTGTGCTTCATCTTCCGCGGAATCAGAAACAAGGAGGTATGCAGTTCCGCCTATGCTTGTCTGCTCCTCCACAAAAAATTCCACAGATGTTCCGTCCTCTGACTGAAATTTAATTTTTTCCATCTTATTTAACCGTCCTTATCCGTTCCTCAGGGAATCCAAATATCCCTGTAAAATAAAAATAGCTGCCAGCTGGTCCAAATGCTCCTTACGATTCTCTCTTCTTACGCCGCTCTCCATCAATGTGCGGTTCGCTTCTATTGTAGTAAGCCGTTCGTCCCACATAACAACAGGCAGGCCTGTTCTTCTCTCCAGCATTTCCCTGAACTCCAGAGATTTTAAAGCCCGCTCTCCAATGGTATTATTCATATTTTTCGGATACCCCAGAACAATCGTCTCAACCTGGTATTCCGAAACAAGTTCTTCAATACGTGCCAGCGTCTGACGCAGTTTATTTTCCTGTTTGCGCCATATAGTTTCCACACTCTGAGCTGTAAGGCCCAGTGGGTCGCTTACTGCCACCCCCACTGTCCTTGAGCCGTAATCCAATCCCAGTATTCTCATAATTATCGTTCCCAGGATTTATTTTTAATATACTCGTTTAAAAGTTCTTCCACCAGCTCATCGCGCTCCACTTTCATGATCATGCTTCTTGCGCCCTTGTGGCTGGTAATATAAGTCGGGTCTCCGGACATAATATATCCCACTATCTGATTTACCGGATTATATCCCTTCTCATCCATTGCATTGTACACCAGATCCAAAACTTCTTTTACCTCAAGCTCCTGATCTGGTTTTGTCCTGAAATATTGGGTATTTCCCAGATTATTCTCTGCCATTTTCTCTCACGTCCTTACAATTACTTCATTTCTATTTTAATATAATTCCCTGCAAATTACAACGAAAACTTTCTCCGTCCGGAAAGCTTTCTGCTTTTACTGTTACAATATCGTTTACAGAAAGCCCGTCCCGCTTCTCCACCGCTGTCCGCACATATTCTCTGCTATGTCCCAGATAATAAGTTTTTCCGCCGATCTCGCACTCTTCCTCAAGAAGGATTTCCAGTTTTTTTCCTTCCAGGGATTTTTCATATTCTGCCATTCTCTGTCTGTTTACAGAAAGCATTTTTTCGCTTCTTGCTTTTTTTACTGCCTCAGGAATCTGTTCCTTCATGGCAGCTGCCTTTGTCCCCTGTCTTCTGGAATATGGGAAAATATGCGTCTCGTAAAAATGAATTTCTTTTACAAACGCCAGAGAGCTTTCAAAATCCTCTTCTGTCTCTCCTGGAAAGCCAACGATCACATCTGTGGTAAGCGCTGGATTTTCATAGTATTTCCTGAGAATTTCGCAGCGTTCTCTGTACTCGTTGCTTCTGTATCGTCTGTTCATTTTTACAAGAGTATTGTCACAGCCGCTCTGAAGGGACAAATGAAAATGCGGGCACACTTTCGGCAGCTTCGCAAGGCGTTTTACAAATTCCTCTGTGATAATTCCCGGTTCCAGAGAGCCAAGGCGGATTCTTTTTATCCCCTCTATCTTGTGAACTGCCTCGATCAGAGTCAGAAGGTCTGCCTTTTTGTCTTCCGGAAAATCCACACCGTAAGAGCTTAAATGAATTCCTGTGAGCACAACCTCCTGATACCCTGTTTTTGCAAGAGTACGGGCTTCCTCAAGGACATTTTCCATATCTCTGCTTCTTACTCTTCCCCGTGCATAAGGGATAATGCAGTATGTACAGAACTGATTGCAGCCGTCCTGCACTTTCATGTAAGCGCGCACATGCTCTGCTGTTCGGCTAATGGTAAGACTTTCATATTCTTTTGTCTGATTAATTTTAATAACTCTTGAAAGCTTGTGATGTTCTTTTTCATAATCTTCAAGAGCCTCCACAATATTTTTTTTCTGATTGTTGCCGAGGATCAAATCTACTGCCTCATCTTTATCCAGTTTCTCCGTATCTGTCTGCACATAGCAGCCTGTCGCCACCACAATGGCGTCCGGATTCATTTTCTTTGCTTTATGAAGCATCTGTCTTGATTTACGGTCTGCAATATTTGTAACTGTACAGGTGTTAATTACATATACGTCTGCTCCCGGCTCAAAAGGCACGATCTCATAGCCTGCCTCCTCCAGAAGCTGCTGCATTGCCTCCACCTCATAGGCATTGACTTTACAGCCTAAATTGTGTAATGCTGCTTTTTTATTCATGTTTGTCATCCTTTTATATGTCTTTCGAAAATTTTATACAATTTCACTAAATCTTCAACTATTTTTTATCTCTTTTTACCTTGACTTTTTTTAGGGGTACAGGTAAGATGAAAACTGTAAACAAACCAATACTTAAGGGAGGTTATCACAATGAAAACAGCAAAAATTTCACTGAACTCTATCGATAAAGTGAAGGCATTCGTAAACGAAATCAGCAAATTCGACTGCGACTTTGATTTAGTATCCGGAAGATACGTGATCGATGCAAAATCTATCATGGGCATCTTCAGCTTAGATTTATCTAAACCAATCGATCTGAACATTCATGCTGACGGTCCTGCACTTGACAGTGTAATGGAAGCAATCGGTAAATACACTATCGAATAATCTTTCGTGTATACAGGAGGAAGCCCGGAGGACTTCCTCCTTTTTTATTTTCCTTCTACACAGTTTTATGAGCGTTTTATGAAATTTCGATAACCTCTGTTGTTTTTAACGCTTCTTCCATAAGCTCTTCTATTTTTTCTTCCAGTTTTGTCTCTGAACGGTGGATCACCTTGAGATTTGGCTTTGTAACAGGGTGTTTCGCAACAAAAATCGTACAGCAGTCCTCAAATGGGAGAATAGACGTCTCAAATGTATCGATTTTCTTGGAAATCTCCACAATCTCCTGCTTATCAAATCCGATTACCGGTCGGTACACCGGAAGGGTACATACTTCATTTGTAGCTGCAAGGCTGTGAAGCGTCTGGCTTGCCACCTGTCCGATGCTCTCTCCTGTGATCATTCCGAGACAGCCTGTTTCTTTTGCAAAATGCTCCGCAATACGCATCATGTAACGACGCATGATAATGGTAAGTTCCTCATGTGGGCACTTATCATAAATGTAAAGCTGAATGTCTGTAAAGTTTACAATATGGAGGCGGATCGGTCCGCTGTATTTTGCAACCAGCTTTGCAAGATCCACTACCTTCTGTTTTGCTCTCTCACTTGTATAAGGAGGCGCATGGAAATATACAGCATCAATTTTCACCCCTCGTTTTGCGATCATATATCCTGCAACCGGACTGTCAATTCCTCCGGAAAGAAGAAGCATTGCTTTTCCATTTGTTCCAACAGGCATACCGCCCGGTCCTTTGATCGTCTCTGAATATACATAAATTTTATCACGGATTTCCACAGAAAGGGTCATATCCGGCTCATGTACATCAACAGAAGCCTCCGGAAATGCGTCAAGAATGGCTCCGCCAAGTTTTGCGCTTACCTCCATAGAAGGAATCGGGTAAGATTTCTTTGCCCGGCGTGTGTATACCTTGAAGCTTCCTGAAAAATCCGGGTATCTGTTTTTCATATAAGATACAACGTCTTCGCACATTTTGTCAAATCCGTTATCTTCGTAAATAACAACAGGGCAGATTCCCACAATTCCAAACACTTTCTGAAGAGCTTCCACTGCCTCGTCAAAATCATAAACCTCCGGGCAAAACACATAAACACGTCCCTGCTCTTTTTTTACTTCAAATTCTCCCTCTACTTTAGAGAGTGCGATCCGCATCTGCTTTACAAGGGCGTCCTCGAACATATATCTGTTTTTACCCTTAATTGCAATTTCTGCGTATTTAATTAAAAATGCGTGAAATATCATATTTTCTCCTTTCTTATCGTCTGGAATATCTTCTGAGCACCGGAACAACTTCTCTTAAAACTTCCAGACAATAATCCGCTTCCTCAAATGTATTTTCCTCACAAAAACTGAAGCGCACCGTGCTTTCCTTCTGTTCAGCGGAAAGCCCCATTGCCGTCAGTGTCCCGCTGGCTTTTCTCTTATGGCTGGAGCAGGCGCTTCCTGCGGAAACATAAATCTCTCTGTCCTCCAGCGTGTGAAGAAGAACCTCGCTTCGGATTCCCATAAAGCTTACGCTTAAAATCTGAGGCGCTCCTTCACGAAGCTCCATTCCGTTGATTTTTACATTTTCTATCTGGGAAAGCCCCTCTGCCATATGCTCTTTCAGCTGATACATATGCTCTACATTCGCATCAAAGTTTCTGTAAATCTCCTCTGCTGCCACACCAAGACCGGCAATTCCGGGAACATTGTCTGTTCCGGAGCGCATTCCTCCCTGCTGACCGCCGCCTAAAATCTGCGGCTCTATCCTTGCTTTTTCATTAATATAAAGAAATCCCACTCCCTTTGGTCCGTGAATTTTATGTCCGCTTACAGAAAGAAGATCAATTCCCAGCTTTTTCGGATAAATCCTGTATTTTCCAAACGCCTGGATCGCATCTACATGATAAAGCGCTTTCGGGCTTTTTTCATGAACCAGCTTTGCGATTTTTTCTATCGGCATAACAGAACCTACCTCGTTATTTACATACATGGTGGAAACCAGGATCGTATCCGGACGAAGGGCTTTTTCCAAAGCCTCAAGGCTCACTACGCCTCGTTCATCTACAGGAAGAATCGTCACCTCAAAGCCAAGGGATTCCAGATACTCTACCGGCTGTCCCACTGCAGGGTGTTCCACTGCAGTTGTGATAATGTGGTTTCCTTTTCTCTTATTTGCCGCAGCCCCGCCGATCAGTGCAAGGTTGTCAGATTCAGTTCCTCCTGATGTAAAAAGGATTTCTTTTTCATTTACCTTCATAAGACGGGCAATAGACGCTTTTGCATTTTTTATGTACTGCTCCGCCTCCACACCTTTTCTGTGCATGGCAGAAGGATTTCCATAATCCTCTGTCATGGTTTTACACACAATTTCCCGTACCGCCTCATAACACTTTGTTGTGGCGGAATTATCAAAATATGCTTCCATCACTCTTTATCTCCTTCCAGGTGGAACATCAGCACAGAAAGAATGGCAAGTCCCGCTGTCTCCGTTCTTAAAATTCTATGGCCAAGTGTAATCGGTTTTGCGCCTGCCTCTATTGCCATCTGTATTTCTTCTTCCTCAAAACCACCCTCCGGTCCGATAAAAATTCCAATGGACTTTCCCGGCGCAATGCTTTCTATAATTGCTTTTGTCTCCTTCATTCCTTTTGCAAGTTCATAGGGAACAAGGCAGACATCAAGCTCTTTTGCAAGAGCGAGGGCGTCTTTAAACTTCATTACAGAATGTACTTCCGGCACAAGCATTCGCTTCGACTGCTTTGCTGCGCTTTCTGCGATCTGCTGCCATCTTGCCGTCTTTTTCTCTGCTTTTGCACCATCCAGCTTTACCACGCACCGTTTTGTGGCTACTGGCACTACACTGTATGCCCCAAGCTCCACAGCCTTCTGTATGATAAGCTCCATTTTATCTGCTTTCGGAAGTCCCTGAAAAAGGTAAATTTTCCCAGTCAGCTCATATTCCGGCTCCTGAGCGTAAAGAATATGAAGAATCACTTCTTCCTCCTGGAAACATTCAATCGTGCAACAGTATTCTTTTTCTCTGCCGTCACTGATCCACAGTTCCTCTCCTGTCTTCATGCGAAGGACGTTTCGGATGTGATTTACGTCCCCTCCTGTAATGGAAATTCTATGGTTTTCTTCCTGGATCTGATAAGGCTCTACAAAAAAACGCTGCATCTTATCAGTCCTTTCTTGCTGTGACAGACACCCATTCCCCCTGATGTGTCACTTCTACAACTGTAAGCCCGGCTTCTTTTACAGCCTGCACAACCACATCTTCTTTTACATCAAGAATACCGGAAGTAATATAGTATCCGCCCTTTTTCATCTGATTTACAATTACAGGAGTGAGAGGCACAAGAACATCTGCCAGAATATTGGCTGCTACAATGTCGTATTTCTCATAGCCCACCTTATCCTGTACTTCTTTGTCATCAATGATATTTCCAATCATCATGTCAAAGGCTTCATCTGGAATATCATTCGCTTCTTTGTTCTCTGCAACTGCAGGAATTGCACAAGGGTCAAGATCTGTTCCCAAAACATGCTTTGCTCCAAGCTTTAAGGACACAATTCCCAGGATTCCGCTTCCTGTTCCCACATCAAGAAGTTCTGTATCCTCTGTCACATATTTTTTAAGCTGTCGGATCACAAGCTGTGTTGTCTCGTGCATTCCTGTTCCAAAGGCTGTTCCCGGATCAATGTGAAGGATCATTTTATCCTTGTCTTCTTCCTTTACTTCCTCCCAGGAAGGAACAATGAGAATATCGTCTACATAGAACTGATGGAAATACTCTTTCCAGTTGTTGATCCAGTCCTTGTCCTCTGTCTCGGATTCCTCGATGGTCCCCTCTCCAATATCCATAAAGGAACGAAGCTCCTCAAGAGCTTCTCGTACTTTTTTCAGCATTTCTTCTTTATCTGTGTCTTCGTCCAGATAAAAATTCAGATATGCAACGCCGTCGTCCTCCTGAGTCTCCGGCATAATATCCACAAACATCTGCTCCTTATCTTCTTCTGTAAGAGGCTGCTTGTCCACAATTTCCGCGCCTTCCACACCAACCTCTGCAAGCGTGCAGATTACAATGTCTTCTGCCTCTGTTGTTGTTTTTACAGTAAAACGGTTCCATTTCATAATTGATTTTCTCCCATCTTTTCTTTCCAGATTTTTCTATTACAATATTCAAAAATATCCATTATCTTCTGATAACGGCTTTCTTTTGCAAAAAAGCGCCATGCAGTTTCTACAAGAATGACTGCCACAATCGCGTCCACAATATAATGCTGTTTCAATACCTGTGTGGAAATAATAACAAGCCCTGCAAATATCAGTGAAAATCTCTGATACCAGACAGGAATTTCCCTGGCTCCTTTTAACCCTCTCCAACAGAGCCAGCTCACATAACAGTGAATGGAGGGAAGAAGGTTTGAGGGCATATTTCCTCCGTCCATTGTATACACAAGGGAAAGAACACGTTCAGACAAGGTGTCTCCAGCGAGGGCGGGACGGATATTTGTAGTGGGCACTGCCATAAACACAAGAAAACATATCAGATGTATCAGTAAATCGGTTGCCACAAACCGATAAAATGTCTTCTTTCCCCTCTGTCCTGCAAGAATATAATTTACAGCCCAGAAAGGGAAAGCAAGAATATAAATCCAGACAAATTCCGGTATCAGCGGAACTGCCCTGTCAAATGCAAACGTAAAATCAAAGTGGTATCTGTCTGCTGTGAGAACACCGCTGCCCCAGTATACAAGACAGTTTACCACGATAATGGACAAAAGAGGTGCAATTTCCCACACAGGAATCCACTTTTTACATTTTTTCAAAAACTTCAATAAGAACCTCCTTCTTTCACGGGCTTTTTGGTATACCATACGA
>JAUNAX010000201.1 GCA_030527365.1 Eubacteriales bacterium | reverse complement strand
CCTCTCTAACCTTAAAATCCTTGTGTAACTTTCACATTGCCATTTTTCATTGATTATCGTATAATAACATGTACCTTTACAGAGAGCATTTAATAAGGAAGTAATCTGTTATGTACTTATGAAAAATATTTAGAGAAACACACAATATAAGGAGGCAATCTATTTTTTATGAAGAATTATACTCTCGGAATTGACATTGGTTCTACCACTGTCAAAATTGCAGTCCTTGATAAAAATGAAACTCTGCTTTTTGCAGATTATGAACGGCATTTCGCAAATATTCAGGAAACATTAGCAAACCTGCTCCAGAAAGCTTACGACCAGCTTGGGGAGCTTTCTCTTTGCCCGGTTATTACCGGATCTGGCGGTCTTACTCTTGCCAATCATCTGGATATTCCCTTTGTCCAGGAGGTTATTGCCGTATCGACTTCTCTGGAACACCTTGCGCCCAAAACTGATGTAGCAATCGAGCTTGGCGGCGAGGACGCAAAAATCATCTATTTTGAAAACGGAAATATTGAACAGCGTATGAACGGAATCTGTGCAGGAGGAACTGGCTCCTTTATTGACCAGATGGCATCTCTTCTTCAGAGTGACGCCTCCGGTCTGAACGAATACGCAAAGCATTACAAAGCCCTTTACCCTATTGCTGCACGCTGCGGTGTTTTTGCAAAAACAGACATTCAGCCGCTTATTAACGATGGAGCAACAAAGGAAGATCTTTCCGCTTCTATTTTCCAGGCTGTTGTAAACCAGACGATTTCCGGTCTTGCCTGTGGAAAACCCATCCGCGGACACGTTGCTTTTCTGGGCGGTCCTCTTCATTTTCTTTCAGAGCTGAAAGCGGCATTTATTCGTACTTTAAAGCTTGATGAAGAGCACACTATTGTACCGGAAAACTCCCATCTTTTTGCTGCTATTGGTTCTGCCTTAAATGCAAAAGAAGAGGCTGCGTCTGTGTCTCTTACAGACTTAAAAGAACGCCTTCGAAAAGCCATTCACCTTGATTTTGAAGTGGAACGTATGGAGCCGCTCTTTGAAACAGAAACAGATTATGAAGCGTTCCACAATCGCCAAAGTCAGTATCAGGTAAAAACTGCAGAGCTATCCACATATAAAGGAAACTGCTATCTCGGCATTGATGCAGGTTCCACCACAACAAAAACAGCCCTTGTAGGAGAAGACGGCTCTCTTCTTTACTCTTTTTACAGCAATAATAATGGAAATCCATTAAAGACCACCATACGCTCCATTCAGGAGATTTACAGTCTTCTTCCAAAGGACGCGCACATTGCTTACTCCTGCTCTACCGGATACGGAGAAGCGCTCATTAAAGCTGCTCTTCTTCTTGACGAGGGAGAGGTAGAAACGGTTTCCCATTATTATGCAGCTGCATTTTTTGATCCGGAGGTTGACTGTATTCTTGATATTGGCGGCCAGGATATGAAGTGTATCAAAATAAAGGACAATACTGTAGACAGCGTGCAGCTTAACGAAGCCTGCTCCTCAGGCTGTGGCTCCTTTATTGAAACCTTTGCAAAATCCTTAAATTACAGTGTGGAGGACTTTGCAAAAGCAGCTCTTTTTGCGAAAAACCCCATTGATCTGGGAACACGCTGTACCGTATTTATGAATTCCAAAGTAAAACAGGCACAGAAAGAGGGCGCTGAAGTTTCCGACATTTCTGCCGGACTTGCATACTCTGTCATTAAAAATGCGCTTTACAAGGTAATCAAAGTTTCCGACGCTTCCGAACTTGGGCGTCACATTGTTGTACAGGGCGGAACTTTTTATAATGACGCAGTTCTTCGAAGCTTCGAAAAAATCGCAGACTGCGAAGCAATCCGTCCTGACATTGCAGGAATTATGGGGGCTTTTGGCGCAGCCTTAATTGCAAGGGAACGATATGAAGAAGGCACCAAAACAACCATGCTTTCCATACAGAAGATCAATGAACTGAAATATACAACCTCCATTGCAAACTGCAAAGGCTGTACAAACAGCTGCCGTCTGACTATCAACAAGTTTACAGGAGGACGCCAGTTTATAAGCGGAAACCGCTGCGAGCGCGGAATCGGCAAAGAAAAGAACAAGGATAATATTCCAAATCTTTATGAGTATAAATACAAACGGCTTTTTTCCTACCAGCCGCTCACTGCCGATAAAGCAGAACGTGGAAAAGTAGGAATCCCCCGTGTCTTAAATATGTTTGAAAATTATCCGTTCTGGTTTACCTTTTTCACAGAACTGAAATA
>JAUNAX010000200.1 GCA_030527365.1 Eubacteriales bacterium | reverse complement strand
GACTTTTGTTCGGATTTATGGAGATATTATATCGGAGTGTAAAAAGTTTGTAAAGGGCATTGTTTTAAGAGAAACCTTGATTTTTCGCGTTTTTCCTTATTTTATACGGTTTTCCGGGTTCAGGATATTTGTTTTCATCAAGTCTTATAATGAGATAAAACGGGATGATTAGTCACAGTTAGTCACAAATCCGGAAGCTGTATTTTTTCAATCTCGGTTCTTAAATCTTCAAGGGAACGGTGTCCGTAAACGGCATTTGTCAAATCATTCCCGAAAGAGTGACCGAGAAGACGTTTTCTGTCGTTTTCATTTACCTGATACTTTTCGCAGAGCATAGAAAAGGTATGCCTGCAGTCATGCGGAGTATGTCTTTCGATTCCTACACTGGAAAGAAAAGGATATAGGTGTTTACGGAAAGTATCTTCTGTGGTAGTCAATAATCCTCCATCTCTTTTTAATCGCCTCTCTACAAGTCCCTGTATTCCAGAATGAATGGGAACCATTCTGTTTTTTCCGGATTCTGTTTTTACTCCTCCGAGAAAATACTTTTCTTCAAGAAAAACCTGCATGGTTCGATATGCCTTGATACGATAACCGGAATAGCACATGATCAGAAGAAATTCTGCTACAGGATGTGCTTTGTTTTCCCATAAAATTTTTAATTCTTCTTCACTGAAAGGTATGCCATGTTCACTATCATCTGGACGGTTTGCTTTTAAGTGGACTGTTTTATCTTCCTCTATGTATTCATACATTACAGCAAACTTACTCATTTGCTTCATGAGAGTGACCATCCAGTTTGCGCTGCCGTATCTTTCAGCTTTCGTATCTACTGTACTTTGGAAATCGCGGTACTTTAAATCTGCAAAAATACGATTGTGAAGAGGCTCGCATTTCTTATATGCTGCCTGCAGACCTCTGCGCAACCCATCGGAAAACTCTCTTGTTTTATTTTCTTCAAATTTCCAGCTGTAAAATTTTTGGTATATATCGGAAAAAGTAAGTTCCCGGATTTCCGGATGCTTATCCTCAATACCTTTAATGGTAGAATAATCTGCCACAATGCGCTGAATTAATACATCTGCATCAAGAGTGTTTTTGACTTCCAATTTCTTTTCCATTCCCGGCTCGTAGGAGCCTGCCTTATATGCGGTGAGAACCGTGAAGCCTTTTACCCAGTCATCCACATAGCAGAGGGCAGCAGGACGCTGAATGTGTCCCAGAGCGTCTACAACGGCAGGAGGGTGTACGGCATAACAGTTTCGCCTGCCGGCCCCCAGGTATCGTATAGTACCAAATCCGGAGGGGAGTTTTGGGTATTTCTTCCTTTTTTTCTTCGGCATTTTACCATCTCCTTTAAAAATGAGTATAAAAATAACAGCCAGCAGGAACAAAGGTTCCGCTTGCGATGGCTGCCCGAAGATGATACAATATTCCTGCACGAAAAATATACATACATCTTCGGATGTAAGCCGTCTCTGTGTTGGTAGCACAGGGGCGGTTTTTCTTTTATAGTAAATCAGCAATTCGAATTTCCAGGTCTTTGAAAAGCCCTGCTTTTATTGCTTCTTCAAAACTATATTGTCCGACATTTTCATCATGTTCAAATCCATACACCATAGTATTGCGAGTTGCGGGATTTACAATCCAATATTCTTTTACTCCGGCAGTACGGTATTTGAAAAGCTTGATCTGGTAATCCATACGCTGACTGGAAGGAGAAACAATTTCAATTATAAAATCAGGAGCGCCCTCACAGCCGCGGTCTGAAAGTTTGTCTTTGCCGCATATCACACTGATGTCAGGTTCAACATAGTTTCGATTGTCTTTACTCAAAAACACAGCAAATGGAGCAGGATAAACCTCACAGGAACCATTGTGAGATTTAATATAGCTGTTCAAAGCATAGCTAAGTTCATTGATGAGTTTCTGATGGATACGTTTTGGTGGAGCCATATCGTAAATAACCCCGTCAATCAGTTCCGCGCGTTCTCCCTCTGGAAGAGCGTAAATATCTTCTGTGGTATAAATCTTTGCGTTTGGTAATGGCATGGTATCAGCTCCTTTCATAACTATTATAGGTTGATATAATTTGACAAATACATTTCTTTGACATATAATATACTTAACAAGACAGCCGGAAGATAGAGCACACCTATCCGCCCGGTAAAAGATTAAGTCTAAGTAAGCCGCCTATCTTTTGCAGGGACAGGGCGGCTACTTTTTAATTATATAGCCATTTCAGTGGTTGTATAAGGGTAACTGTTTTCATACATATATTCAGGAGCACAATCAATTTCTTCATTTAGCCATG
>JAUNAX010000042.1 GCA_030527365.1 Eubacteriales bacterium | reverse complement strand
AAGAAAAAGTGCAGCGCTATGCTGCTTCTTTTCAGAAGCTGGCGGATACTTTTTATGGAATGCCTTACAGGAAGGATTATTTAAGCAGCGGGCAGATACAGAAAATTCTGGAAGATGCAGGGGAACAGGTATGTGGAAAATGCTACCAGAAGGAGCTTTGCTGGGGGGAGAATGCTTCTGAGATGTTTAGGGGCACAGAGGCTCTGATACGCACGATGGAAGAAGGGAATGAGGAGGAGCTGCGCCGTATACGGGGGGAATGGGCTGGTGTATGCAGCCGCCCTCTTCCTTATATTCAGACAGTTCAGGAGTGTTTTTACAGAGAAAAGCAGAATCTTATATGGGATAACCGCATGATCGACAACCGCCTTGCAGTAGCCCAGCAGCTTTCTGAAATTTCACGGATCATGGAAATGGTGGCAGAGGATTTATACGATATTTCAGGCGGGACGCCTCAGTTTACAGAAGAGTTGAAAAAAGCACTGAGAAAGAAGCACATTCTGTTGAAGCAGGTGTGGGTGATGGATAAGGTAGAAGGCAGGCGGCAGGTGTTTCTTAATATACGGGCAAGAAGCGGGCAGTGCATTTCCATGTGGGAGACAGCACAGATTTTATCCGGCGTGTGCGGCTGCTCCATGACGCCAGAGACCGGGAGCCGCTGTATTGTAAACGGAGAATACCATACCATTCATTTTGTGGAGGATGTAAGCTATCAGATGATGTACGGCGTTTCCCGGCTTACAAAGGAAAAAGAAAAGGTTTCCGGGGATAATTATGTGTGCAGGCAGGAGGACGGCGGAAGATTTGTCATGTGCCTCTCTGACGGTATGGGCTCGGGAATGGAAGCCTGTCGGGAAAGCGAGATTGTAGTAGAGCTTCTGGAGCAGTTTCTTGACAGCGGATTTTCTCAGGAGACGGCGGCAAAGATGGTAAATTCAGCCCTTGTTCTGAAACGGCAGGACGGGATGTTTTCCACAGTGGATATTTGTGCAGTCGATCTTTATACTGGCATCTGTAATTTTTTAAAGGCAGGGGCGTCTTCGACTTTTATAAAACGTGATCACTGGGTGGAGTCGATCACTTCTGAGAGTCTGGCGGCAGGGCTGGTACATCAGATTGATTTTGATACGGCTTCCAGGAAGCTTTACCACGGAGATTACCTTATTATGATGACAGACGGAGTTCTGGATGCCCTTCCTCTGGAACGGGAAGAAGAAACCATGAAAGAAATTATTATGGATATAAAGGAAGACTCTCCCAAGGAAATCAGCCGAGGGATTCTGGAGAGAGTTCTGGGATACAGTGATTACCGGGCAAGGGACGATATGACTGTCCTTGTTGCGGGAATGTGGAAAAAATAGGAGGCATATGTACAGGCTTGTAGAAAATTTTATAGAAAAAAATCATATGATACAGCCGGGAGATACGGTTCTTGCAGGCGTGTCCGGAGGGGGAGACTCTATGGCAATGCTGGATATATTAAGACGCTTCCGGGAAAAAAAGGATTTTACCCTTCTGGCAGTTCATATTCATCACCAGATTCGGGAGGGCGAAGCAGACAGAGACTGCGTGTTCGTGGAGGAAATGTGCAGAAAATGGGGGATTCCATGCAGGATTTATACATATCCTGTTCCTGCTCTTTCGAAGAAATGGAAGGTGGGGCTTGAGGAGGCGGGACGCATGGTGCGACGTGACGCTTTTTCTCAGGAAAAAAAGAGACTTGGGCTTTCCGAGGAAAATATGAAGATTGCCCTTGCTCACAATAAGAATGATCTTGCAGAGACTATGATACACAATCTGGCAAGAGGGACAGGCATTCGGGGGCTTTCTGCCATGAGCTCCAAAGACGGGCAGATTATCCGCCCTGTTCTGTGCCTGGAAAAGAGGGAAATTGTTCATTATCTAAAAAAGGAAGAAATCCCCAGCATTCTGGACAGCAGCAATCTTTCTGATGAGTACACAAGAAACAGGATACGGCATCATATTCTGCCTCTTATGGAACAGGAAATCAATCAGAAGGCGGTGGCGCATATGGCGGCTGCTTCCCAGTTTCTTGGAGAGGCGGACGAATATTTTCGCAAAGAAGGGCATAAGCTTTTAGAGCTTTGTAAAATGACGGAAGACAGTATTTTTTTTGAAGACGCATTTTCAGAAAAAGAAGTGCTGCTTCAGAAGTATGCGGGAATGGAAGCAATGGAAATGCTTTCCGGAAAACGCAAAGACTTTACAGCAGTTCATGTGCAGCAGCTGCTCTCGCTTTTTTCTATGGATACAGGAAAACGGATTTCCCTTCCATATGGGCTTTCTGCTGTCCGCACTTATGGAGGAATCGTTCTGAAAAAAATATCGGAAGAGAAAGCGGAAAGGGAAATAAAAGAGCTTTCCATTCCGGGAAAGGTGTTCTGTTCGTATGGAGAGTTTAATACAAAAATTTTTCCTTACGATAAGCAGAAGATTGAAGAAAAGAAGTATACGAAATGGCTGGATTATGATAAAATAAAAAATAAGCTGTATATCCGCACCAGGCAGCCGGGGGATTATCTCATTATCAACAGAGAAGGAAGCAGGAAGAAGCTTACAAGAGTGATGATAGACGATAAGATTCCGGGGGAGGAGCGGGATTTGATTCCTCTTATAGCAGACGGAGAAGAGATTCTCTGGATCGCAGGAGGAAGAATAAATGAAAGGTACAAAATCACTTCCGCTACAAAGCGGGTACTGGAATTAAATTACAAAGGAGGAATTTTAAATGAGTGAAAAAGTAAATGTACTGATCAGTGAAAAAGAAGTAGATGCGCGAATCCAGGAGATAGCGGATCAGATTAACAAAGATTATGCAGGAAAGGAAATCCATATGATCTGCGTATTAAAGGGCGGCGTATTCTTTATGTGCGAGCTGGCAAAAAGGATTACCGTTCCGGTATCTCTTGATTTTATGTCTGTATCCAGCTATGGAGACGACACAAAATCAAGCGGTGTGGTTAAAATTGTAAAAGATCTGGATCAGCCGCTGGAAGGAAAAGAGGTACTTGTTGTAGAGGATATTATTGATTCCGGAAGGACTTTAAGCTATCTTCTGAAAATTCTTAAAAACAGAAATCCCCACAGTGTACATCTGTGTACACTTCTGGACAAGCCGGACCGCAGAGTGGCAGACGTACAGGTAGATTACTGCTGCTTTGAAATCCCTGATGAATTTGTGGTAGGATACGGGCTTGATTATGCACAGAAATACAGAAATCTCCCATACATTGGAGTGGTAGAACTGGGGGCAGAGTGAAAGGAGATTTAATTCCGTGTTTTATGAGGAAAGAAAGCCAAACATAGGACCCTATGTGATGCTGGTTATTTTGCTGATATGCGGGTATTTTTTTCTGAGCAGTCAGAGGGATTCCCAGAGCAACTACACAATGACACAGTTAGAAGAGGCGCTTGAGGAAGGTAAGGTGATAGATGCCAAAATACAGCCAAATAAGGAAGTTCCTACAGGTGCTGTGACAGTGAATATTTCAGGGGAGGGACAGAAACGGTTTTATGTGACAGATGTAAAAGAGGTGGAGACGCTTTTGAGAGCAAAAGATATTTCTCCTCTTGTGTCAGATGTGCCAAGGGAAAATACCCTTCTTGCAAGTCTGCTCCCTTCACTGATTACCTGCGGACTTGTTCTTTTCCTGTTTGTAATGATGACAAGACAGATAGCAGGAGGAGGCGGTGGCGGCGGAAATGCCAATTCCAAAATGATGAATTTTGGAAGAAGCCGCGCCAAAATGTCAAAACCGGACGACATGAAAGTTACATTTCAGAACGTAGCCGGTCTTCAGGAGGAAAAAGAAGATCTTGAGGAAGTGGTTGACTTTTTAAAAGCTCCTCAGAAATATACGAAAGTGGGGGCAAGAATCCCCAAGGGTGTGCTTCTTGTAGGACCTCCGGGAACAGGTAAAACTCTTCTTGCGAAAGCAGTGGCAGGAGAGGCGGGCGTTCCATTCTTCTCTATTTCCGGTTCTGACTTTGTGGAAATGTTTGTAGGCGTGGGTGCGTCACGTGTGAGAGATTTATTTGAGAATGCCAAGGACCATGCGCCGTGTATCATTTTTATTGATGAAATTGACGCAGTTGCAAGGCAGAGAGGAACCGGCGTAGGCGGCGGTCACGATGAAAGAGAACAGACTTTGAATCAGCTTCTTGTAGAGATGGACGGTTTTGGAGTAAACGAAGGAATTATCGTGATGGCAGCGACAAACCGTGTGGATATTTTGGATCCTGCAATTTTAAGACCAGGTCGTTTTGACCGTAAGGTTGCGGTGGGAAGACCGGATGTAAAGGGCAGAGAAGAGATTCTCAGTGTTCATGCAAAAGACAAACCACTTGGAGAAGATGTGGATCTTCGGCAGGTTGCACAGACAACAGCGGGATTTACCGGAGCAGATCTGGAAAACCTTTTGAACGAGGCGGCTATTGTGGCTGCAAAGGAAAACAGAGCGTTTATTACACAGCAGGATATAAAGAACTCCTTTATTAAGGTAGGAATTGGTGCGGAGAAGAAGAGCAGGGTAATTTCTGATAAAGAAAAGAAGATTACAGCTTATCATGAGGCAGGTCATGCTATTCTTTTCCATGTGCTTCCTGATATGGAGTCAGTTTATACGATTTCCATTATTCCTACGGGAATCGGAGCAGCCGGTTATACTATGCCTCTTCCTGAGAATGACGAAATGTTTGATACAAAGGGAAAGATGCTTCAGGAAATTACTACGCTTCTTGGTGGTCGTGTGGCAGAGGAGATTATTTTCGGAGACATTACAACAGGCGCTTCCAATGATATTAAACGTGCTACCAGTACAGCAAGAGCTATGGTAATGAAATATGGAATGTCTGAAAAAGTAGGTCTTATTTCCTATGGAGATGATGACGATGAGGTGTTTATCGGACGCGATCTTGCACATACAAGAAGCTACAGCGAAGATGTTGCAAGAGAAATCGACAGGGAAATCCACTGTATTATTGACGAATGTCATGCCCGTGCAAAAGAGATTATTCTGGAGAATGCAGAGGTACTTCATGCCTGTGCAGAGCTTCTTCTGAAGCAGGAAAAAGTGCATCGTGATGAATTTGAAGCACTTTTTACAACAAATCAGAAAAATGCTTAAAAAGACAGTATAGAAACTTCACAAAAAAGTGTGCCGAATTTTTTCAAGTTTGTGCACACTTTTCTGTTGCCACATGGTATTATATACATCGTAAAAACCCCCCAATACATTATATAGTTTTTGCTACACCCCATAAGAAGAAATACCTTCTCCAAAAAAGGCAGCTTACCCCGCTGCCTTTTTTACTGTCCAAAAATAAAGGCGTTTCCAAAAATCGGGACAGAATCGGTTGTAAAATCTTCGCAACTAAGATAAAATAAAAGAATGTATATTAGAAATAAAGAGGTATGATATGGAGCGTAAAGATGTGGACATCGTAAAAAAGATGCAATATATATTGAACATGAGATCTGTCTTAAATAAAAATGCGTTTTTCAGTGACGGAACAGAGTATTACAGAACTCCTGCAGAGCCCAGGGAGGGGGAGACAGTTACTATACGTTTCCGTACGCAAAAGAATAATGTGGACGCTGTGTATCTTGTGTGTGATGGAAAACATACAGAGATGGAGATAACAGAGACTGCAAAGGGATTTGATTATTATTCTGCGCAGATTACTATGGGAAGTAAAGTCAGCCGTTACCATTTTGAAATCATATACGGTTCTCTTACCTGTTATTACAATACGCAGGGAGTCAGAATGGAATATGAGGAGCGTATGGACTTTGAAATTTACCCTGGATATGAGACTCCGGACTGGGCAAAAGGCGCAGTCATGTACCAGATTTACATTGATCGTTTTTATAACGGAGATAAGAGTAATGATGTGGAAACAGGGGAATATTTCTATATTGGCGATGTGAGCACAAAGGTAGATAACTGGGAAAAAACACCTGCAGTTATGGGAGTGCGTGAGTTTTACGGAGGGGATCTTCAGGGGATTCTTGACAAGCTGGATTATCTTCAGGATCTGGGGGTAGAGGTGTTGTACTTAAATCCTGCTTTTGTTTCTCCGAGCAATCATAAATATGACTGTCAGGATTACGATTATATAGATCCTCATTATGGGAAAATCGTGGAGGATTGTGACGGGCTTTTAAATCCCGGAGACAGGGAGAATGCACATGCCTATAAATACATCCGCCGCGTAACAGATAAACGAAATCTGGAGGCAAGTAATGAGCTGTTTGCGAAGCTTGTGGAGGAAGTTCATAAGAGAGGGATGCGCGTGATTCTTGACGGCGTATTTAACCATTGCGGTTCCTTTAATAAATGGATGGACAGAGAGCGGATCTATGAGAATCAGGAGGGTTATCCCAAAGGAGCCTATATTTCAGCAGACAGTCCGTACAGAGATTTCTTTGATTTTAAAGATGTCAACAGATGGCCCTATAACCCCACATATGATGGCTGGTGGACACACGATACGCTTCCGAAATTAAATTATGAGGCATCTACTACGCTTTATGATTATATCTTAAAAGTAGGAAAAAAATGGGTGTCCCCTCCTTATAATGTAGATGGCTGGCGTCTTGACGTTGCGGCAGACCTGGGGCACAGCAACGAGTTTAACCATCAGTTCTGGAAAGATTTCCGCAGAGCGGTCAAAGAGGCAAATCCGGAAGCGATCATTCTTGCAGAGCATTATGGAAATCCGGAAGGCTGGCTTCTTGGAGACGAGTGGGATACGGTTATGAATTACGATGCTTTTATGGAGCCGATCACATGGTTTCTTACAGGAATGGAAAAACATAGTGACGAGTACAGAGAAGATTTGTACGGAAACAGTGAGGCGTTTATTGGAGCAATGCGTACCCATATGCGCTCCCTTCATATGTCTGCCCTCTATACTGCCATGAATGAGCTTTCCAATCATGACCATTCCCGTTTCCTTACAAGGACAAACAGAAGGGTAGGGCGCGTTTCCTATGCAGGAGCAGCCGCTGCTTCTCAGGGAATCAACCCTGCAGTGATGAGAGAGGCTGTTGTGATTCAGATGACATGGCCGGGAGCCCCGACTGTTTATTACGGAGACGAGGCAGGTGTGTGTGGATTTACAGATCCGGATAACAGAAGAACATATCCCTGGGGAAAAGAAGATCAGCAGATGCTTGATTTTCACAGAAGCATGATAAAGCTTCATAAAGAATATGAAGTGATTCGAAAAGGGTCTCTTGATTTTCTCTGGAATGATTATCAGGGACTTTCCTATGGACGTTTTTCTGACTGTGAGCAGATGATTGTTGTATTGAATAATCTTGCGGAAGACCGGGAGATAGAGGTAGAAGTATGGCAGACAGGCATTTCCCGTCTGGAAGATACGGTTCTTGAGCGGATTATGCTTACCTACAGAGCCGGATATACAGAGGAGAAAACTACGTATGTGGCAAGAGGCGGAGTTGTGCGTCTGACAGTTCCGGGATACGGAGCAGTAGTACTGTATCACAAAGATGAAAAAGAATGTGAGTAGGCACATTTTAGTAATAAAAAAAGAAGATGAGATGCAGAAAAAATGTATCTTATCTTCTTTTTTGATAATGAAGTTTTGACGTTTTATTCACATACGTGTTCCAGTCCCTGCTTCATAATGGTAGATACATGGTCGTCTGCCAGGGAGTAGTAAACAGTTTTCCCGTCTCTTCTGTATTTTACAAGAGACATTTGCTTCAGAGTGCGAAGCTGATGAGAAATGGCACTCTGGGTCATGGAAAGGGTATCCGCAATATCCTGTACGCAAAGTTCCTGAGAAGATAAGGCGTAGAGAATACGAATGCGGGTAGGATCTCCGAAAACTTTAAAAAGTTCGGCGAGATTGTAAAGAGTTTCTTCGCTGATGGGATATTCTTCTATAGGATTTGTGTGAGAATGTGTATGTTCTCTGCTTGTATGTTCATGTTTTTCCATAATAGCACCTTTCTGAAATGCAGATGTAAGAAAACCCAGGAACATAATCCTGGGTTAAAAGTAAGTGGACGGAGAAGGATTCGAACCTTCGAAGGCGTTGCCAACAGATTTACAGTCTGCCCCCTTTGGCCACTCGGGAATCCATCCTTGAACGTCCTTAATTATATCGGAATTATGAGTAAAATGCAAGCACTTTTTTCAGTAAAATGGTAGACGAAATGGATAGAATCTGGTAAACTACAAAATATATGGAAAACCATCAGGTTTTTCAATAAAATGTCAGGAGGAATAAATCATGTTAGTAAGTGCAACAGAAATGCTGAAAAAAGCAAAAGCTGGTCATTATGCAGTCGGACAGTTTAACATCAACAATCTTGAGTGGACAAAAGCAATCCTTTTAACTGCACAGGAGTTAAATTCCCCGGTTATCCTGGGTGTTTCCGAAGGCGCAGGTAAATACATGGCAGGTTACAAAACTGTTGTAGGAATGGTAAACGGAATGCTGGAAGAACTGAACATTACAGTTCCGGTAGCTCTTCACCTTGACCACGGCAGCTACGAAGGATGCCTGAAATGTGTAGAAGCTGGATTTTCTTCTATCATGTTTGACGGTTCTCATTATCCGATCGAAGAAAACGTTGCAAAAACAAAAGAGCTTGTTAAAATCTGTGCAGAGCACGGTATGTCTCTGGAAGCAGAGGTTGGTTCCATCGGCGGCGAGGAAGACGGCGTAGTTGGAGCAGGAGAGTGTGCAGATCCGAACGAGTGCAAGATGATCGCTGACCTTGGAATTGACTTCCTTGCAGCAGGAATCGGTAACATTCATGGAAAATATCCGGCAAACTGGGCTGGATTAAGCTTTGAGACACTGGATGCAATCCAGCAGCTTACAGGAGAACTTCCGCTTGTTCTTCACGGCGGTACAGGAATCCCGGCTGATATGATCAAAAAAGCAATCGACCTTGGTGTTTCCAAAATCAATGTAAATACAGAGTGCCAGCTTGCTTTCGCAGCAGCTACACGTAAATATATAGAAGAAGGAAAAGATCAGCAGGGTAAAGGATACGACCCACGTAAAGTCCTTGCTCCTGGATTCGAAGCAATCAAAGCAACTGTTAAAGAAAAAATGGAACTGTTCGGTTCTGTTGGAAAAGCCTGAGAATAAGAAATTCCCGGTGGAGGTGTTCCTCTGCCGGGATTTTTTTCGTTATGGAAAGAATAAACATGAAAAATTATCACGTTTCTTAATTTTTTACTATAGCAGAATTTCCTTTTTGAAATTACAATAAAGACACATCAAAAGAACGAAATTGAAATTTCAATGTAAAGGAGAGGACTTATTATGAAGATGAAAAAAATTACAGCATTAAGCATGGCAGTTATGATGGCTGCATCTATGATTCCGTCAGTTCCTGTTATGGCAGAAGAAGCAAAAGGAAGCGTGTATTATCTGAACTTCAAGCCTGAGCAGGCAGATCAGTGGGTAGAGCTTGGCGAAAAATATACAGAGGAGACAGGTGTTCCGGTAACGGTTGTAACAGCAGCCTCCGGTACTTATGAGTCCACTCTGAAATCTGAGATGGCAAAAGACGAAGCCCCAACTCTTTTCCAGGTAAATGGTCCGGTAGGTCTTGCTTCCTGGAAAGATTATTGCTATGACTTAAAAGATACAGAAATCTACAAACAGCTTACAAGTGAAGAATTTGCATTAACAAATGAAGACGGGAGCGTTCCGGGTATTGCGTATGTAATCGAGACATATGGACTGATTTATAATAAGGCTCTGTTAAACGATTACTTTGAGACAGATGGCGCAGTCGTAAAATCTGTAGAAGAAATCAACAACTTTGATACATTAAAAGCAGTTGCAGATGATATTCAGGCAAAGAAAGATGACCTTGGAATCGAAGGTGCTTTTACTTCCGCAGGTTTTGATGCTTCCAGTGACTGGAGATTTAAAACACATCTGGCAAACCTTCCTGTTTATTATGAATATCAGGCAGACGGAATTGATTCCACAGATGCAATCAAGGGAACTTACCTTGAAAACTTCAAGAATATTTTTGACCTGTATATCACAGACTCCACATGTGAGCCGAGTGTGCTTTCCAGCAAAACAGGGGAAGACGCAGCTTCCGAATTTGCTTTAGGAGAAGCTGTATTTTATCAGAACGGAACATGGGCATACAATGACATCAAGGATAACGAAGTTGCAGACGAAGACATGGGAATGCTTCCAATCTACATTGGCGTTGACGGAGAAGAAAATCAGGGACTTTGCACAGGAAGTGAAAACTACTGGTGTGTAAACAGCAAAGCAAGTGAAGAAGACATTCAGGCAACACTTGATTTCTTAAACTGGGTTATCACAAGTGATGAAGGAAGAACTTCTTTAAGCCAGGAGATGGGATTTGTAACACCATTTAAGACCTTTGATGAAAAATTCGAATCCGATAATCCGCTTGTAGTAGATGCAAATAAATACATTGCAGACGGAAAAACTTCTGTAGCATGGAACTTTACAACAATGCCTTCTGAAGAGTGGAAAAACCAGGTAGGAAGCGCAATGCTTGAGTATGCACAGGGAACCGGTGAATGGGATGCAGTAGAAAAAGCGTTTGTAGATGGTTGGGCAACTGAATATGCAGCTGCACATGCAGAATAAACAAAAGGCTTAAGGAATGGGGCGGGCGGATACTCGCCCCTTTCATATTTTATGGGAACAGGGAGAAATAATTATGAATAATAAAGCAATGAAAAAATATTTTCCGGTTTTTGTACTGCCTACCTTGCTCGCCTTCACGATTGGATTTATTGTACCTTTCTGTATGGGTGTATATCTTTCTTTCTGTAAGTTTACAACAGTAACAGATGCGAAATTTGTAGGCTTCAGCAATTACGCCAAAATTTTTACAGAAGACGGTACATTTGTACATGCGCTCTGGTATACGGCTGCCTTTACGGTAGTATCTGTTATCTTGATTAATGTAATTGCTTTTGCGGTGGCAATGCTTCTTACAAAAAATATACGGGGAAGAAATGCTTTCCGTACTGTATTTTTTATGCCGAACCTGATTGGAGGAATTATTCTTGGATATGTATGGCAGCTTCTTTTAAATGGTATTTTAATGCAGTTTGACAGAACGCTTACATATTCTTCCAAATATGGATTCTGGGGACTTGTAATTCTGATGTGCTGGCAGCAGATTGGATATATGATGATTATTTATATTGCAGGTATCCAGAATATACCAGGAGATTTAATTGAAGCGGCACAGATTGACGGGGCGAATAAAAGACAGCTTTTAAAGGACGTTATCATTCCGATGGTAATGCCTTCGATTACAATCTGTACATTTTTAACACTTACCAACTCCTTTAAGCTTTTTGATCAGAACCTTGCCCTCACAAACGGCGAGCCGTCCAATATGTCTGAGATGCTGGCTCTGAACATTTATAACACCTTCTATGGAAGAACAGGCTGGGAGGGAGTCGGACAGGCGAAAGCAGTAATCTTCTTTATTTTAGTTGGTGTGATCGCTATTGTGCAGAACCGTCTCACAAGAAGTAAGGAGGTACAGCAGTAATGAATAAAAACGTAAAACACAGCGGAGCATGGACTGTATTTTTCGCTCTTTTATCCATCGCATATGTATTTCCTATTATTCTGGTTTTTATAAACTCTTTTAAAAAGAAGGCGTATATCAGCAGAAAGCCGTTTGCTATTCCAAAAGACAAGATGTTTGTAGGGCTGGATAATTATGTAAAGGGAATTGAGAGGACAGAGTATTTTGAGGCGTTTGGCTGGTCTTTATTTATTACGGTATTTTCGGTTATAGCGATTATTCTCTGTACTTCCATGTGTGCCTGGTATATTAACAGGGTAATAAATAAAACTACAAAAACAATATATTATCTGTGTCTGTTTTCCATGATCGTACCATTCCAGATGGTAATGTTCACGCTTTCTAAAATTGCAAATATGATGAAGCTGAACACACCGTGGGGACTGATCATTATTTATCTGGGATACGGCGCAGGACTTTCTGTATTTATGTTCAGCGGATTTGTAAAATCTATTCCGATTGAAATTGAAGAAGCTGCTATGATTGACGGCTGCACACCAATACAGACGTTTTTTAAGGTGGTTTTCCCGGTTATGAAGCCGACCTGCGTAACGGTAGCCATTCTTCAGACAATGTGGATATGGAACGATTACCTCCTTCCGTATCTTGTATTGGATATTAAAAAGTATAAGACCATACCGATTGCCATTCAGTATCTACGTGGAGGATACGGCTCTATTGATATGGGAGCCATGATGGGAGTTCTTGTACTTTCCATTATTCCTATTATCATATTCTATATGTTCTGTCAGAAATATATTATAGAAGGTGTTGTGGCAGGTGCGGTAAAGGGCTAAGAAGCCTTTTCAAAGAGCTTTATAAATGATAAAATAAAGACAGTTTCGGACAGCTTTGTAAGCTTTCGGGCTGTCTTTATTATTTTTAAATTTTGGGGAATGGAGAAGAAAGAAAATGTATCGTATTCTGGTGGTAGATGACGAAAGGATCGAGAGGGAGGGCATTAAGTACCTTCTTGCAGAAGATAAGGAGGAAAAGACTGTATTTGAGGCATCTGATGGAAGACAGGCATTGAATATCCTGGGAAAAGAAGAAATTGATATTCTTCTGACAGATGTAAAAATGCCTCATATGGACGGACTGGAACTTACAAGGAGGGCGAGAGAAAAATATCCGGATCTGAAGATTATTATTTTCAGTGGGTATGGAGACTTTTCATTTGCACAGGAGGCAATCCATTATGGAGTGACCGATTATATTTTAAAACCGGTGGATCCGGAACAGTTTGAAAAGACAATGGAAAAGGTAGAACGTGATATTGCCGGGAAATGGAATCAGGAGAAACAAAAAATCCGGGAAAAAGATTTTCTGAGACAGTATTTTCTTCAGAGCTATCTGTACTCTGGTTCTGAGAAAATTCTGGAAAAAGCGGGGGAAGTGCTTGATTTAAATGAATGGAATAAATGGCACTGTGCAGTGATGATCGAGACTGGAACAGATTTTTTTGATTCTGCAAAAGATGTGCTGGAAGAGGAGATTTTTAAAGAGCTTCGGAGAGAGTTTTTCTATCTGAACTTAAATGCCAGACAGTCGGTGCTTCTGTTTTGCGATATGTACTGCGATTATACGCTTGTGGCAAACAGTATTTACCTTTATCTGAAAAGAGAATATGAGGTGAAATTTCATCTTGCAGTGAGCAGTAAGTTTGAGGGGTATCAGAAACTTCCTTCTGTGATGGAGCAGCTGGAACAGCTTATGGAAGAAAAATTTTATCACCCGGATACCCATGTGTTTACTGGGGAGGAAGTAGAAAAGGCGGAGTCGGGAGATGTGCAGGATTCCAGGCTGATGCAAAAAATCTCCGAAGACGTAAGCAGAAAGGATATGCCCCAGCTGTGGAATCATTTTCACTGTCTCGCCAGAAAGTATCAGGAGAACGGACAGTTTTCCGCCATGTATATTAAGTTTGTATTTTCCAATGTGATTCAGGAGCTTTTTTCGGAAAACTGTTTTGGAGGAGAACATAAACTGGAAAAAGAAATTGAGCGACTTTACAACTGCAGCAATATTTCTCAGATTCTGGAGGTAACAGAAGAAAACATAAAAGCATACGAAGCTTTTCTGAACCGTTCCATGAGTGAATCAAGAGATGAGGTTGCAACTGTGAAAAATTATATTTATGAAAATTACAGGGAAGATCTGAATCTGGAATCTCTGGCGGAGAAGGTTTATCTTTCTTCCGGATATTTAAGCTTTATTTTTAAGAAGGAAACGGGAATGAATCTCAACCGTTTTATTCGGGTGGTCCGCATGGAAAAAGCAAAGGAATTTCTCTGCACTACGAATATGAAGGTGGCACAGGTGAGCGAGGAAGTGGGATTTGCAAATGTGTCTTATTTCTGCCGGAGTTTCCGGGAATATTATGGCAGCAGTCCGGAGTCCTATCGGAAAGGAATGGGAGACGATGAAGAACATTCTGAAAAAATTTAAAAATATGAAATACAGACACAAGCTTACCATACTTCTTGTTGTGGTAAGTCTTGTTCCTGTAACCGTGATTTCTCTTTACGGACATATGCGTATGAGCAGACTTGTGCGGGAAAATGAGATGGAAGAGATGAATTCCATTTTGAAACAGACGAAAGAAGGTATAGACAGTCAGGTTCAGATTTATACAAGTCTCATGAATTATCTTACCTATTCTCCTGATATTGAAGAAATCATCGCAGAGAAGAATATGGATAGTTATCTGGCGTATGAGAGGTATACAGAGGTAGTAGATCCTCTTCTTACTGTACCAAAATCATACCACGATGCGATTCTTCAGATACAGCTTTTTGCAAAAAGCATCAAAGTGCGCCACGGATACACTCTGATTCCCATGAAAGAAATAGAAGAGGAATGGTGGGAACAGAAACTGAAAGATGAGGTAAGTGTTCAGTGGTTGGTAAACAGGGAGAAAAAAGAGATTGCAGCGGTGCGAAAAATCTATAAGAGGCAGGACGTGGAGGCTGCTCTTTGTATTACCCTGGATTATGATAAAGTGTTTCGACCTTTTGAAAATATTCTGATGGCAGAAGATACAGGAGGCGTGATCGTAGATGAGGCAGACGGGGATGTTTGTTTTATAGATAATCAGGAAGAAGGAAAGAGCGAAGAAGAGATTTTAAAAGAGATTCAGGAAAATTATGCGTATGTCAATGTAAAAAGCAGCGAGACAGGGTGGAATTATTACTTATATAAATCGCACGAAGCCATTTCTGCTGCTGTTTTTCATGTGTTATTAAGCGAGATTCCTCTGATTCTTCTATGTGTGGCAGGAACGGTCTTGCTGGGTGTTTATTTTTCCAGATTGTTTACAAGAAAGATTGAAGAGCTGACAGAAAATATGAATCAGGTAAACAATGGAAGCAGAGAGGTAACGGTATTCAGTGATTCGGAAGATGAGGTGGGACTTCTTGTACGCAGCTTCCGAAATATGATGGAGGAGATCAATCGTCTGATCCATGAGGTGTATGAAAATAAAATTGCTTTGAAAGAATTTGAATTGAAAGCTCTGACAGCGCAGATCAATCCTCATTTTCTTTATAATACACTTTCAATTATAAACTGGATGGCAATCAAGGCAGGGCAGCGTCAGATAAGCAAGGTTACGCTTGCGCTTTCTACTTTTTACAGGACTGCACTCAGTAAAGGTGCAGATATGGTAACTGTGGAAAACTGCATTCAGAATATTAAAGCGTATCTGGAGATCCAGCTTGTTATGCACGATAATAATTTCCTTGTGGAATGGCAGGTGGAACCGGAAATTAAAAATGAAATCGTGCCAAAGCTTGCCCTTCAGCCGGTTGTGGAAAATGCGTTGGAACATGGGCTTGATGTAAAAGAAGGAGAAGATAAATGTCTGAAGCTTTATTTTGTGGAAGACGGGGAAGATATTTTAATGGCTGTTGAGGATAACGGCCACGGAATGGAACAGGAGGAAGCTGAATCACTTGTTACCTATCAGACTTCAGGATATGGACTTAAAAATGTAAATGACAGAATCTGTCTTCTCTACGGGGAGGAGTATAAAATCAGGATTTACAGTAAAACGGGACAGGGAACAAGAGTGGAAATAAGAATTCCGAAAGGAGGTGCTGTTCATGGAAAAGAGAAGAAATAGAAAAATGCGAATGATTTTTCTGGCGGCAGCAGTCCTTCTTTCTTTTGCAGGCTGCAAAGAGCAGGAGAAGAAGACGGAAGAAAAAGATGCAAAAGCAGAAGAAAAGGAATGGGAGGAGGCGGAAAACACACCATACGGAAAATATCCGGAGCTTGTGACTTATACGCTGGGGCAGATGAGTGGAGCGAATAATTCCAATCTTCCGGAGGGAAACACATATGAAGACAATGCGTATACAAGATACCTTAGAGAAATGCTGAATATTCAAAATGAGAGCGTATATATGGAAAGGGAAGAGCGGTATGACGAATATGTGAATATTCTTGTAAAAGATCACACCCTTCCTGATGTTCTTGTAGTCTCCGACAGGGAAACTCTTCATGAGCTTGTGGAAAATAATCTTGTGGAGGATCTGACAGATGTATATGAATCCTGTGCTTCGCCGCGGATTAAAGAAATGTACGACAGCTATGGCGGGGAACTTCTGGAAGGCGGTATGTTTGACGGTCGTCTTATGGCAATTCCGGAGACAGTGATTGATCATGGCCCTTGTCTTTTATGGCTTAGAAAGGACTGGATGGATGAACTTGGACTGGATGAACCGGAATCTCTGGAGGAAGCCTTCAAAATTATAGAAGCGTTCAGAAAAAATCGTATGGGAGCAGCGCCGGGAGAAGAACCCATCGGTCTTTTGTGTGATACTTCATTAGTCGGAACAACAAGCACCAATTATTCTGTTGAGCCTGTTTTTGACAGCTTTCATGCTTCGCCGCAGAGGTGGATCCGAAATCATCAGGGAGAAATCGTGTATGGCTCCGTTACAGAGGAGACAAAAAAAGCCCTTGGATATTTAAACGAGCTTTACGAAAGAGGGATTCTTGATACGGATTTCGCTCTCCGTGCTCAGAATAATTTAAGAGATCTTGTTGTGGAAGGAAAATGCGGCGCTTTTTTCGGATTATGGTGGACGCCGAACAATCCGCTGATGGACACATACAGTCAGGAAGGAGGTGCAGAGTGGGAGCCATATTATCTTACAGGTGATGTGCAGATGGAAGATCAGCGTTTTACTACTTTCCGGGACAATAAGTATGTAGTTGTGCGAAAAGGTTATGAACATCCTGAGATTGTAATGAAGATAATCAGCGTATTATTTGATTATACTCGCTATGAAGCAAAAGACGCAGACGAGGTAAACAGTTATTTTGCTTTGAATGTAGACCCGACTGCAAGACCGCTTGTCATCAATGTGGATTATTATGAGGCAACTTATAAGGTGACGGAGAATATACGAAAGGCGCTTAACGGGGGAATTTCCGTGAATTCTCTCAGCGCGATTGAGAAATCCTACTATGACGCCTGCAGCAATTATCTGGAAGGGCGCAATGTGACTGCGGAAGACTGGGCTGCTTATAAAACCAGGATTTCAGCGGTGGGACTATTGATAGACGGAAATTATAAGCCTCCAGTCAGAAAATATCTGGAGGATACAGATGGAGAAATCCCCGAGACGCTGAAAAAGCTGGAAAAAAATACATTCATTCAGATTATTATGGGGAAAAAGCCCCTTGATTATTTTGATGAATTTGTGAAAATGTGGTATGAGCAGGGAGGCAAAGAACTGACAGAGCAGGTAAGAAAAGATGTGGGTAAGTAGGGGAAGAGATATACGCCTGCTCTGAGGAAGCAATGGAATTAAGATGGTAAGAGCCAAAATA
The DNA here is from genome assembly GCA_030527365.1 of Eubacteriales bacterium. Classification (GTDB taxonomy): domain Bacteria; phylum Bacillota; class Clostridia; order Lachnospirales; family Lachnospiraceae; genus Blautia_A. Next base: position 141 of record JAUNAX010000042.1, on the reverse strand, counting down.
AGACAGGTGTGTACAAAGCCGGGAACTAATCCCGGTTTTTGTACTTTACCGCGTTGTCCTGTAGAGGAGGCGTATTTTGAAAAAAATGTAAAAAGTAGTTGACAGAAGGAATCTTCTGTGGTAATCTAATTGAGCTGTCGG
>JAUNAX010000041.1:12497-17696 GCA_030527365.1 Eubacteriales bacterium | reverse complement strand
AACCAGAAGACGAAGCAACAGCAGGAGAAAACGGAAAAAACAAAGTAATACAGGGCGGATTGTGCTGTGTACGTTTGTGGAGATTATTGTGATTGCTGCACTTGTTATTATGATAGGCTGGGATAAGGGTGTGGGAGAATGGCTTTTAAAGTTCAGTCAGCCTGTTGTGAAAGAGCTTGATATAAGCGGGATTCAAAGCCCTTATGCAGTTCTGATGCAGGCAAACAGCGGAAAGGTTCTGGGGGCAGAGAGAGCGGAAGAAAGAATTTATCCGGCATCTATGACAAAAATGATGACGGCAATTCTGGCAATCGAGGAGATTAGGGACTTAAATCAGGAAATCACACTTACTCAGGATATGTTCGCAGGACTTTATGAGCAGAATGCCACTCAGGCGGGATTTCAGCCGGGAGAGACCGTGAGAGCTATAGACCTGATATATGGAGTGCTTCTGCCATCGGGCGCGGAGTGCTGCATTGCTCTGGCAGATTCTATTTCCGGCTCAGAGGAAGCTTTTGTGGAGCTGATGAACAAAAAGGCGGCAAAAATCGGAATGGAAAACACGCATTTCTGTGATAGTACAGGGCTTCACGACCCGGAACATTACAGTACGGTTCTTGATATGGCAGTTCTTTTAAAATATGCACTGAAAAACGATACGTTTCGGGAAGTAATAGAGTCGCCGCGCCATTCTACCGGCGTTACCAACATTCACCGGGATGGGATTACATATTACAGCACCATGTTTAAAAATCTTCCCAGTGCCTCTGTTGCAGGAGGGGAGATAAAAGGAGGTAAGACAGGATATACAAGTGAGGCTGGTCTTTGTCTTGCAAGCTTTGCAGAGATAGAGGGACGGGAATATATCCTTGTAACGGCGGGGGCTCCGGGAGAAGCCGGAACAGCCAGCCATGTACAGGATGCAGTAACAATCTATAACAGACTGGGCGAGACTGTTCTGTCTATGGAAAAGTCTCAAAACAGCGAGAATAATAAAAAACAACCCGAAAGGTAGTCCTTTCGGGTTGCTTTTTTATTTTAGCAGGTTGCTCCGCCTTTTAAGTGTTTTTTAGCAGCAAGGTTTTCTTCTTTCCGGGCGAGAAGGCTGTCGGAGAGGAGCTGTTCCTGCACATTTTCAAAGCCGATACGGTTTACTGTATCTGCAAAGCGTTCTCCTGTGATTCCCTGCTCGCGGAAGAGAAGGATTGCTTTTTCAATAGTGTTGAGAACTTCCTCTTTATCTGTGAAAATCTTGTCCAGATAACGTCCCTGGGCAACTTTCTTGCCCCAGCGTCCGCCGATGTAGATGCGGTAGCCGTAAGTAGAGGATTCGAATGCTTTAAACGGACATTTTCCTACGCAGCGTCCGCAGTGATTACAGAGTGCGGAATCAATGACGATTTTGCCGTCAACCATTTTCGCCGCTCCTACAGGGCAGGTTGCTTCAATTTTACATCTCTTGCAGCCTTTACACTTGTCAATATCTACTTCCGGCACTCTCTGTCCTACAATACCAAGGTCGTTAAGATCTGGTTTTACACAGTTATTCGGGCAGCCGCCAACTGCGATTTTGAATTTGTGAGGAAGAAGTACGTTATTATATCCAAGGAAGAAACGTTCGTGGATTTCCTCAGAAAGAGCAAAGGTATCAATCAGACCATACTGACAGGTTGTACCTTTACAGGAAACAACAGGACGGACTTTGGAGCCTGTGCCGCCTGTCATAAGACCTGCCTGAGCAAGATATTCGCGCAACGGCTCAATGTTTTCATATGGAACGTCCTGAATTTCAATGGTAAGACGGGTTGTCATAGTGATTTCCCCGTTTCCGTAAAGCTGTGCTGCTTCTGTAATTGCACGGACTTCCTCTGCTGTAATTTTTCCGTTTCTGGTGATAACACGTCCGTTAAAATGATTTCCTGTGCGTTTGTCCATAAGGAAACCGAGAGCTTTTACACGTTTGATTTCTTCTTCCGGAAGTGCGGAGGCAATGTTTTTTACGTGAACTTCATTAAAGAAAGTAGCGCCTTCCAGAACAACAGTATTTGTATATCCAAAGTGTTTCAGGCGATTCTGAAGGAAATATCCTCGTTTGCCTTTTGCACATACAAGAAGAAGCTTTTCATCTTTTTCGATTCCCGGAATCGGTCCGTTTACTTCTGCAAGATTGATATAATCAGCTCCCGGAATAGAAGGAGCGAGATTTACGTCAAGGATTCTGTAATCATCTGCCTTTCCTTCCAGATATTCGGAAGGAGTCATGCTTGTAAGTGTTCCCTCGATTTTGTTAAGAAGTACATATACTGCCTGTACAAATGGGTGAATGGCAGTGGAAAATGGCGGTGCGTAAGCGAAATCTGCATTTTCAAAATCTTCAAGAGTGGCATTCATGTTGATGCCCATAACTGCAATATCCACCATTTTGTCAACGGCTCCCGGGCCAAATACCTGGATACCAAGAAGTTTATGTGTTGTTTTATCTGCAATCAGTTTTGTGATAAAGAAAGAAGCGTCCGGATAATAGTGGGCTTTGTCATCTGTCACAGAAAGCGCTGTGATTACGTCATAGCCGGCTTCTCTTGCCTGGATTTCTGTAAGTCCGGTACGACCGCAGTTTAAGCCGGGAAGCTTACATACTGCTGTTCCGAGAACACCTTTAAAGGATTTGTCTTTACCTGCGAGAACCTGTGCAAGAGTACGTCCTTCCAGATTTGCGGAAGAACCCATAGGAGCCCATTTTGCTTCTCCTGTAATGCGATTTTTTACCATTACACAGTCTCCGGCAGCATAAATATCAGAAAGGCTGGTACGCATTTTTTCGTCCACAAGAATGGTTCCTTTGAACATTTCAATGCCTGTATTTGTAAGGAAGCCTGTATTTGGGCGGATTCCGGCAGCAACCGCAAGAAGAGAGCAGGGAAGGAAACCAGTGCTTGTACGCACACCTGTAACCAGGTCATTTCCAAGAACTTCTTCTGCTTTTACTCCTGTAATCACACGGATTCCATTTTTCTGCAGATGTCTTTTTACATAAAGAGCCATTTCCGGGTCAAGAATGTTTGGCATAACCTGAGATGCAATATCAATTACTGTTACAGAAAGTCCCTGTGCCTGAAGATTTTCCGCAACCTCAAGCCCGATAAAGCCTGCACCGATAACAACTGCTTTTTTTACGTTTTCTGTCTCTATGTAAGAGCGCATGGAAACAGCGTCGTCCGGTGTACGCATTTTGAAAACTCCCTTTTTGTCTGTTCCGGGAATTGGAGGAATGACAGGAGAAGCCCCTGTTGCAATTACAAGCTGGTCGTAGGAATAAGTTTCTGTTTCATTTGTTTCCAGATTTTTCGCCTGAAGGGTTTTGGAAGCGGAATCAAGACAGACAGCTTCTCTGTTTGTGTAAACGGTTACGCCGGTAAGACCTGCAAATTTAGCAGGAGTATTTACCACAAGCTCTTCGCGGGTTTCAATAAGATTTCCAACATAGTAGGGAAGACCGCAGCCTGCATAGGAAATTTCCTTGTCCTTTGTAAGAAGTGTAACTTCTATATCACGGTTTTCTCTTTTTAATTTTGCCGCTGTTTTTGTTCCGGCTGCGACTCCGCCGATGACTAATACCTTCATGCGTTTTCCTCCATTTTAGTCTTTCATAGAAAATAAATTTTCCTGTTTTTTAAGCTTTTCGTAGATTTCCAGATAATCTTCTGCGAAAATGCTGTTTTCTCTCCAGATGAAAGTAAAATCATGCATAATATCCAGATCTTCCATCTGTATTTCACACAATCTGCCGTCTGCCAGCTCTTTCTTTACGGCAGTCCTGTAAAGGAAAGAAATGCCGCAGTCCTGTTCCACAAGCTGTTTGATCAGTCCGATGCTTCCTGCTTCCACAAGAGAGTCAAAGCTTTCTACCTGCAGTCCTTTCATCTGGAGATAATGTTCCAGAATGTTTCGGGAGCCGGAGCCTGCTTCACGGGTAATAAGCCTGTGAGAAATCAGGTCGTCCAGAGTGTGGCTGCCATTGGAAAGGGGATTTTCAGGAGAGCAGACAGCGATATAGCGCTCTCTTGTATAAAGCTCATGGTGATAAATTTCTCTTGGAAAATTGCCCTCTACAAGAGCAAAATCAATTTTTCCCGTTTCCAGCTGATGTAAGAGCTCTTCTGTGTTTCCAACAGAAAGATGGAGAGACGCGGAAGGGTAGTGGTTTAAGTAAGCAGCGGCAATTTCCGAAATCTCAAATTCTGCAATGGTAAGAGTAAGTCCCATTTTAATCAGTTGGTTTTCTGCGCTTTTCTGCATTTTTTCCCTGAGAGAAATGATGTCGTGCTTCATGGTGGCAGCAGAATTTTTCAGCATTTCTCCGGCAGGAGTGAGCTGCATTTTTTTGCCGTGGCAGACAAAGAGCGGAACGCCGTATGCTTCCTCCAGCCATCGAATGTGCTGAGATACAGCAGGCTGAGTCAGGTTCAGACGCTGTGCTGCACGGGTAAAGTTTAAATCCTTACATACCTCCAGGAAGGTTTCTACTCTGAAATCCAGCATGATTGTGCTTCCTTTCTTATTTATAATAGTAAAAACTAACGATAATGTAAAATCATATATTTTTATTTAATCATAAGATATTGTTATTGTATAATGTATCACAAAAAAGGTCAAATATATTGTAGAAAATATCCAAAAATAGTATACTATATTGTATAGTATCTATAAAAAGAGGAGGGTGTACATGAAGACAGCACGTAAAATCGCAGCGTGGCTTTTGTGTTTTTCCATGCTGATAAGTAATGTTACAGTTTATGGGGAAGATATACTTTCAGCGCCTGAAAGCAGCGATCTGATAATTCAGGATGAAGTTTTTCCGGAAATAGAAGGAGAAACACAGTTGCAGGGAGATTTACAGGAGGAAGAACTGCAAGATGGAGATAATATGCAGGACGAAATAGAAGAAAGTCGTTCTCCTGTAGATTTAAGCGAAAATAAGGATATTATATATCAGGTTATATATATGGAACAGGCAGATTCCCTGTTGAAACAGAAAATAGGGCTGGAGTTGTCTTTTCAAAACACTTTAATAGAGCAGGGTATCAAAGTAAAAGATACGCTGTTCTTTTTTGTGCCTGAAGAATGCGCGACAGTTAATGATACAGGAGTAGCCGTCCCTGTATATGATAAAAATTCCAATTCTCAGATTGGAGAGTATAC
>JAUNAX010000041.1:2525-12397 GCA_030527365.1 Eubacteriales bacterium | reverse complement strand
GAGTAGCCGTCCCTGTATATGATAAAAATTCCAATTCTCAGATTGGAGAGTATACTGTTACAAATAATAAAGTAAGGGTAGAATTTCTTCAGGATATAGAAGATCTTTCCTCGTTTGTGGCAGAGCTTGAACTGGAAGTGACCTGCAGGGATGACATTCTGACAGAAGAACCACAAACGTATCCGTGGAAGATCCAAAAGTATGAAGACGGAACATACCAGGAAGTGCAGTTGTCTCTCCCGGCAAAAATGCCGGAGCCAAGTGAAGCGCCAATACCGGAGGAGGGCGATATACTGGAAGCAGGCGATATATTGGAATCAGAAGTAACACCGGAACTAAGCGCAGCTTCAGAGCCTGCTTTAATTGCTTTACCGGAAGAGATGGAGGACAGAGCGGGCGATTCTTTTACAGATGAGAAAACAGGTTTTACTTTTACAGTCACAGAGCGGCATTCAGAGGAAATACAGAGAGATATTTTCTGGATTGATAACAATAACAGTGGAAGAAAACGTCCTGCTGCAAGCGAGGTGTCTCTAATGTTAGCGGGAGGTCTTACTTTTACATCTTCTTATACATATAAAGACGCAAAGGGGCAGATGGTAACAAATACTGTAACAGTACCGTTTTCTGCATTGGGAATTACAGAAGACAAAGTGTCTTATATGGAAATGGGAGGAACAGGTCATGATGTTTATACTATTCTTCCAAATGCTCTTCCCACAAAGGCAAAGCTTACAGGAGAAGGCGTTCAGTCTAATCAGACAGTAAACCTGAGCTGGAGCATAAATCCGTGCGAGATTTCTTCATTGAATTATGGTCTGACAGAAGTTACAGATGACAATATAGGCGAACATCCGGGCGCCACAATTCCAGGCTGGTATTACACGGTAAAAATGGATTACGATATGAAAGTTCAGATTCGCCGCGGAAACACAAGAATGTATGGAATTTATAAAAAAATTCTGGAAAGCTATGATTTTCACTGGGAAACAGGCGTACAAAAACCAGATCAAGGCGAGGATGTAAATAAAGGAAGTCTTCCGCTGAACAGTCCGGAGCTTCCTGAGGTAGAATGGACTTTTCATTATGATACAGTTCCCGGGACAGCAGAATTTTCCATGAAAGGTCTGTTGCGTTACAATCTGGACGGTTCGGAAATTACTTATAAAATAGAACATAATGAAAAGAAAATGCCGAACAGAGCTATAGAAACACTGATTGCAGAAGCAGAGGGAAATATAGTGCCGCCGTCTGATATAAAAGGAACAACGGATCTTTTACCAGGTGGAGACAGATTGGAGGAGACAATCGAGAATAACCTTGTGTCGAATCATGGTACGAATACAGACGCCGTTTACAGCGGAGGTACGCTGATTCTTACGCTTACAGGAGAGCGCGGTTACACAGCGACAAAAGAATGGTATGACAAAGCAGATCCTTCACACAGACCGAAGGTAGATTTTCATTTATGGCGAGTGACAGATACAGTGACCGGTAATCCTGAGGATACGACAGATGTATCCCTCCTTTATCAGACTGCGGCAGCAGTAAAAGACAAAAATGGAAAAGCTGCCGTATTTACAATTCCGGAAAATAGTACGGAAAGCAGTCACACGATTGATTTTTCAGATACTTTTGAAACACCCGCAGGAAGAGATGGGTATCTTCCTAAATATGATTCTCATGGGTATCCTTACCGTTATCTTACGAGAGAGTATATGGAAGGGGAAAACGCTCAGCATTACCGGGTGGTATATGGAAAACTTAATCCGGAAACTGGAAAGTTCGAAGATGTGCTTCCTGCCTGGGATAAAAGGGATAAAAACGACAACAGCATTTATGACGGAGGAACAGTCAGCAATCTTCTTACAGGAACTACACTTGTATCTGTAGAAAAAATCTGGAACGCGATGGCATTCCAAAGTGAGCTTTATGATGTAAAAGTAGAATTTGCTCTTCAGAGGCGGCTCAAAGGAACTGATGATCCCTGGGAAAATACAGGTGATATAAAGATTCTGGAAAACTTTATAGCAGAGCAGCTTACGCAAAGCTTTACAAAGGAAATGCCGCGATATGATAAATATGGCAGGGAAATTGCATACCGTTGGGAAGAGACTGCCGTTTATCAGGGAGAAAGTACAAAGAACTGCCTTGATGTGGAAACAGGAAAAATAACGCTTCATCAGAAGGGACTGGATGTTGTGTACACCTCTGTGCCAAGGTCAGAAGAGAAAGACGGCATATTTGTGACAACAGTACAAAATAACCTGGAAGATGAGACAAAGTACAGAGTGACAAAAACCTGGGAACATGGACTGGAACCAGAAGAGATTTCGCTCAGGTTGTACCGGTTTGAACACGAAGATAAGAAAACTGAGCTTGTGACAAAAGAAGGCACCTCTTTTGTTATGGACGGAAAAGTGGATAATAGTCCCCAGGAGCTTTACATAGCGGGAAAAACGGATAAAGTGGCAGGTTATGTACAGGAAAAAACACCATGGTATGCAGAATTTTGGGGAATGGATTTATATGGAGAAAAAGGTCATCCTTATGAATATATGGTGATGGAAGAAACTGGAAAAAGATGGCAGTCTTTTTATGATGATGTGATGGATGATGATGGAATTAAACACATGAACATAAGAAATGTTCCGATTCCGCCGGAAGGAGAGGGGAATGGATATAAGATTCACCTTAAAAAAATATGGCGTGACGATGGAGATGCCCAACATAGAGAGACTGTTACATACACCATTTATAAGAGAACTGGTGAGAAAAAGTTTGAAAACACTCATCAGACATATACAATCAGCGCAAAGGATAATTGGTGGATAGAAGTTCCAGGAGTAAAAATACCAGAAGAGCAGCTTTTGATTCTTGAGACAAAAGTAGGAGATAAGGAGATTTCCTATACAAATGAGGACATGGAGGCGATTTTTAAAGTACAGCATGGATTCCCGGACGCATCGACTCCATATATTAAGTATAATACCCAGAATCACAGATATGAGGTTAGCTATTCCTCAGAAAATATAGGAGGTATTCATTTTTATACAGCAACAAACAGGCGTCTCGGTTCTGTGAACATTGATGCGAAGAAGAAATGGGTAGACGGAAAAAACAGTGACAATGTGAGAACGAAGCTGTTGGAATGTCTGGAGAAAAAAGGATATGAACTTGTATTAAAGCTAGAATGCAGTCAGCCTGGTGCGATTGATTATGTGAACAATACAATTAAAGTCAGAAATGTTCCGAGAGATATTTTGGATAAAAAGGGAAGCAAAGGCTCTGCGATACAGGTGATAACAGGAAAAGAAGAGGAACAGGAATTCAGTTTTTACAATCTTCCAAAATATGACAGATATGGACATCTTTTAAGCTACACCTTAAAAGAAATGGCAAGGAAAAAAGGAATGCAAGGTAAAGACGAGCTGATTCCGGTGGAAGAGGCTTTAAAGGGAGAGAAGAATGTTCCTGCTTATAAGCTTGATATTACAAGCAGTTATACGCCAGAACATGGACTGGATGGTGTTGATAAGCTGGATATTACGCTGACGAATAAGATTTCCGGAGAAAAGGAAGTATATTTTCTAAAAGAATGGAAGGACGCTTATCGTTATGAGATGGGAGAGCGTCCGGATATTTACCTTGATTTATATGAGCTTCGCCATGTAGAAAAAGACGGAAAAATTATGGAAGAGCTGGTTCCCAACTATAAGGACAGGAAGTGGACTTTCTATGAGAAAAATGAAAACGTAAGTATGTGCAGTTTTGGAAAGATGCCAAAGTATGACGACCTGGGATATGAGATTACTTATTATGCACAGGAAAAGATGAGGACAGATAAAGAGTTTTTTGATTATAAAGATGTTTATTATAAGTATCTGAATGGCGCTGTTCCGGGCACTCCCATAGAAAAGTACATAGAAATAGGAGACGAAAAAGGTTTTTATAAAGGTGAATCCGGTAATGTGATTCCTGATGAATCTTATAAGACAGCTCTTTATGAAAAGGCAGATGGTGTATATCTTCTCAAAGAAAAGGGGGCGTTTGTAAATCAGATTGCAGAAAGTGTTTTTATAGGCGGAAAGAAAATCTGGGCAAATATGCCGGTGGGCTTTCCGGACGAGGAGCTTCCGGGAATGGAATTTAAGTTGTATCAGTATATTGAGGGAGAGAAAATTCCGGAAGGAGAAATTAAAGACAGAAAACCAACTGCCACTTTAGAAGTATCAAACTGGAAAGAACAGTATTCGAAAGGGGAGTACAGGTTTGGTATTAAATACCAGGGAAAAAATATTAATACAGTAATTGACGATGAGATACTTGTTGACCCTGAGGACAAGAATAATAAAGAGCTTCTTCCTCAGTATAATGAAGACGGAAAAAGATACATCTACGTTTTAAGAGAAGAAACTCTGAAAGATTTCGGAAATACGGATGCAGGAAACGATGCGAATGGGAACAAAGACGAGGGAGTTAAGTTCGTGTATAAGCAGCCTTCGATTCACAACTATGCGGTCATAAATGGGTATTTGAAGAATCAGAAGGGAATGCTGAAAATCCGTAAATGGGTAGATAGAAAAGAACAGCCGGAATATGCGGATCCCAATGTATCATTTACGCTTACGAGGAAGTACAAAAAGAAAGATGGAAGTTGGGTAAAAGATTCTGCTTTTTCCGAGATCAAATATCTCAATTATAAAGAATTTAAAGATGACAAGATGGGAGAGATTACCTTCGGGAATTTGGCAATCTATGCGCCCAATGGCAATAAATATGAATATACCATCACAGAAAATGCAAATGGATTTATTCAGGGCGGATATGAAGTTGCAGGGGGAAAAGGTCTGTGGGAGGAAACGGACGATAAGCTATTTACTTTCAAAGATGAAATAACAGGATTATATCCAATAAAAGAAGTGGAAGGTCAAAAAGAACCGGAATGGGATATAAATAGCTCCGTCACTTATAAGAACATTTACACAAATAAAGACAAAGCTCCCCTTACTTTAAGGAAATGGTGGAATGACCGTCATAATTTTGCCGGACTTCGTGGAAAATCTCTTACACTGGACTTTTACAGAAGAGCAGATGCACAGTCAAGTAAGCCGGAGGATAATAATAAGATTCCGGAAGAGAAGATTGGAACAATAAAGCTTACCGTGCCGGATGAATTCTGGTACGAGGAGTTTTATGACAAAGCGGCATCTCCTGATAAGAGGCATAAAGAAGTAAAGGTAACAGGACAATATCAGGAAGGTTCTGAAAAATTGAAGAAAATGCTTGGTGATAATCCGCAGATAAAGATTCAGGCAGTGACTTCCAATCTGGCAGGACAGAATAAAGGCGACAATGGACAGTGGGATATTACTTTTGAAAGTAAATTTGAGATGTATGCGCCAAATGGTATGCCCTGGATTTACAGACTGGCTGAAAAAGTAGAAGAGCCGTATAAGGTAAAAGAAACTTCAGGAAGAGATTTTTATTATGATAAAGGGAAAAACTGTTTTACATCAGGAAAGGGAAATTCTTTTACTAATGTGTTGGAAGTTACGAGAGCAGAGATATACAAGCTTACGAAGGATTCGGAGAATTTATCAAAACCACTTATAAACCGCACAGGATATGAAGTTCAGCTTACTGCAAAACTATATGTTGCTGCTACGAAAAACAAAGAGGAACGGGATAAGCTCACAAACTGGAAATGCGTAGAAGATTCAGAGTATGGAGCACAGATAGACGCATTTAGTAATCAGAGAAATCCCGGTACAGAACAAGGGCCGCCCAAGTGGAATAAGTTTTCAAAAAAATGGACGTTCGGAAGGAACGGTATGCTGGGAGCAGACGGAAATGGCAGCTATAGTTATTACAGATGTCATGACCTTCCTGTAAAAATCAAGACAGCAAATGGCGAAACCGTATATTTCCGATATGCTTTTGTGGAAACTGGTCTGGAATTTAAGGACGAATCTGGGAAAACTGTTTATCAGGAAGATTTCGAGCTGAAAACAGAGATTGTTACAGATGAATATGACAACAATAAACAAAAGGTAGGATACTGGCTGGAACCAACAGCGAAAATCTGGAACGGAAATGCACTTGATTCTACAAAAGAGATATGGTTTAGACCGCTTTTTGATACAAGCGAGAAGCTGAAAAGCTTCTGCAGCAAACAATCTAACTTCCGGCAGGAACTTAAAGAAAAGGGACTTTGGAATGATTCGTTTGCATATCCCTTCCTTGCAACAAAAACGCCGGATGGTATTGTAGGACAGACAGAGAGAAACGATATGTACAATCTTGTGGACACAAAAAAGCTTCATTTTGAAAAAATATGGAAAAGCGACAACCACAATGAATTTGGTACGCGCGCTCCTGTCGATTCAAATACCTGGGAAGTTTCCTTTATGATTCAGCAAAAAGGAAAAAAAGGAAATGCTGTTTGGGAAAACTGTCCGGAATCTGTATACAAGCCGAATCCTGTCAGGCTTAGTGGAAAAAATGAGGAAGACAGCGCAGGAATGGATGTAGATGGTTTACCGGCTCAAAGTCTTGTACAAAAAGAAGACGGAAGTTATGAGTTTTTGGAGTATGAGTACAGGGCAAGAGAAGTAAATACAGATAATAAGGTAATAGAAAATAACGGACTTTACCATGAATCATATCAGGCGCAGTCAGAGGATTTGACATCGGAAGAGATTCAAAATTCCGGTACGCCAGATGCAGATTATTATTCCAGAGTGACAAACACAATGGAGGTTACAGAGCGATTTGCCGAAAAACGTTGGGATAATGAAAAGCTTACAGTTCCCGTCACCTTTGAATTGCAATATCAGAGGGATACAGATAACTCATGGGTAAGCTTTAAGACCCCTGCGAAGGTAGTTCTCGATGGAAATGTAGATGAAAATGCAACATCTGCTTATCTGGAATACGAACCGTGGAAAGCAAAATGGACAGGTGTTCCAAAGAAAATGCCGGGCTCAGTAAAAGATAAGGATGGCAACACAATTTACCGTATTGTGGAAATCACAGATTCTTCCTATGAAATAACAGAGGGAACAAAAGGAACCGGAACAGAAGAGAATCCGTATGTGTTAAAAGATATGGATTCTAAAGGTACAGGGGAAGCTCCGGTTGTCTATCAGAATAGCCTGACAGAGTTAAAGGTGGAAAAGCGAATTGACAGACCGGAAGGAGCAGAGCTTTCTTCTGATGAAAAAGATAAAGAGTTTACCTTTACCATTGACGGTCTGATACCGGGAAAAACATATTCTTACAGGAAGTTCACAAAGGCAGCTTCTACGGGGCAGCAGGACATACAGGAAGGAGAGGCGTTTGTTTTAACCTCAGAACAGAATAGCTTTACTTTAAAGGACAATCAGTATGTCATAATTTACGGACTGGAAAAAGGAAAGACTTATATAGTGAAGGAAGAAGCAGCAGAAAACTATGAAGTTTTTTATGAATCTTTCGGTGTACAGAGCGAGCCTTCCAGCGAACAGAAGGAAACTGGCGAGATAACAATTCCGGAAACAAAACCAGATACAACACCGACAATCACAGCAGTCAACAAACGCTTTGGAATGATTGTCATTGAGAAAAAGACAGGCGATCATAAGCCCCTTGATGGAGTTGTCTTTGAGCTTCAGTATAAGGAAAAGACCGATCCTGAATCTGCTTACAAACCGGCAGACGAAACGGTATGTAAGAATCCTTTGATTGTGAATCCGCCTGCAGAATCCGGTTTGAAAAAGGCACAGGTAAAGACAGGAACGGTAACTGTACATGGTGAAGAAAAAACAGGCTGTGCTGTTTTTGACAGGCTGATGCTCGGTTATGATTACAGAATTGTGGAGGTATCTGTTCCACAGGGATATAATAAGCTGGACAAGCCTTTAGAGCTTTCTCTTCCGTATGAAATCTCAAAGGAAAATCAGACAGGCAAGACAAAGCCATTTTATGAGATGGAAGGAAAACACTATTATTCGGAGGTGACACTTCTGATTGAAAATAATACAGGTATTACCATGCCAATTACTTCAGGAAGCGGATCTTTCCCACCGGGAATAATTGGAGTTCTTCTTGTAGGCGCAGCCGGAATCTGGTACGTCATTCGGGAAGAAAAGAAACGCAGAGTAACAAAGAAATAAAATATAAAATAAGGCGGTATCTGTTTTCAGAATGCCGCCTGGAAAGAAGAGGACAAAAATATGAGGAAAAAATTATGGAAAAGCCTTTTGGCAGCAGGAACAGCAGTAATCATGTCATTGAGCGCAGCATCGCTTGTTCAGGCAGCTCCAAAACCACTTGCGCCTGATTCAGCTACGGAGATGGGAGTGGACTACTTTCAAACTCTGCAGGGAAAGAATGGACCTTTAACAGGAAATCCGTTTCTTACTATCAGCAAGTACATAAACCAGGCTGATGATCTTGACGCAGCAAATGAAAATCAGCCCATTGGTGGAATCAAGTTTCAGTATGGTAAAATCGGAAATCTCTACGAAGTGAAAGATGGAGATACTACGGTTATGGCTTATGGTATTGATACAAAAGTAGCAACAGCAGCCGGTATTGATGGAACAGCAGACTATACAGACAAGACAATGTCTTATTATACGGACGGTTCTGTAATTAATAAGGCAGTGCAGGAAAAGGATAAAGACGCGTTTTCAGCATTAAGATTGGAAACGGGAACAACAAATAAGGATGGTCAGATTCAAGCAGCATTAGACGCAAAGAATAATTATGGTTTGTATCTTGTAATGGAAACAGATGTATCAGGAGCTTATGTAACGAAAGCGGGAGAAAAAGTTCCCATTTCTATTACAAGAAGCAGAAAGCCATTTGTTATCAGCATTCCTACTTATATTTCGGGAAAAGAGGGAAATGGATACTGGGAAGAAAATATTAAAGCAAATGTAAAGAACAGCACAGATGATGCAGAGGTTGAGAAGAAAATTGTAGTTGGTGATAATGAGGAATTGGCAGATGGAAGTGAGAAAATAGCTGATACAGATACGACTTCCATTGGAGATACCGTTCATTTCCGTTTAAAAGGAACGGTTCCGTCTATTCCAACAGATGGAAAAGATATAACAAAGTATATTCTTACAGATAACATCAGTAAGGGACTTACACCGGTAACTGTAACAGATGAAGGTGCAAATAAAGGAAAAGTAAAAATTGATAGCGTAAGAACTGTTGGTGGTAAAGATTCAATTTCCCTGGAAGCTGCTGATTATGAAGTATCTGTTCCGTCTATTTACAATGAGAAAGGGAATGAGCCAGAATATACAAATGGAAATACATTCACAATTACTTTTACACAAAAAGGACGTGAAAAACTGTCTAGCTGGGCAAAAGACGAAGGCGAAGATAACAGAGAAATATATTTCTACTACAGCGCTGTTGTAAATGAAAATGCAGTTGTAGGACCGCGGGCAGAAGGTACGGTTGAAAACTCTGGTAATCCGAACGAAGTAAAACTGACTTATCAGCTTAAAGATAACCAGAAGATGAACACTTCCTACGATAAAGTAACAGAGTTTACTTTTGGCGTTGATGTGACAAAACAGTTAAATGGAGAAATAACTGGTATTACAGAGAATAACAGAAACGATATTAAGTTTATCCTCTATTCAGAAAAGGAGAACACAAAAACATATTACCAGCTTAAAGAAACACAAGGAAACTCCGGTGTTTACAATATGACAAATGCTCCGGCAGATAATCCGGTAACAGAAGAAAGTGCTACAAAAATGAGTCCTGCAGCCCAAACTGGAAAAATTGAAATCCGAGGTCTGGAAGAGGGCACATATTATCTGAAAGAGATTTCTACAATAAAAGGTTATAACCTTCTGAAAAAA
>JAUNAX010000041.1:0-2425 GCA_030527365.1 Eubacteriales bacterium | reverse complement strand
CACATATTATCTGAAAGAGATTTCTACAATAAAAGGTTATAACCTTCTGAAAAAACCTGTGGAAATAGAGATAACAGGAGCAAAAGGACAGAACAGTTATATCGTAGATGCTTCAAATGCAGGAAAAAAAGAATACACAGGAAACCTGAATAAAAAAGAATACACAGACGGCAAAGTAAATCTTATAGTAAATAACACTTCCGGTTTCCAGCTTCCTGCAACAGGCGGTATCGGAGCAGGCATTTTCGCAGTATGCGGTGTTCTTGTAATCGGTGCAGGAATTGCATATTATGTGATTTCCCGCAAAAAAGAGAAGAAAGCGAAATAAGTGTGCATGAAAAAAAAGTTCCACGTATGGTTACCGGCACTTCTTGTGCTGGCAGGTATTATCATTGCAGCCTATCCTTTTATCAGCAATTATATTTATGAACACAGCCAGCAAGAGGTAATTACTGCATATGAATCTCAGCAGAAAGAAAACGGAAATGCAGAAAAGGAACTGAAGGAGGCACAGGAATATAATAAATCTCTCGCCGACGCAAATGTGACAGTCACAGACCCTTTTGACCCGGAAGCCTTATCTGGTTTTAACAGAAAGGAATATGAAACGCTTCTTGATGCAAACGGAGAGGGAATGATGGGGTATCTGGAAATTCCTGTAATTGGCGTCAGGCTTGGGATTTATCATGGAACAGATGAAAAAGTTCTGAAAAATGGCGTGGGGCATTTGAAAAATACCTCTCTTCCAATCGGGGGAGAGGGAACTCACGCCGTGCTTTCTGCCCATACAGGGCTTCCGGAAAAGAAGCTTTTCACAGATTTGGAGCTTATGAAAAAGGGAGATGTATTTTACCTTCATGTTTCCGGGGAAACTTTGGCTTATGAGACTGACCGAATAAAAGTGGTGGAGCCTTATAATACCGGAGATTTACGAATCCAGGAGGGAAAAGATTATGTTACCCTTGTAACCTGTACGCCATATGGAATTAATTCTCATCGACTTCTTGTACGGGGAAAACGGATTCCTTTTGCAGAAAAAGCGATGAATACAGAGATAGAAGAAAGAAAAGGAAGCCAGTGGCTGCGCCAGTATTTTTTCGGTGTGGCAGCAGGATTTTTTATCATAATTCTTTTTGTGGGAACCTATAAAGTAATACACACAAGGAGAAAGTAGAATGAAAAAACGAAATATGATTTTATTTTTATTTCTCCTTGTGGGGCTTTTTATATTAAATTATCCATTTATCAGTCAGTGGATAAACAGGCGGAGCGAAAGCCGGGCTGTGGAATCTTATGAAAAGCAGACAGGTATTCTGGACGAGGAGAAAAAAAGCGCGATGAAACAGGAGGCTGAGATATACAATAGAGAGCTTCTGGAAAAGCAGACCGGGGTTACCGATGGATTTTCCGGGGATATTCAAAGAGATAACAGGTACGAAAGTCTTTTAAATCCTTCCGGAGATGGAATCATGGGAATTGTACGCATTCCTAAAATACAGGTACAGCTTCCTGTTTATCATGGCACTTCTGAAAAGGTTTTAAAAGAAGGCGCCGGGCATCTTTACGGAAGCTCTCTTCCAACAGGAGGAGCAGGAACACACGCAGTTCTCTCTTCTCACAGAGGCTTGCCGTCAAAAACACTGTTTACAGATTTAGACCAGTTGACAGAAGGAGATTTATTTTTTCTTGATATTCTGGGAGAAGAGATGGCATACAGAGTAGACCAGATTCTGACAGTAGTGCCGGAGGAAACAGAAGCATTAGAAATTGTTCCGGGAAAAGATTATGTGACTCTTATAACCTGCACACCATATGGGATCAATTCCCACCGCCTTCTTGTGAGAGGGGAGAGGATTTCCTGGGAAGAAAAAGATAAAACACCTGAGAAGGAGACTGCATATGGAATATGGAAATGGATGAAAATTCTATTTGTTGTGTCTGCGGTTATCATTCTGGCAGCAGGAATCCTGCTAATTGCAGTTCCTTTTATGAAAAAAAGAAGAGGGGGAGACTGAATGAACAGAGTAAAAAATAGAATACTAAAAAGTCTTCTTACCGTAACCGCCGTATTTATGGCAATATCTTTGTTTGCAGGAACAGTCCGTGCAGACGATTACCAGCCGGATAGAAAGAGCAGTATTACTATTACTTTAAATGATATAGATTCTTATAAAGCGAACGTGGAGTTTGCCGGGTATCAGGTGGGAAGACCCACACACGAAGGACATCTTTGGTGGCAGCTTACAGAAAATTTTGCAGATTGCAAAGTAGACTTAAATGTGTTGGATACAGCGGAGAAACAGAAAGAGGCAGTGAAGATTCTGGAAAAGGCGGTTATTTCAAAGAAGGCAGACTTTGCAGGAAAAACAGACGAGGAGGGTGTAGTCTCTTTTGGGAATCTTGAGCACGGAGTTTACCTTTTGAG
>JAUNAX010000040.1:3526-17825 GCA_030527365.1 Eubacteriales bacterium | reverse complement strand
TTCATGGGAAAGAGTACAACAAATGACATGACAGTGGGAAGTCCTGTGAAACTGATTATACAGTTTATGATTCCCATGTGTCTTGGAAATATTTTTCAGCAGTTTTATAATATTGCGGATTCCATTATTGCAGGACAGTTTATTGGTGTAAACGCTCTGGCAGCCATTGGAAGCACAGGTTCTCTGATGTTCTTTGTAACAGGGTGGCTTAATGGTCTGACAAGTGGTTTTGCCATTCTTGTATCGCAGCTTTTCGGGGCAAAGAAATACGATGAAATGCGTCATTATGTGGCAATGTCCATTTATCTGACAGCAGCGTTTACCATTGCAATGACAGTTGGGTTTGAGATTGCAAATGCGCCGATTCTTCGTATGATGAATACGCCGGACGAGGTAATCGGGGACGTAATAAAATATATGGCGATTATTTATGCCGGACTTGCAGTTACAGCGGCATATAATGCCCTGTCCTCGTTTCTCCGTGCACTGGGCGATTCTAAATCTCCCCTTTATTTTCTTATTATTTCCGCACTTCTTAACATTTTGCTGGACATTGTATTTATTGTATGCTTTGGCATGGGAGTGGAAGGCTGTGCATATGCAACGGTAATCGCGCAGGGAATTTCAGCGCTTCTTTGTCTCGTTTACATTAAGAAAAAAATGCCGCTTCTTCATTTGGAGAAAAAGAATTTTCAAATTTCTGTAAACAGCTTTAAAAGACTTCTTGCACTTGGTATTCCAATGGGACTGCAGTTTTCCATTACAGCAATCGGAACGATTATTGTGCAGGGAGCAGTCAATGTTTACGGTGCTGTTCATATGGCAGGATTTTCCGCAGCAGGAAAACTTCAGAACATTGTAACTACTATTTTTGTGGCGTTTGGCGCAACGGCAGCTACATTCGTGGGACAGAACCGTGGAGCCGGAAAAATGGATCGCGTAAAAGCCGGTGTAAAAAGCACACAGCTTATGATTCTTGGCTGGAGTGTAATTTCCATGATACTTGTATTTTTCTTTGGAAAATACCTAACCTGCATTTTTGTGGATCCGTCAGAGACGGAAGTGCTGGAAGTATCAGTTACATATTTCAGAACCGTATTCTGGGCATATCCGTTCCTTGGAAGCATTTTCCTTTACAGAAATGCCCTGCAGGGTATGGGATATGGTCTTGTTCCAATGCTTGGAGGTATATTTGAGCTTGTGGCAAGAGCAGGAATTGTTTTCTTTATTGCGGGAAAAACAAGCTTTGCAGGTGTGTGTCTTGCAGACCCTGCGGCATGGATTGCGGCGTTGATTCCTCTGATTCCATATTATATCTATATTATGAAGAAATACCGGAAGGCAAACAGAATAAATGGTTAAAAAAATACCTGCCCTTATTGTGGCAGGTATTTTGCTATTTCATATACTCGTTCTTCTGTGAAGGAAGCGCCGGTCAGGTAATATACCATAGAGGCAAGACTTCCATCGGAATATTGTGAAGAAGCAGATTCCATAGCATTTTCTTTTTCTGCAATCCAGTCTAATTGCTCTTCTGTAAGAGCATTCATGGAAACACTGTCAAGAGATGCTTTTAACTCAGACCATATGAGGTTCAGTTCGTCGTCCCATACCTGATAAAGAGAAGCAGAAAGCTGATTCATATCGGACTGACTGGTAGCTTCCTGAAGTTTTTGTTTAATTTCGGCAGCTTTTGTTTCTGTGTTTTTCAAATGTTCCGGTATTGCTTCCGGAGATGATGGTGTTTCGGAAAAAGCTTCCTCCAATGTGGTATACGGAATATCCATTAATTCATATTGAGATTTTATGGAATTACACTCTTCTTCTGTGATGGGGGCAGAATGATCTTCAGAAATATTTACGGTGCTGTAAAACCAGGGAGCAGTTTCATCATATTGCGAATCGTAAGTGACTGCTTCCTTAAGCTCAATGCTGGAATCGTTTAGAGTATAATATGCCCAGCCGGAAAGGAAGGCACTGCCGGACCAGAGCTGGTGTATGATATTATTATTACAGAGATAAAACTGATTGCGTTCTCCACTTGTTTGAATGAGAACGGCATTGTTGTCTTTGAGTGTATATAAATCATAAAAAAAGCCGAGGTATTCTTTATTATTGGATTTTCCTATAATCAATTCTTCTGTGCCATTCTGATCCAGATCAGTGACGTAATAACCGATATGATTTAAGTCTGAGTCATATGCAGTGAGATAGCAGAGATTATGATCTGAGAATGTCTGCATATCCCAGCCTGCCTCAATCCCTTCTTTATACTGCTTTAAAATTGCATCATATTGGGGATAACCTGTAATAGAAGAAGGTTCTTCGGCAGCAAAGACAGTATGAATCGGAAAAAGCAGGATTCCCGCAGCTATAGCAATGGAACTATATAATATAGAAACAGCAGCTTCTTTTTTCATTTAAAACTTCCTCCTGAATTATTGTAATGTTTACAGTATAAGTATAAAGAAAGAAGAAGTGGATAGCAATAGCAACGGAAATGTGGCAGTATGTGTGGGCATTTTTTTTGGAAAATGTGTTTATTCAATCAATCCAAAATGTTTCAGTGCATTGTAGATTCCGTCGTCTGTAATATCTGTTGTCTGGTATGTACAGAATGGTAGGATCTCTTTCATTGAATTTCCCATTGCAATGCTGTTTCCGGCATATTTCAGCATAGGCAGGTCATTGTTGCTGTCTCCGAAGGCATAGCTGTTTTCAAGCGGAAGATGAAAATAGTCAAGAAGGAACTGGATTCCTGTTGCCTTGCTTGTATCTTTTCGTGTGACCTCATAAATATTCTCCCTGTGCTGGAAAAGAAGGTATTTGTCTTCACTGAATTTCCAGAAAGTTTCTTTGTCGGAATCGTCAAAAAGTTCGATTAAAAATTTATCAAAAGTGTAAGTGGATTTTTCATCAAAAGAAGAAAGGTCATCAACAGGAGCTTTTCCTATAAAATTTTTGGTGAGGGAGCATTGTACGGGCGCTGCACTGTCCATGAGGAGACCGGAGGGGCGCTCAAAAATAGTTCCGATTTTACAGTCGCGAAGGCAGCGTACGGTTTCTTCACATACATCATGAGGAATAGTCTGTTCAAAAATCAGTTCATTATGAAGATAAATCTGGGAACCGCAGCCACATACATAACCATCAAAGCCAAGGGCTTTTATATTTTCGGGAATCAGAAAGCGGGTTCGACCGGAGTTGATAAAAGTAAGATGCCCCTGTTCCTGAGCTTTTTTTAGTCCCTTCACCGTACTTTCCGGAATAGAGAAGGGCGGTGGGGTTAAAAGTGTTCCATCAATATCAAAAAAGAGTATTTTTTTGTCGTTTGCTTCCATATTATATATCTTCCTCCTGTGTATCTGTTAAAGTCTGCATGGTTACCCGGATACCGTTTACTGCTACGTTGTCTTCCATAGGAATAACAAGACATTTTCTGCCGTCAATGATTCTTGTCTCCACAAGGTCTGCCCGGTCAGGGGAAACATTAATAACAACATCTGGAGTTTTTATTTCAAATTTTCTTGTGTTTGTGATATTAGATGCCATAAGAGCAGATTTTTCTCCTGCTGCAAGTTCATACTGCTCATCAAATCCGGAAAGCTTTTCTTCTTCTACACCGCAGTCCTCAAAGAGGCGTTTTACCTCATGTTTTGTGAGAACAACAGGTTCCGGTTCGTCTTTTTGCGCTTCAATAATTTCGTTTAAACGCTCGTGGATATTTAAGACGGTATCGTAGGCACAGTCCTCGCCCAGAGTTTCTTCTACAAGAGCATTAAAGGAATCACGCTGCCCGCCTGCGGAAAGGGGAGCAGTACAGCCGAAAACTTCATCAATAAAAACAGAGCGAAGCTCCTCAGCATTTTTGGTATAGTAGAGAATGCTGTGAAGATCTGTACTTCTGTCATTAAAGACAGGGAAGAGAAAACCAAGGTCAGGCATTTCCACAATCCAGTCGCGGACTCTGTCTTCTATATTATTTGTCTGAGCGTTATAGCATAATCCTGCCTTGGAAAGCTTTACAGGACAAATGCTGCAGAGGATATGTTCGTAAATTTCATCGGAAGCGTCAAACAGGTCCTGACCATCGGAAGATTTTCCTGGAATATCATAAACTGCATGGATCAGGATAATGTAATAGTTTTCTCCGTATTCGTAGTTTTCAATGATTTTGTCGTAGAAGTTTTCTACGAGAGTTTCATCTTTCAGCTTGCTTTCTTTCAGTTTTCTCAGAAAATACTGCGTTCCGCCCTCCTGCTCCTGCTCAAGAGGGAAATCCATATTCAGGAGATTCTTTCCTATTGTGCCGGACAGGGTTTTTTTGAAAATATCAAAGTACTTGAACATTTCCTCTTCGGATAAAGATAAAAATGCTTCTTTTAATTCTGTTTTTTTATTTTTTTCTCCGTCAACATAACAGCCGCATATGCGTGTAATACAGCAGTTATCGGGGGAAAACTGCTTTTTTATTTCAGATATTTCTTTTTTGTTCATAGTGACCTCCTGTATTTATGTAAAAGCTATTATAGCACATATCAGGAAAAATAGGGGACAGGGAATAAACTGGGAACAGAGGGAAGAGGTGTACAGAATGCACAACAAAATCAAAGAAATTTATATATCATAACAAAAACTGTTAAGAAATTTATAGGACGTGAGAAAAAATTTGTATGTTCTTTTAGAGAATGAGTTGCTAAAATATAGAACAAGAAGCGGAGAGAACCGCAAATAAAGGAGGACGTTTTACAATGAAAAGAAAATTACTGGCTAGCTTACTTTGCTTAACAATGGGTGTAACAACAATGGCTGGTGCTACTTGTGTATTTGCAGAAGAGGCAACAACAGAGGAAGCAACAGAAGAAAAAACTGCAGAGGAAGCAGCTGCAGAAACAGCAGAAGAAGCAGCAGCAGCTATCGATATGGAAGGTGTTGACGTAGAAAATACAAAAATCGGTATCAGTATTTATCAGTTCGCTGATAACTTCATGACACTGTATCGTACAGAACTGGTTCGTTACCTGACAGAAGAACTTGGATTCAAAGAGGAAAACATCATTGTTCAGGACGGTAAAAATGACCAGGCAGAGCAGACAAACCAGATTAACAACTTTGTAACAGACGAAGTTGACGTTATGATTCTGAACCTTGTACAGGCATCTTCTGCTCCACAGGTAACAGATGTTTGTAACGAAGCTGGTATTCCTGTAGTTTACATCAACCGTCAGCCAGATGAAGCAGAATCCAACAGATGGGCAGAAGAAGGAATCAAAGCTACATACGTTGGTGCAGACGCAAGACAGTCCGGTACATTCCAGGGTGAAGAAATCCTTGAAACAGAAAACAAAGGTGACATCAATGGCGATGGAAAAGTTTCTTATGTTATGATTCAGGGTGACCCGGAGAACATTGACGCACAGTACAGAACAGAGTATTCCATTAAAGCTCTCGAAGATGCAGGTATGGAAGTAGAAGAACTTCTTATCCAGAGAGGTGACTGGGATCAGGCAAAAGGACAGCAGATTGCACAGGATGCTCTTACACAGTTTGGTGAAGATGTAGAAGTTATCTTCTGTAACAACGATGCTATGGCACTTGGTGCTCTTCAGGCTATCCAGGCATCTGGCAGAAAAGTAAATGAAGATATTTATCTTGTTGGTGTTGATGCACTTACAGACGCTGTTCAGAATATCGTAGACGGTAACTACACAGGTACAGTATTTAATGACTACTTCAGCCAGGCACAGGATGCAGCAGCTCAGGCAGTTAAATTCCTGAAAGGTGAAGAAGTTGAGCCAGTAAATATGGTAGACTATGTAAAAGTTACTGCAGACAATGCAGAAGAAATTCTTGAAAAAATCAAATAATTATATTTGAGGAAATCAATTAAACAGAATTAATTTTCGGGTGTGTTGAAAGAGACACACCCGATTTTATGAAAACTTATGAAAGGAGAGAGTGGGATGGCAGAGTATAGATTGGAAATGCGTGGAGTAAGCAAAAGCTTTCCAGGTGTTAAAGCTCTTGATAAAATCAATCTGAAAGTTCGTCCGGGAACTGTCCATGCTCTGATGGGGGAGAATGGAGCTGGTAAATCCACCCTCATGAAATGTCTGTTTGGCATTTACCATATGGACGAAGGGGAAGTGTTTGTTGACGGAGAAAAAGTTGATATTCATAACCCAGATGAAGCATTACATAAAGGTCTTGCTATGGTACACCAGGAATTGCAGCCAGTTCCGGAACGTACAATTGCAGAAAATATGTATCTTGGTCGTTTTCCGGTAAAATCTTTTGGTCCAATTAAAGTGATCGACCATAAAACAATGAATAGTGAGGCAAAAAAATGGCTGGAGAACGTAAAAATGCCATTTGATCCTCGAAAAAAACTGGGACATTTGTCCATTTCCCAGATGCAGTCTATTGAAATTGCAAAGGCTGTTTCTCAGGAAGCAAAGCTGATTATTCTTGACGAGCCAACATCTTCCTTAACAGATAATGAGGTAGAGGCATTATTCAGAATTGTTCGTGACTTACGTGACAGAGGTGTATCTTTTGTATTCATTTCTCATAAAATGGCAGAGCTTCGTCAGATTTCTGATGATATTACAATCATGCGAGACGGTTGCTATGTTGGAACATGGGAAATGAAAAACATCAGTGATGACGAAATTGTAAAACAGATGGTTGGTCGTGATTTAACTAACATTTATCCTCCTCTTACCAATACGCCGGGGGATGTACTTCTGGAAGTAAATAATTTTACAAGTATTTACGACAATTCCTTTAAAAACTGTTCCTTTAAATTAAGAAAAGGAGAAATCCTTGGATTCGGTGGACTTGTAGGAGCACAGCGTACAGAGCTCATGGAGGCTATTTTCGGTATTCGCCATATTGCAAGTGGAGAGGTTAAGTTAAACGGCAAAAAGCTGGATATTAAACGCCCTCAGGATGCAATTAATAATGGTATTGGTATGATTACAGAAGACCGACGTGGATCAGGTATTCTTGGCTGTCTGTCTATTGCAGACAACGTATCCATTGCTTCCCTGAATCACTATCTGGAAGCAGGAATTAAACTGAATAAGAAAAAAATAGAGGAACTTGTTCAGGATAATGTAGCAAAACTTAGTATTAAGACACCTAGCAGTAAAACTTTGATACAGTCTCTTTCTGGTGGAAACCAGCAGAAAGTTATTATCTCCCGTTGGCTTGCAAATAATCCGGATGTACTTATCATGGACGAGCCTACTCGTGGTATTGACGTAGGTGCAAAATATGAGATTTATCAGATTATGATTGAACTTGCTAAGCAGGGAAAAGGAATTATTATGATTTCATCTGAAATGCCTGAGCTGATTGGTGTATCTAACCGTGTTATGGTTATGTGTAATGGTAAAATCACAGGTGAAGTTTCCGGTGAGGAAGCAACACAGGAAAACATTATGCAGTATGCTACACAGTTCTAAGAGAAGGAGGAGAAAAGAATGGACAAATCCAAAAAAATAGACATTAAAAGCATCTTGCTTAACAATGGTATTATTTTATTGTTGATGCTTCTTGTAATTTATGTAAGTATTACAGAACCAAGATTTAGAAGTTTTCAGAACTTAATGAACCTGGCAATTAACGCAGCGCCTCGAGTTATTATCGCACTTGGTGTCAGTGCCTGCCTGATTACAAAGGGTACAGACCTTTCAGCAGGTCGTGTTGTTGGTTTAAGTGCCTGCCTTGCAGGTATCATGCTTCAGAAACCAGATGCAGCAGGTAAGGTATGGCCGAATTTCCCACAGTTAAATGTATGGGTAGTTCTTCTTATCGTTATTGCAATCTGTATGGTATTTGGTCTTGTTAATGGTGTTGTAATTTCCTATCTGAATGTACCTGCATTTATCGGTACACTTGGTATGCAGCTTATTGTTTACGGTATTGCACAGGTTATTACAAATAACGTTCCGATCGGTGGATACCGTGCAGATTATATCGCAGTAACACAGGGTAAGGTTGGACCAATTCCGTTACTGTTCATCTACCTGATCATTGCAGCAGCAATCTTCTGGTTTATCTACAACTACACACGTCATGGAAAATATATGTATGCAATCGGTGGAAACGAAGTTGCAGCAGAGGTTTCCGGTGTTAATGTTAAGAAAACAAAAATTATCATTTATGTAACAGCAGCAGCTATGTACGCAATCGCAGGTTTCCTTCTTGGTGGTAAATCTGGTGGTGCTTCTACAAATATGGGTATGGGCTATGAGCTGGAAGCAATCGCAGCTTGTACAATCGGCGGCGTGTCTGTAAACGGTGGTGTTGGTAAAGTATCCGGTGTTATCATCGGTGTAGCAGTATTCGAGCTTCTGAAATCTGCTCTTCAGTTCCTTGGTATGAATCCAAGTTACCAGTTTATCGCACAGGGTATCGTTATCGTTGTTGCTATCGCACTTGATATTCGTAAATATATTACTAAGAAATAATGAAAATGAGGGGGCGGGCTCGGAGTTGCGAAGCCCGCACGCCCCCTCAAACTCCCCTCTCGGGCACGCAAGGAAGCGAGGGCTTGGAAAGGGGAAGGAAATAAAATTAAAAGAGACAGACGATTGGGAAAAAATTCTCAGTTGTCTGTTTTTTTTGTAATAAATAAGGGGAAGACAAAGGATTTCAAACTGCTTATTTTTGTTTTATAAGAAGGAAAATGGTGGTATAATAGGGATATTGAGGATTGCGAATTTACTAAGTTGAGTGAGGGTTGTATATGGAGTTATATAATATTTTGCTTGTAGATGATGAGACAGATGTGCTGGAGGCTATGAAGAAGAAGATTGACTGGGAGGCGCTTGGTTTCTGTCTGGCAGGTACTGCAGAGAATGGACAGGAAGCCCTTGAGATGGCAGAGCAGCTTCATATAGATGTGGTGATGACGGATATTAAGATGCCGTATATGGATGGTCTGACTTTATGCAAGAAGTTAAAGGAAAATTACCGGAACATTAAAGTAGTGATTTATTCCGGTTTTGATGATTTTGAGTTTGCCAGAGAAGCTGTTCATCTGGAAGCGGAGGAGTATCTTTTAAAGCCCATCAGTTCAAAAGATATGGAAAATGTTTTTGGAAAAATAAAGAAGAAGCTGGACGAAGAATTTGATCAGCACAGAAACGTAAATAAGCTTTATGAATACTACAGGAAAAGTCTTCCTGCCATGCAGGAGCAGTTTGTTATGGGTGTTCTGGAAGGAAAGATTACAGGGGAACGTCTGAAAAATATGATGGAGATGTATGAGCTTGATTTAAACTCTCCTTATTATGTAGTGGCAAATCTTTACGCAGAGGCAAATGTAAAGGAGCAGAGTGAAAAAACAACACAGCTTCTGAATCTTTCTCTTCGTGAAATGGCAGAAGACTATCTGAAGGAAAAAATGTCCTTTTACTGTATTAACTATCTCGATGAGGTAATTCTTGTATTTATGCTTCAGGAAAAGGAAGAAATAGATAATGTCCTGTATCATCTTGACCAGATATGTAAAATGGGTTCCCGTGTTCTGGATGTGCAGGTTACAGGAGCGGTAGGACAGCCCTGCAGTTCTCTGGATACTCTGATGTCTTCTTATCAGGAAGCAAAGACGGCAATGGAGTACAGGACTATCATAGGAGGAAGTCAGGTTCTTTATATTAAAGATATTGAGCCAAATCCACAGGATTCTGTGTCGTTTATGGATTGGGATTTTCAAAACCTTGTGCGCGCAGTAAAAATAGGTGACAGAAAAGAAACGGACGAGGCAATTCAGTCTTTTATGGACAGTCTTCGAAACTGCTGCATTACGCCGAACCAGTATCAGCTTATTTGTATGGAGCTTTCTACAGAGCTTATGAAAATCGGGCGTTCTTATAAACTTCGTACAAAGCAGATTTTCGGGGCGGGAGAGCATATTCCGTGGCAGGAGCTTTATAAGCATCTTTCCGTGGACGAGCTGGAAAGCTGGCTTCGGGAGATTTGTAATAATCTTCGGCATACGCTCCGCCATGAGAGAAGCGATTCCACCATTCGCCTTACAGAACAGGCAAAGGCATATATCGAGGAGCATTATAAAGAAAATGACCTTTCTGCAGAAACTCTGTGCCGTCAGTTAAATGTAAGCGCGGCTTATTTCTCAACTATCTTTAAGAAAGAGGTAGGATTGAGTTTTGTGGCATACCTTACAAAAATCAGATTGGAACATGCAGTGGAGCTTCTTCGCACAACAGAGGACAAAACGTATGTGATTGCGGAGGAGGTAGGATATACAGAGCCGAATTATTTCAGCTATGTTTTTAAAAAACAGTATGGGATTTCTCCTTCAAAATACCGTGTCAACATGGCGCTGGAAACAGATAAGAAAGAGAATGAGGTATGAATTATATAAAAGAAAAGCTGAGACAGCTTGGAGAATATTTTAATCATAAAGGCATACAGTTTGTGATTGCCGCTTCTTTTACCCTGATAGCAATTCTGGGAATGGGTTTTATCGGCGTTTTCCTGTATCAGGGATATGGAAGCGCTGCAGAGGATATGGTTTTAAGCAACAGCAAGCAGGTAATTGATCAGGTGGAGATTAATCTGAATACATATCTTCGAAATATGATGCGTATTTCAGATGCTATTTATTATAATGTCATAAAGAATACGGATTTAGATGAAGAGAGTATGAGCCAGGAAATGAATCTTCTTTATGAAGTGTACAAGGACAATCTTGTGGGACTGGCATGTTTCACAGAAACGGGGGAACTGATCAGTTCTGTTCCTATGGGGAATCTGAAGGAAAACGTGGATGTGACAAAGCAGAGCTGGTTTGTAGATGCGCAGGATAAGATAGAGAACCTTCATTTTTCAGATCTTCATGTGCAGAATATTTTTGAGAACAGTACGAACCGTTATTATTGGGTAATATCTTTAAGCCGTGGTGTGGAGCTTACGAACAGTGGAAAAATGTCAGAGGGAATCCTTCTTGTAGATATGGATTTCAGCGGAATCCGGCAGCTTTTTGCAAAGGTAAACAGCCAGAATAAGGGATATGTGTATCTTATGGACAGCGATGGAAAAATTATTTATCATCCCAGGCAGAATCTTATTTTTTCTGATATGATGCAGGAAAATAATGAAGTGGCAAAAATGTATGAGGACGGAGCGCACAGAGAGACATTTGAAGGGGAAGACAGAATGGTTGCTGTGAAAACAGTGGGTTATACTGGCTGGAAGATTGTAAGTGTCATGCCTATGGAAAAGTTTCTGGGAGATTTTAGCAGAACAAGAACAATGGCAGTGATGATTATTATTGTGGCAATCCTTGTTATGATTTTTGCAAACCAGTTTGTGGCAGTACGGGTAGCGAAACCATTAAGAAGTCTGGAAGATTCTCTCACAGGAATCGGTATAGACAGAGAGCCCCAGATTTATATTGGAGGACCTCCGGAAATCCAGCATTTGGGAGAGACAATCCGCTCTATGGTAGAGCAGCTTCGACAGCTTACAGATGATATTGTGAAGGAACAGGAAGAGAAAAGAAAAAGCGAGCTTGACGCTCTGCAGTCACAGATCAATCCACATTTTCTTTATAATACTCTGGATTCTATTATGTGGATGATAGAGGCGGAAAAGTATGATGACGCGATTTCTATGGTGCAGGCTCTTTCCAGACTTTTCCGGATCAGCCTTTCCAAAGGAAAAAATATCATTACAGTAGGGGAAGAATTGCAGCACGCTAAGAATTATCTTGATATTCAGAAATACAGGTACAAAAATAAATTTACCTCTTATTTTGAAATAGAGGAGGGAATTGAAAAGTATAAAACTATTAAACTGATCATTCAGCCGCTCATAGAAAATGCTATTTACTATGGAATGGAATATATGGATGGTGATGGTGAGATTTATGTGCGGGCGTATACAAAAGAAAAGGATCTGTTTATCGAGGTGGAAGATAACGGTCTTGGAATGCAGAAAGAGCAGGTGGAAAGTCTTCTTACAGACGGAACAAGAATTCGCAGCAAAGGCTCGGGTATTGGAATTCGAAATGTACATCAGAGAATCCAACTTTATTTTGGAACAGAGTACGGGCTTGAGATTTTAAGTGAACCTGATGAGGGAACAATGGTGCGCATTCATTTACCGAAGACAGAGAATATGGAAGAAAAGAAGAAAGAGGAACAGTAAATGGGAAGGCTTAAATACGGGAGGGGATTTATCGTTGCACTGGCAGCCATGACAGTTCTTGGCTTTGTTTATTATTATGGTACAGTTCACAAAAATAAAAATACAGAACAGTCATTGTACTCTGTTGTTCTTTATGAAGACAATTCAAACCAATGGAACACGCTTATGGAGGGAATTGATCAGGCAGAGAAGGATTTTGAGGTAGATATACATTATGTGACTATGGGAAATGCCAGGACAGCAAAAGAGCAGATGGATATGATAAACAGGGAAATCCAGGATGGTGCGAACGGGATTCTTCTGGCTGCTGTTGACAGCGAGGGGCTTGGGAAGTGTCTGAAGGACAGTGAAATTTCTGTTCCAGTTGTAACAGTTGAAACAGGAATAGAAAGTGAAATGCCAAGGACAGAAGCACATATCAGCGCAGATAATTATGCGATGGGCCAGATGCTTGGAGAAAAGATTCTGGAAGACATGAAAAAAGAAGGCAAAATGGAAACTGTGGCTGTCATAAGGGAATATATGGAGCGGGAGAGTGTGAAGAAAAGATATGAGGGTCTTATGGACACCCTTCATGCAGGCGGGGTAGAAACCGTGTCACGTTCCAGGCAGGAAGGAGATTTCAGTTTAAGTCTTTATATTGGCGGAGTGATGCGGGAATATCGATATATTGCTGCTCTTGATAAGTATACAACGGAGGAGGCTGCAAAAGCACAGGATCAGTATCGTTATGAATTTGACCGTACAGTTGCCCCTGTGACAACAAAACGGGAATATGTAAAGGTTTACGGTATAGGAAATACAGCGCAGACAGTCAGTGACCTTGATAATGGAAAGACGGAGGCACTTGTATATCAGAATGAATTTAATATGGGGTATAATGGAATAAAAGCTCTTGTGGAGAAACAGAAAAAAGGTTATGTGGCGGAAGAGTACGATATTATGTATAAGCTTGTTACAAGGGAGACTTTATATGAGTCGGAAAATGAACGCCTTCTGTTTTCCAACCAATAGCAATAGGAGGACGAATATGAAAAAAATGCAGAAAGAGGCGGGGATTTTTGCTGTTTTTGCAGGAGTAGCTCTTATATGCGGCTGTGGAGAGCCGGGAACAGGCAAGGAGGAAAAGGAAAGCCTCAAAATAGGAATCAGCGTGTATGATCAGTACGATACCTTTGTGTCTGAGATGATGTCCAGTTTTCAGGATTATGCAAAAGAAAAGGAAAAAGAGTGGGGGATTCCTATTACACTGGAGATAAAAAGCGCAAAAAACAGCCAGATTGTACAGAATGATCAGATGGACGATTTTATAGGAGATGATTTTGATATTGTGTGCATTAATCTGGTGGATAGAACAGACGCTTCTACTATTATTGAAAAAGCAAAAAGCAGCGACATTCCGGTTATTTTCTTCAACAGGGAGCTTGTGGAGGAAGATCTGGAACGATGGGATAAGCTGTATTATGTGGGAGCGGACGCTTTTGAGTCCGGACAGATGCAGGGAGAAATTCTTGTAGAAGAGTGCAGGAAAAATTTTAAGGACATTGATAAAAACGGGGACGGTATTCTTCAGTATGTGATGTTGGAGGGAGAAGCCGGTCACAACGATTCTATGGTACGCAGTATGGCAGTCATTAATGAAGTCACAGACAGAGGGTATCTCGTAGAGAAGCTGGAGGATGGACTTGCAAACTGGAACAGAGACCAGGCAGCAAATAAAATGAAGCAGTTTCTGGAATCTTACGGAGACGAAATCGAGGTTGTCTTTGCAAATAATGACGATATGGCGCTTGGCGCTATAGATACCCTCAAAGATTTCGGAATGAGTGAGTTCGATGAAAACTGGCCTGTAGTGCTTGGAATTGATGGGACAGTTGTAGGACTTGACGCAGTAAAGAAAGGAGAAATGCTGGGCACAGTTTTAAATGATTTCAGAGGACAGGCACAGGGAATGTTGGAGCTTGCCTATTCCATAAAAACGGAAAAACCACTTCCGGAAAAATTTGAGCTTTTAGACGGAAAATATATCCGCCTTCCTTATAAGATTGTGACGGAAGACAATCTGGGGGAAGTGCAGATGGAGTTGATGGAATAAGAAAATGAAGAAGTACGC
>JAUNAX010000040.1:0-3426 GCA_030527365.1 Eubacteriales bacterium | reverse complement strand
GATAACCGTACCGTAAACTTCACCACGGATCCATTTTACATTTCTGCCAAATGTTTAACCTCCATTTAACAAAAGCAGGACAGCAGGTTTTATATGAATCTTCTATAATTCTCTTTGTCAGAAACGAAGAAGTATTATTTTTGAAAAAAGAGATGACGAGGAGAAAAAGATTATGAAAGTAAAGAAAATCAGCGCCTTACTTATGGCAGCAGCCGTTCTTGCAGGTAGTGTGCCGGCACAGGCAGTATTTGCAGAGGAGGCTTCTCAGGAAACAGCAGCAGAAGAAACCACAACAGAGACTAAGATTCCAAAATATATTTTTCTGTTTATTGGAGATGGAATGAGCTATCCTCAGATTCAGACAACAAACTATTATCTGAATGCTATTGAGGACGACGGAGATGATGTTCTTACAAGTGAGAATAAATTAAATATGATGAATTTCCCTGTAGCAGGTTCAGCGCAGACTTATGACAGCTCATCTTTCTGTCCGGATTCTGCTTCTACAGCAACTTCTATTTCTACAGGACATAAAACATACAGCGGAACAATTAATATGGATGAGAAGATGGAGACATCTTACGAGACAATAGCAGAAAAGCTGAAAGATCAGCTTGGATATAAGGTTGGTATTCTCTCTTCTGTAAACTTAAACCATGCTACTCCTGCAGCTTTTTATGCACATCAGGCTTCCAGAAATAGCTATTATGAAATCGGTCAGGAAATGATCGCAAGTGAATTTGATTATTTTGCAGGCGGCGGTTTAAAACAGACCACAGGAGCAGAGGAAAACCAGACAGATCTTTACCAGCTGGCAGAAGAAGCAGGATATAAAGTAGTTCGTACACAGGATGAAGCAGAAAAGTTAACGGCAGAAGATGGAAAAACCATCGTTATAGATGAAACTCTTGCAGACGATGACGCTATGAGTTACTCTATGGATTTGGAAGAGGGAGAATGGGGTCTTGCAGATTATGTGGAAAAAGGAATAGAAGTTCTTGATAATGATAAAGGCTTCTTTATGATGTGCGAAGGCGGAAAGATTGACTGGGCATGTCATGCAAACGATGCGGCTGCAGCTATTACAGATACAAAGGCAATGGATGATGCTGTAGGAAAAGCTGTAGAGTTTTACAATGAGCATCCAGATGAAACCTTAATCCTTGTTACCGGTGACCATGAGACAGGCGGTCTTTCTATGGGATTTGCAGGAACCGACTATGATACTTTCCTTGCCAACATGGAAAATCAGAAGATTTCCTATGCAAAATTTGATTCTGATTATGTAAGCAAATACAAAGAAAATAAAACAGATTTTGATACAGTTATGAAAGATGTTACTGAACTGTTTGGACTTCAGGCTCCAGGTGAAAATGCTGAGACATCTAATAAGGCAGACAGTAAAGATGAGCATCCAGAATCTGAAGATAAGGGCTCTCTTGTTATGACAGATTACGAGTATAATAAATTAAAAGCTGCTTATGATGAAACAATGAGCCGTACAGGAGAGGAAGAGGAGTTCGGTCAGGAGGAGTATCTTCTTTATGGAAGCTATGAACCTCTTACTGTAACAATTACACATATTTTGAATAATAAATCAGGTGTCAATTTCTCCTCCTATGCACATACAGGACTTCCTGTAGAGGTATTTGCTATGGGTGTGGGACAGGAAAACTTTAGCGGATATTATGATAATACAGACATTTTCAATAAAGTGGCTGCTCTTACAGGAGTAAAATAATATGGTAAACAAGCTTAGAAAAAGCTCGGTTTCCATTATAGCAGTAGTGTTAATTGTTATCCTCATGGCCATTCCTACAGGCTATGAGGATGCTGCTATTTATAAGGGAACAGAAAGAGTAAGAGCAAAAGTGCTTTCTACAGATGAAAGTACAGTAAAAAGCTCCGGGCTGATTCAGTCGGGAGAGCAATATTGCAAGCTTGAAATTCTGGATGGTAAATTTAAAGGTCAGGAAACAAAGGGCGTCAATATGTTAAGCGGTTCTCTTGAGTCAGATAAAATGTTTGAGACGGGAGACATAGCGCAGGTTGTGATAAGCCATGATGGAGATGAAATACTTTCTGTTATGATGACAGACCATTTTCGCCTTGATAAAGAACTGCTTCTTGCAGCTATGTTTGTGGTGCTTCTTATATTTTTTGCAGGAAAAACAGGGCTTCGCGCTGTATATTCTTTTGTAATTACAGTACTTACTATATGGAAAATTATGGTTCCTGCATATCTGAGAGGAATAAATCCTATCTGGTGCGGAATTTTGATTACAGCTTTTCTGACTGTGCTGATTATTTTCCTTGTATATGGATTTGACAGAAAGACGGCGGCAGCAAGCGGCGGAGCCCTTCTGGGAGTGTTAATGACTTGTATTATCGGCTGTATTTTTACAGATTTATTTAAAATCCACGGAGCGGTTATGGCATATTCAGAGAGTCTTCTGTATGCCGGCTATCAGGATTTGAACCTTACGCAGATTTTTATGAGCGGTATCTTTATTGGTGCGTCAGGAGCGATGATGGATCTTGCTGTTGATATTACTTCGGCAGTGAATGAGGTAATTGAGAAGAAACCGGATATTTCCTGGAAGGAGGCAGCTCATTCCGGAATGAATGTGGGACGTGCAGCAATGGGCACTATGACAACAACTCTTCTTCTGGCATATTCCGGTGGTTATATTGCGCTTCTTATGACCTTTATGGCACAGGGTACTCCCATTGATAATATTTTGAATTATAAATATGTTTCTGCAGAAATATTGGATACTATTGTAGGAAGTTTCGGGCTTGTAACAGTAGCGCCTTTTACTGCCTTTACAAGTGGAATTCTTTTAACGGCAAAGAAAAAGAAAGAGGCTTTGAAAAAAGTGTCAGCAGAATAGAAAAAACAGGAGGTTTCGCATTGGCGAAGCCTTCTGTTTATAGGGGAAGAAATTATTTATAAAAGGGAAGTTATCCCTCAATGGAAATATAGTGATTGTTTTCTACTTGTTTTACAGCTTTTTTAGGAATAGAAAGCATTAAGATTCCGTTTTTGTATTTAGCATGAATATCTTCTTTTGTAACACCATTTCCTACAAAGAAGCTTCTTGTCATATTTCCGGCATAACGTTCGCGGCGGATATAATTACCATTTTTATCCTTCTGGTCTTTGTCAAGACCTTTGGCTGTATTTATAGTAAGGTAACCGTCTTTCAGTTCAACGGAAATTTCGTCTTTCTTAAAGCCCGGCAGATCAATGTCTACTTCGTAGCTATTATCGGTTTCCCTAACATCTGTCTTCATCATATTCTTTGCGTGTTTTCCGTAAAGAGGATTTTTCTTTCCAAAAAATTCATCTTCAAATGGGAAGTTCATAAAGTCATCAAATAAGTTTTCTCCAAAAATACTAGGCATCATCATAAGTCATTCTCC
>JAUNAX010000039.1:10086-17825 GCA_030527365.1 Eubacteriales bacterium | reverse complement strand
ATTCTTCTGGAAGAATGGAAAATTTCTGTTAAATCCCGTGAAAAAAGTAAGTTGGGACTTGCAACTGATTTGGATTTGGTGTATAGTTGTCTCGATTTACGACCAAAAAATCTGGATGATGTGATTAAAAAAACCGGGTTTTCCCCGGCAAAAGCAGGCAGCATACTTACAGAGCTGCAGCTTATGGGACTTGTTCGGGAGGTAGCAAGACAGCATTATATCCGGACAGAACAGGATTAGGAGAGGTATTATGGCGAAGTATTTGGTGATAGTGGAATCACCTGCAAAAGTGAAAACAATAAAAAAATTTCTTGGTTCTAATTATGAAGTGGAAGCATCAAACGGCCATGTGAGAGACTTTCCAAAAAGCCAGTTTGGTATTGATGTGGAAAATGATTTTGAACCTAAATATATTACAATAAGAGGAAAAGGCGAGCTTCTGGCAAAGCTTCGAAAAGCAGCAAAAAAGGCTGATAAAATATATCTGGCAACTGACCCCGACCGTGAAGGAGAGGCAATTTCCTGGCATCTTATGCAGGCGCTTAAAGAGTCTCCGGAAAAGATGTACCGGATCACTTTTAACGAAATCACAAAGACAGCAGTAAAAGCTTCTATTAAACAGGCGCGGGAGCTGGATATGGATCTTGTAGATGCCCAGCAGACAAGACGTATGCTGGACCGCATGGTTGGATATACCATAAGCCCTCTTCTCTGGGCAAAAGTAAAGAGAGGATTAAGTGCAGGCCGCGTGCAGTCGGTTGCTCTTCGTATTATCTGCGACAGAGAGGAGGAGATTAACTCCTTTATCCCGGAAGAATACTGGACTCTGGACGGAGAATTTAAGATTGCAGGAGAAAGAAAGCCTCTTCTTGCAAAATTCTACGGAACAGATAAAAAAATGAATGTGCACACAAAAGAAGAGATGGACGAAATCCTCAAAAATCTGGAAAATGAGGATTTTGAAATTTCGGAAGTGAAAAAAGGCGAGAGGATCAAGAATCCTCCCCTTCCGTTTACAACAAGTACCCTGCAGCAGGAAGCATCGAAAACTCTTAATTTTTCTACCCAGAAGACTATGCGTCTTGCCCAGCAGTTATATGAAGGTATTGATATTAAGGGAAATGGAACTGTAGGTGTGATCTCTTACCTGCGTACAGACTCCACAAGAATCTCCGAGGAGGCAGATACTGCGGCAAGAGCGTATATTAAAGAGCAGTATGGAGAAAATTACGTGTCTCTTTCTGAGAAAGCGTCAAAAACAGGTCAGAAAATCCAGGACGCTCACGAGGCGATCCGTCCCACTGATATAAACAGAACTCCGGCTGCGTTAAAAGACTCTCTTTCAAGAGACCAGTTCCGTCTTTATCAGCTTATCTGGAGAAGATTTACAGCAAGCAGAATGGCTCCTGCCCGTTATGAAACCACATCTGTGAAAATAAAAGGAGGAGAGTACGTCTTTACAGTAGCCGCTTCAAAAGTGGTATTTGACGGTTTTCTTTCCGTATATACAGATGAAGAAGAAAATAAAAAGGGAAATGTGTTAAGTCAGAGTCTGGAAAAAGGCATGAAGCTTACTTTAAATACATTAAAGCCGGAGCAACATTTTACACAGCCCCCTGCCCATTATACAGAGGCTTCGCTTGTAAAAACAATGGAGGAGCTGGGAATCGGGCGGCCAAGTACCTATGCGCCTACCATTACAACGATCATCAGCCGCCGTTATGTGTCAAAGGAGCAGAAAAATCTGTATGTGACGGAGCTGGGAGAAGTGGTAAACAGTATTATGAAGCAGGCATTTCCAAGTATTGTGGACGTAAACTTTACGGCCACAATGGAAGGGCTTCTTGACTGCGTGGAGGCAGGCACGGTACAGTGGAAAACGGTTGTCCGCAATTTCTATCCGGATTTGAAACATGATGTAGATGAAGCGGAGAAAGAACTGGAAAAAGTAGATATACAGGACGAAGTGACAGATATTGTCTGCGAAAATTGTGGAAGAAATATGGTCATTAAATACGGACCCCACGGCAGATTTCTTGCCTGTCCGGGATTTCCGGAGTGCAGGAATACAAAGCCTTATTACGAAAAAATAGGCGTTACCTGTCCAAAATGCGGAAAAGAAGTCGTATTGAAGAAGACGAAGAAGGGGCGTAAGTATTATGGCTGCGAGGACAATCCGGAATGTGATTTTATGTCATGGCAGAAGCCTTCCAATAAAAAATGTCCTGTCTGTGGAAGCTATATGGTAGAAAAAGGAAATAAACTTTTGTGCAGCCAGGAAACCTGTGGTTATGTGGAGCAGATGGAAAAGGACGGGAAATAGAAGCGAGATAAAATAGTGAGAAAGGGAGACTGTAAGAGAAACAATGTCTCCCTTTTTTATGTTTATTTTGGAATAGAAAAATAATTGCATATATTTTCTGAAAAGCAAATAAAAAATTAAAAATAGTAAAAATGTCTTGTAAATTTAACAAAAAACGTGTAATATAATAATAGCAATATCCAAGTAGAAGGAATGTGATGAAAGGAGGACAACATGAGCGTTCAGTTGCTAGATAAAACAAGAAAAATTAATAAGCTTTTGCATAACAGCAGTTCCAGCAAGGTTATCTTTAATGACATCTGCCATGTTCTGATGGAAACCTTAAGCTCCAATATCCTTGTACTCAGCAAAAAAGGAAAGGTACTGGGAATCAGTCTGTGTCCGGGTGTGGAAGAGATTACGGAATTAATGGAAGATAAGGTAGGCGGTCATATTGATACACTGTTAAATGAGCGTTTTCTGGGAGTGCTGTCTACAAAAGAAAATGTGAATCTTCAGACACTTGGCTTTGAGCACGTACCTGTTAATTATCAGGGAATCATAAATCCTATTGATATTGCGGGAGAACGTCTTGGAACTGTATTCATGTACCGCAAGGACAGGCCATATGATATTGAGGATATTATTGTAAGCGAATATGGCACAACTGTTGTGGGACTGGAAATGATGCGTGCGGTTCACGAAGAGAATGCAGAAGAAGACAGAAAACAGCAGGTTGTGAAGTCTGCCTTTAATACGCTGTCCTTCTCGGAACTGGAAGCAATTATCCACATTTTTGACGAGCTGGATGGAGATGAGGGGATTCTTGTTGCAAGCAAAATTGCAGACAGAGTGGGTATTACAAGATCTGTCATCGTAAATGCGTTGCGTAAATTTGAGAGTGCAGGCGTGATTGAATCACGTTCTTCCGGAATGAAAGGAACGTATATCAAAGTTCTGAACGAGGTAATTTTCGATGAACTTGAGGAAATCAAGGCACAGAGAAAAAAACCGGAAAAAGAGAAAGAATAAATAGATATGTACAAAAGAGAGCTGGCTTGGGTCAGTTCTTTTTTTGTTGGGCGGAGAATCCAGTCAGCAGGATTCCTATATATTTTTTTGAACGTGAGAAAATAAAAGAAAAAAAGAGAATAATTAAGAAAATAAGAGTATATAATTAAAAAAATACTTTGGAAAAGGGTTGCAGAAAAAAAGGAAATTCAATAATATAAGGACAGTGATTAGCACTCGTATTTATCGAGTGCTAGCAAGAGGGGATTTTAGTCAAAGGAGGATTATTAATCATGAAATTAGTACCATTAGGCGACAGAGTTGTATTAAAACAGTTAGAAGCAGAAGAGACAACAAAATCCGGTATTGTTCTTCCGGGACAGGCACAGGAAAAACCACAGCAGGCAGAGATTATAGCAGTTGGTCCTGGCGGAATTGTAGAAGGAAAAGAAGTAAAAATGGAAGTTGCTGTAGGCGATAAGGTTATTTATTCCAAATATGCCGGAACAGAAGTGAAAATGGACGGCGAGGAATACATTATTGTAAGACAGAGCGACATTTTAGCAGTTGTGAAATAATAAATCCTTATAAAAAATGCAGGAGGCAGATTTATCATGGCAAAAGAAATTAAATTCGGAGCAGAAGCAAGAGCAGCGCTGGAAAGCGGTGTGAATCAGTTAGCAAATACAGTAAGAGTAACACTTGGACCGAAAGGAAGAAACGTAGTTCTGGACAAACCGTTCGGCGCTCCGCTTATTACAAATGATGGTGTTACTATTGCAAAAGAAATCGAGCTGGAAGACGGTTTCGAAAATATGGGTGCACAGTTGATTAAAGAAGTTGCATCTAAGACAAATGACGTAGCAGGTGACGGTACTACAACTGCAACTGTACTTGCACAGGCAATGGTAAATGAAGGAATGAAAAACCTGGCAGCAGGCGCAAACCCGATTATCCTTCGTAAAGGAATGAAAAAAGCTACAAATGCAGCAGTGGAAGCAATCAAAGAAATGAGCCAGAAGATCAGCAGTAAAAAACAGATTGCAAACGTAGCTTCCATTTCCGCAGGAAATGAAGACGATGGAAACCTTGTTGCAGATGCTATGGAGAAAGTTTCAAACGATGGTGTTATCACAATCGAAGAATCCAAAACAATGAAGACAGAACTGGATCTTGTAGAAGGTATGCAGTTTGACCGTGGATATATTTCTGCGTATATGTCTACAGATATGGAAAAAATGGAAGCAAACCTGGATGATCCGTATATCCTGATCACAGATAAAAAAATCAGCAACATTCAGGAAATCCTTCCGCTTCTGGAACAGATTGTACAGGCAGGCGCAAAACTCCTCATCATTGCTGAGGATGTAGAGGGCGAAGCTCTTACAACTCTTATCGTAAACAAATTAAGAGGAACTTTCCAGGTAGTTGCAGTAAAAGCTCCTGGATACGGCGACAGAAGAAAAGAAATGCTTCAGGATATTGCAGTTCTTACAGGCGGACAGGTAATCTCCGACGAGCTTGGTCTTGACTTAAAAGAAGCTACAATGGCTCAGTTAGGACGTGCAAAATCTGTAAAAGTTGCAAAAGAGACAACTGTAATTGTTGATGGTCTTGGAAACAAGGAAGAAATCGCAAACCGTGTTTCCCAGATCCGTGGACAGATTGAAGAAACAAAATCAGACTTTGACAGAGAAAAACTTCAGGAAAGACTTGCAAAACTTGCAGGCGGCGTAGCAGTTATCCGTGTTGGCGCAGCTACAGAGACAGAGATGAAAGAAGCAAAACTCCGTCTTGAGGATGCTCTTGCAGCTACAAGAGCAGCAGTAGAAGAAGGAATTATCGCAGGCGGCGGTTCTGCATATATCCACGCTTCCAAAGAAGTTGCAAAACTTGCAGCTACACTGGAAGGAGACGAGAAGACAGGTGCAAACATTATCCTGAAAGCTCTGGAAGCTCCGCTGTACCACATTTCTGCAAATGCAGGTCTGGAAGGCTCCGTTATCATCAATAAAGTAAG
This sequence comes from Eubacteriales bacterium, assembly GCA_030527365.1. GTDB lineage: Bacteria > Bacillota > Clostridia > Lachnospirales > Lachnospiraceae > Blautia_A. The sequence goes on along the minus strand of JAUNAX010000039.1, from coordinate 12,492 downwards.
AGAATCTGAGCTTGGCATGGGATTTGATGCACTTAACGAAGAATATGTAGATATGGTTAAGAGCGGAATCCTTGATCCTGCAAAAGTAACAAGAAGTGCTCTTCAGAATGCAACAAGCGTTGCTTCTACATTACTGACTACAGAATCTGTAGTTTCTATCATTAAAGAAGACGCACCGGCAGTTCCGGCAGGTAATCCGGGAATGGGAATGATGTAATTTTGACGTAATGAAATCATTGCCTGAAAATTAATAATTTAACAGGGCTGGCGTCATAGACGTTAGTCCTGTTTTATGCTATACTGAAATAAAAGATAAAAGGAGGATATTATGAGTGATTTATACACAGAGCTGCTTGTCAAGAAAAAAAGAACAGCCAAAGATTCACTGATTAAATACGGCATGATTGGTCTTACTGCCGTTCTGACAGCAGCAGGACTTTTTTTTCATCCACTGGTTTTAATCGGAGCAGTTGCGGCAGGAATCGGATGTTATTTTATTGTTCCGAAAACAGATTTAGAGTATGAATACCTTTTTGTAAACGGAGAGATGGATATTGATGTGATCATGTCCCAGTCAAAAAGGAAAAGGGTAAAAAGCCTGAATCTTGCAGAAGCAGATTTGGTTGCTCCGTTAAATTCTCACAGAATGGATTATTATAATGGCAACCAGAAAATGAAAGTTTTGGATTATTCTTCAGGAGATTTAGAGCATAAACGCTTTGCGATCATTACAAGAGATGGGAATGCGGCCTGCAAGATTATTGTGGAACCAGATGAGGCGCTTGCAAAAGCTATGAAAAATTCAGCACCCAGCAAAGTTTTTTTGGATTGACACAAAAGGGGATTTTTGTTACACTATGGAACAAAATCAAAATTAAATATACATAAGGGAGGAAATGCAATGGGTACTATCATCGGTGAAGGCATTACGTTTGATGACGTCCTGTTAGTTCCGGCGTATTCAAAGGTAATTCCAAATCAGGTAGATGTAACAACTTATTTAACCAAAAAGATCAAATTGAACATTCCTATGATGAGCGCAGGAATGGATACTGTCACAGAGCATAGAATGGCGATTGCCATGGCAAGACAGGGCGGTATCGGTATTATTCACAAAAATATGACAATCGAAGCTCAGGCGGAAGAGGTTGATAAGGTAAAACGTTCTGAGAATGGAGTCATCACCGACCCATTTTATTTATCACCGGAACACACACTGAGAGATGCCAATGATTTAATGGCAAAATTCCGTATTTCAGGTGTTCCGATTACAGAAGGGAAAAAACTTGTTGGAATTATCACAAACCGTGATTTAAAATTCGAGACAGATTTTTCCAGAAAAATTAAGGAATGTATGACTTCTGAAGGACTGATCACTGCAAAAGAAGGAATCACTCTTGAGGAAGCAAAAAAAATCCTTGCAAAATCACGTAAGGAAAAATTACCCATTGTAGATGACAACTTTAATTTAAAAGGTCTTATTACGATCAAGGACATTGAAAAGCAGATTAAATATCCGCTTGCTGCAAAAGATGAGCAGGGACGTCTTCTCTGTGGCGGTGCAGTCGGAATTACAGCAAATGTTCTTGCAAGAGTGGAAGCGCTTGTAAACGCAGCAGTAGACGTTATTGTAGTAGACTCTGCACACGGTCATTCCGAAAATATTTTAAGAGCAGTCCGTGAGATTAAGGCAGCATTCCCGGAACTGCAGGTAATTGCAGGAAACGTAGCAACAGGAGAGGCAACAAAAGCGCTGATCGAAGCTGGCGTAGATGCAGTAAAGGTTGGTATCGGACCTGGTTCTATCTGTACTACACGTGTGGTTGCAGGTATCGGTGTTCCGCAGATTACAGCAGTTATGGATTGCTATGAAGTGGCAAACCGTTATGGTATTCCGATTATTGCAGACGGCGGAATCAAATATTCCGGAGATATTACAAAAGCCATCGCAGCAGGCGCAAATGTTTGTATGATGGGAAGTATGTTTGCAGGCTGTGACGAAAGCCCGGGAACATTCGAGCTTTACCAGGGAAGAAAATACAAAGTATACCGTGGTATGGGTTCTATTGCAGCTATGGAAAACGGAAGCAAAGACCGCTATTTCCAGCAGAACGCAAAGAAACTTGTTCCGGAAGGCGTGGAAGGTCGTGTAGCCTATAAAGGTCATGTAGAAGATACAGTATTCCAGTTAATGGGTGGTCTTCGTTCCGGTATGGGTTACTGCGGAGCAGAAAATATCGAAGCTTTAAAAACAACAGGCAAATTTGTCAAGATTTCAGCAGCGTCCTTAAAAGAGTCCCATCCTCATGATATTCATATTACAAAGGAAGCACCGAACTACAGTATAGATGACAAATAAATATTTGTTATAATTGAAAAGATATGGAACAAAGAAAAGCAGGAAAA
>JAUNAX010000039.1:0-9986 GCA_030527365.1 Eubacteriales bacterium | reverse complement strand
AAAGCAGGAAAAGCATCTGTAAGACCGTCCCACAGTGGACGGTCTGCTTTTTCAAAAAAGAAAAAAACAAAGAAGGACCGGGTAAGAGAGAGGAATTTTCACGTATTTCTTTTTCTGGCAGGCTTTTTTGTGATGTTTTGTGTTTCCGGCTTTTTTCTGTATAGAATGTATCAGGTGAGGCAACGGCAGGAATGGCAGCGGGTTGTTTCCGAGCAGAATAGCGGAGCAGAGCAGTGGCAGGCTGAGGGCGCGCCTTATATAGATGTGCAGCTTCTTACACCAAATGAGTATTCCAGACCGCAAATTCCCATTGAACAGATAAAGTACATAGCCATTCATTATACGGCAAATCCCGGAGCAGGCGCAATGGATAACCGCAATTATTTTGAAAATCTGGCAGCCACACATGAAACAAAGGTAAGCAGCCATTTTGTGGTGGGGCTTGACGGGGAAGTGGTACAGTGTATTCCCACATCGGAAATGTCCTATGCCACAAATGAGAGAAATGTGGACTCTCTTTCTATCGAATGCTGTCATGTAGATGACACAGGTGCGTTTAATGAGGCAACGTATGATTCGGTTGTAAAACTTGCTGCATGGCTCTGTACACGTTTTGGACTGACAGAGGAAAATGTGATCCGTCACTATGATGTGACCGGGAAAAACTGTCCGAAATACTACGTGGAAAATCCGGAAGCCTGGGAAAAAATGAAGTCAGATATAGCGGCACAGATACAGGAAGATTACATTCTTCAGGAAAATTTGTAAAAATAAATTTTTTTCAGCTTGAAAATTTAAAAAAAATATTGTATATTAAGCATAGTGACTGCATGACTGGCGGAAAGTAGGATTACCTACAGGGAGTGCAGTGTATCATGTGCCGACCGCCTGGGCAGCCTGGAACAAGGGCTTCCCAGGCTTTTTTGTATTTATTCATAAGAAAAGGAGAACGAGATTTATGAAAATGTTATCACTGGAAAAAGAACTGAGAGAAAATGCTTATCCGGGCAGAGGAATTGTAATTGGTCGTACACCGGATGGGAAAAAAGCAGTGACAGCTTATTTCATCATGGGAAGAAGCGAGAACAGCAGAAACCGCGTTTTCGTGGAAGAAGGAGAGGGAATCCGTACACAGGCATTTGACCCGTCCAAATTAACAGACCCAAGTCTCATTATATATGCGCCGGTACGTGTACTGGGAAATAAGACAATCGTTACAAACGGTGACCAGACAGATACTATTTATGAGGGAATGGATCATCAGCTTACTTTTGAACAGTCTTTAAGAAGCAGAGAGTTTGAGCCGGATGCACCAAATTACACACCTCGTATTTCCGGTATTCTTCATGTGGAAGACGGAAAATTCAACTATGCAATGTCTATTTTAAAAAGCAACAACGGCTGTCCAGATTCCTGTAACCGCTACACTTTTGCATATGAAAATGCAGCAGCAGGAGAGGGACATTTCATTCATACTTATATGTGTGACGGAAATCCGCTTCCAAGCTTTGAGGGAGAGCCGAAGCTGGTAGAAATCATGGACGACATGGACGCATTTACTGAGATGCTCTGGAACAGTTTAAATGAAGATAATAAGGTTTCTCTTTTTGTACGCTACATTGACATTGAAACCGGAAAATATGAGAGCAAAATTGTAAACAAAAACAAATAAAATACAGAGTACATTAAAGTGAAATAATAAAGAATGAAAATGGAGGATTTGTCATGAAAGAACTGGAATTAAAATATGGCTGTAACCCAAATCAGAAACCTTCTAAAATTTACGTGGCAGATGGAAGTGAGCTTCCGATCAAAGTATTAAGCGGAAAACCGGGATATATTAATTTCCTTGATGCTTTTAACGGCTGGCAGCTTGTGCGCGACCTGAAAAAAGCAACCGGACTTCCGGCAGCAACATCTTTTAAGCACGTTTCTCCTGCAGGAGCTTCCATTGGACTTCCTCTTACAGAGACACTTGCAAAAATTTACTGGGTAGACGATATGGACTGGAAAAACTTTTCTCCGATTGCCTGTGCATACGCAAGAGCAAGAGGCGCAGACAGAATGTCCTCCTTCGGAGATTTCATTTCTCTGTCTGACGTGTGCGATAAAGATACCGCTCTTCTCATTAAGAGAGAGGTTTCTGACGGCGTGATCGCTCCGGGATATACAGAGGAAGCGCTGGAAATCCTGAAGCAGAAGAAAAAAGGAAACTACAATGTAATTGAAATCGATCCGGATTATGTACCGGCGCCACTTGAGCATAAAGAAGTGTTTGGCGTAACCTTTGAGCAGGGACGTCAGGAGCTTTCTATTGATGACGAGCTGATTTCCAATATTGTAACAGAGAACAAAGAGCTTTCCGAGGAAGCAAAAAGAGATATGAAAATTTCTCTGATAGTTCTGAAATATACACAGTCTAACTCCGTATGCTTTGTAAAAGATGGACAGGCAATCGGCGTTGGTGCAGGACAGCAGTCACGTGTACATTGTACAAGACTTGCAGGACAGAAGGCAGATAACTGGTTCCTTCGTCAGTGTCCGAAGGTGTTGAATCTGCCATTTAAAGACAGTATTACACGAGCAGAGAGAGATAATGCCATTGATGTGTATATTGGCGAGGAATACATGGACGTTCTTGCTGACGGTGCATGGGAAAACATCTTTACAGAGAAACCGGAAGTGTTTACAAGAGAAGAAAAACGTGCATGGCTTGACAAAATGACAGATGTGACACTTGGTTCTGACGCATTCTTCCCATTTAGTGACAATATTGAGAGAGCACATAAGAGCGGTGTGAAATATATTGCACAGCCGGGCGGCTCTGTTCGTGACGATTCAGTAATCGAAACCTGCAACAAATACAATATGGCAATGGCATTTACAGGAATCCGTCTGTTCCACCATTGATTTTTGGAAAATCGGGAAGTCTCTTTTGAGGCTTCCTTTTTTGGTTGTTTTTCTGTTGAGAATTATAGGTTATAATATTTCTGAGGTGATAAAGTTGAAAAAGAAAATTCTTATGATAGACGATGACAGAGAACTTTTAAAAATGCTTCGGACATATTTTGAAATGAAAAATTATGAGGTGATAACTGCGCCAGACGGAGCAGATGCTTTGAAAAAAGCAGCACAGAATCCGGATATTATTCTTCTGGACGTAAATATGCCTTATCTTGACGGGCTTGAAGTATGCCGCCGCATCAGGGATAAAGTATCCTGTCCTATTTTGTTTCTCACAGCGAGAGTGGAGGAAGAGGACAGAGTAAACGGGCTTTTATCCGGAGGGGACGATTATATTTTAAAACCCTTCAGCTTAAAGGAACTGGAAGCGAGGATTACGGCACATTTAAAGCGGGAAGAGAGAAGCAGGGGAAAATCAGACTTTTGCTTTCAGGGCGAGCTTCTTGTTGATTACGGAAGGAAACAGGTGCAGATAGGAGAAGAGCGCCTGGAGCTTACAAAGCTGGAATACTCCATTATAGAATTTCTTTCCATGAATCCAGGTCAGGTTTTTGATAAAGAGAGGATTTATGAGAGAGTATGCGGATATGAAGGCGAGGGAGACAGTCGGGTGATTACAGAACTGATCCGGCGTATTCGCAAAAAACTGAAAGAATGTACAGATACGGAGTATATTGAAACAGTATGGGGGCTGGGGTATCGATGGATAAAATAAGGAACCTTTCTCTGAGAAAGACAATCGTTTTATATATGGGAATTTCTCTTATTTTAAGTTTTATTTTTTCTGCGCTTGTGATTCGTGGAGCGAATCAGATACAGCAGACTATCTGGTGGAAGTACATAGATCAGGAGAAATATATTCAGGCAATAGAGAGCGAAACAGCGGCAGAAGAAATTCCTTCTTATACAGCGAAAATTGCAAGACCGGCTCTTGATAAAATGACAGGCGTGGATAGAAGAGTATCTGAGCTTTGTGATTTTCTTGATACATATGCAGTACTTGTTATTTCTTTTGCCTGCTGTGTTGGGGCTGTTTTTCTTTTTTATAAAAATAAACTGAAATACCCTATAGAGGAGCTTAAAATGGCGTCCAGGCGCATTGGGGAAAATGATTTGGACTTTCATATTACCTACGAAAACAGAGATGAAATGGGAGAGCTTTGCCGGGAATTTGAGTGCATGAGAGAACAGCTTTCGGAGAACACTCTTCGTCTCTGGCGAAACATAGAGGAGGAAAAAATGTTAAAAGCCTCCATTGCCCATGATATTCGTTCTCCTCTTTCTGTATTAAGAGGTTATCAGGAAATGTTAAAGGAATATCTGGCGGACCAAAATGCAGATATGGAAAATGCGTTACAGATGGTATGCGAGAGTGAAAAGCAGATTCAGCGTATGGATGTTTTTGTAGAAACCATGCGCAAGATGAGCGGGCTTGATAAAAGAGAGTTGAAAAGTGAAAAAATTACAGGGGTGCAGTTGGAAAAAGAGATTCGGGCAGAAACGGATATTTTTGAGAAACAGTATGAAAAAAGCTGCATACTGGTTGTTGATGAAATACAAGGAGATTTTTACGGAGATAAAGAGATTATTCTTGAGGTAATGGAAAATCTCCTTTCCAATGCCCTGCGGTATGCAAAAGAAAAGGTAGAAATCCATTTATCTGTCACAGAGGAGATGGTGCGGCTTTGCGTGCAGGACGATGGCAGCGGTTTCGGGAAAGAAAAAGACAGGCTGACAGAGCCGTTTTATCAGCAAAATATAAAGGACAGCTTAAAGCATACAGGGCTTGGTATGTATATCAGCCGATTGTATTGTGAAAAACATGGAGGAAAGCTTCTTTTGGAAAATAAAAAAGAAGGAGGCGCCTTTGTACAGGCAATTTTCTGCCGGACGAAATAAAATCGTCCGGCATTGTCTTTTTATTGATAAATTCCTTCTATAATAATGGTATCAAAACAAAGGGGGAATATATATGATTGCCGTAATGAAAAGAGAGATAAAAAATTATCTCAAGCGACCATTATTTTGGATTGGATTTTTTATCGTACTTGCAGGGGTGTTTTATAATTTGAAGCCCTATATGGAAATCCATTATATCCGCTCAGAAGAAGAAATAAACAGAAAACTTCCAGAATATTCAGCAGAAGGGGAAATTACAGAAGGGTACGTTCCTGTTCCGGAAAATTCAGAAAAAGAGCGGAGAAAAATCTGGGAAGAGGGAGTCAGGGAAACTCTGATTTCTGAGTTTGGAATGAGTGAAGGGGAAAGTGATGCTGTCTTAAAAGAAATGGAAAATATGGAGATAAAGAAAGCCTGTCTGTATCTGGAAGAAACATATCAGTATTATAATGCGTATTATTCTTATGAAGATACAAAGTTTCATCTTGGGACAAAAGCGGAGATTAACAGGTATCTGGACGAACAGTTAAAGAATCGAAGCTTTTCGTCCTATTTCTCCTTGAAATTTGCTGATTTTGCAGGACTTTATATGGGATTTTTTTCTGCGGTCATGCTTGCGTTTCTGTTTTGGCAGGACACAAGAAAAACCACGTATGAGCTTCTTCATACAAAACCGGTTTCTCCGTGGCAGTATGTTCTTGGAAAGACAGCAGGAGGATTTCTTGTGTGTTGTATTGTCCTTGCAATCTTGAATCTTGTATTCTGGGGGATTTTATACGCAGATAGGGGAAACAGCGGGTTTGAAATCCAACTGATGGATTTTCTGCGGGCAACAGGGCGTTATATTCTTCCGAATATGCTTATGGTAGTAAGTGTGTACACTTTAATTGCACTTCTTTTCAAAAATCCGCTTCCCGGAGCGCCGCTTCTTATTTTATATATGATTTATTCTAATATGGGAAGCTATAACGAGGATGGCGAGTTTGGGTATTACGGAAGACCGCTTGCAATCATGGTGCGTTTTCCTGGAGATTTTTTTAATGTAAGGGAACCGGATATTACTGTATTTAATCAGTGCTTTCTTATATTGGCATCTGCAGTTATTCTTCTGATTTCTATGTGGCTGTGGAAAAGGAGGAGATTATAATGAGAGAACGAAATATATTTTTTACAGAAATGAAAATTTCTCTTCCTATATATAAACTTGCATATTCTATATTTTTTACGGCTGTTTTAAGTATTATTCGCGGCGTGGTATTTACAAATGAGATAGGCGGTACTATGGAACCGCAGATGGGGATTCTTGCTGCTATCTTCTGTGCTGATACTTACGCCAGAGAGATTTCTTCAGGAAGATGGGAAATAGAACGACTGTATCCGCTGAAGAACAGAATGGGTTTTATATGGAGGAGAATGGCAGTACAAGAAGCTTATCTTTTTCTTCTGGGGATTGCCGGGTATGGTTTGGTATATTTTTTTCAGAACCCAATTCCTTACTGGCAGGGTGAATGGGGAAAAGAGCTTTTTCTTTTTCTTATGTATCTTTTGGCTATGGCAGGAACTATTATGTTGTGGGGAATGCTATCAAGCTTCATTGCCTGTATTTTTCGAAATATGTGGGCAGGAGCCGGTATTTCTCTTGTTTTATGGATTGCTGTAAATTCCATATATGGAGACAGGAGAATGGGAATCTGGAATCCTTTTTCTTATACCTTTCGAGATATAGAGGATATAGGAGATGTGAGCTGGTTATTGGGAAAAATTTTGTGGCTTTTTGGTACAATCCTTTTGGGTGTGGCACTGAAGAGATTGATTAAGAAAAGAGGTTGAATATATGAGTATTAAAATAAAAAATCTGACAGTAACCTTTAAAAACGGAGTGACAGCAATTCATGATGCGGATTTGGAAATCCCGAAGGGCGTATATGGTCTTCTGGGAGAAAACGGAGCGGGAAAAACAACACTGATGCGTGTTCTTACAACCGTGGTGAAACCAACAGAGGGAAGCGTCTCTTTTGATGGAATGCTTTACAGCGAAGGAAATTATGAAAAAATTCAGAGAAAAATAGGGTATCTCCCACAGGAAATTGAATTATATCCCGGACTTACTGTGCAGGAATGCCTGGAATACATGGGGAATCTTGCAGGCGTTCCGGGAAAACAATGCCGGGAAAAGATTTCTTATTATCTTGAAAAAACAGGGCTGGCAGAACACAGGAAAAAGAAGATGCGCCAGCTTTCCGGAGGAATGAAACGGCGTGTGGGACTTGTGCAGGCGCTTCTCCATGAACCGGAGTTTCTCATTGTAGATGAACCGACGACAGGGCTTGACCCGGAGGAGCGTATCCGTATTCGAAATTTGCTGGTGGATTTTTCGGAAAACAGAACCGTGCTTTTTTCCACGCATGTGGTAGAGGATCTGGAGGCAACCTGCAGCAAATTGTCTGTGATGAAAAAAGGAGAATTTCTTTATTCTGGAAGTATGAGACAACTGGTAGAAGATGCGAGCGGTCATGTGTGGAGCTGCGAAGTAGAAAATGAAAAAGAAATCCGGGAGCTGGAGAGAAAATATCATGTTTCCTCCAAATGTTATACAGAACGGGGAATCCGGGTAAGAGTCATCAGTGAAGAAAAACCGGAAGAAATGGCAAAACAGGAGGAAGCGACTTTGGAGGACGGATATTTATATCTGATGGGAAAAGAAGCAGATAAAACAAAAAAGACTTTCCGATAATGGAAAGTCTTTTTCAGAGCGATAGACGGGGCTCGAACCCGCGGTCTCGACCTTGGCAAGGTCGCGCGTTACCAACTACGCCACTATCGCATATCCTGCTTTGTCTCTCAAGGACAAGATTATTCTACTATATAAATCTGAAAATGTCAAATACTTTTTGAAAAAATGTCAAAAAATATTTTTTCCGAACTTTTTATACAATAGAGAAAATTTTTCAGGATTCTTCCGGATGATAATAGCGCAGCACATGTTCCGGGTATCTCTGATCGCCGTAATCCCACGGACCAGCAGGATCATGAAGCGGGTCTTCTTCGTTCCGCTTCATATTTCCGCTTGCGATTCGGGCAAATTCTTTTGCGGATTCAAAACTCCAGGAAGTAATGTTATTATCTTTAAGATAAGAAAAATAAGAATCAGCTCCAAAATTATATCCCTGCAGGGCAAGACGGATACGTTTAAAATCGGTAGGATTTTTAACCCCGGCTTTATCCATAGAATATTTTAATTCTTGTATACCGCATTGGATAGAGTAGGAAACATCGGTAATACCTCCTGGAATCTGAGGGTATAAGGTATTGTAAGCGCCTTCTGATGATTGCATGACATCGGTACCCTGTCCGGAGCTTTCCTGCATCATAAGAGCAAGAATCAGGTCAACGTATTCCGTCATGCCGTAATCAGAAGCCACTTCCTCTACCTGGCTTCTGTAGGATTCACAGGCAGAATTTACAGACTGTAAGCCAACATCTCCTGGATTTACAAAGAAAAGCTTCCATATAAGAAACATAAGGACAAGTGCGGCAGAGCCAAGAAATATTTTCTGGCGAAGCACCTGCTGCTCCCGTTCCTTTTGTCTCTGTTTGTTTCTTCGTTCTTTATTGGAAATATCTTTTGTACTCATAAGCTTATTGTAACGTGAAATATGGTATTTGTGAAGTTTTTTATGGTTCATAATTCTTAAAAAACTCTAAATCAACAGGGGAAAATTGAAAAAGAAACAGGGGTGTGCTATGATACAGTCACAGAGTGACAGGAGGATTTTATTTATGAAAAAATCAGTGACAGCAATGTGCATCTGTGCTTCGTTTCTGGTTACGGTCCCTGTGTTTGCCGGGATACCGGGCTACAGTGAGGCAGAAGCTTCCTATAAAAAAGAGCAGAAAACAGAGAAAAGCTTTCTGGTGGAGGACGGAGAAGGAAAGGAAGTCCAGGCACTTGCGAAAGAAGATAAAGCGTATGTTACCGTAAAAGAAACGACTGTGAGAAGTATGCCAGGTGAAAAGGGGAAGGCTCTTGGAACGGTTCTTCTTGGGGCTGAGGTTTCCAGAATGGCGGTATGTGACAACGGCTGGAGCAAAGCGTACTGTGAAGATGAAAATGGCAGGAGGATTTTTGGATATATTCCGAATACAGCGTTAAGTGAAGAAACAAGCGTAGTGGAAATGAACGAGGAGGTAACGGCGGCAAAAGACTGCGACATTCTGGATTTTCCCGGAAAAAAAGACGGACAGGTAGTGGGAGAGCTTCTGGAAATGGATAAAGTCCGTCGAACTGCAAAAATCGACGATACATGGAGCAGAATCGTGTATCTGGACGAGAAAGGCAACGAAAACAACGGATATATTCCTACGAATGTTCTGGACGGGCAGGAAGATAAGGGCACTTCCGATAAGATTGTAAATGCGGTGGAAGATGATAAGAAGCAGCAGGAAAAGAAACAGCAGGAAGGAAACACGAAGGAGGAGCAGACGGAAGCCGATAATAAAGCTGAGGTACAGATTGCCGATGCTTCCGCTGGCGTAATTTCAAAAAGTGAAGGAAGCGGTATTTTTGCAGAGGCAGTAAACGGTGTTGCTTCAGCAGGAGGAGTGGAAGGCTTTGTAAATGGTGTGCAGATAGGAACGCCGGTCGCTGTTTCTTCAGACGCATCGTTGAAGCCTCTCGGAACATTTCGTATTACCCATTACTGTCCATGCAGTATTTGCTGCGGACCCTGGGCAAATGGGATTACTTCCACAGGAGTGACAGCAACGACAAATCATACCATTGCAGTAGACCCGTCACAGATTCCCTATGGTTCACAGGTTGTAATCAACGGACAGGTTTATGTGGCAGAAGACTGCGGCGGCGCAATTAAGACAAATTGTATTGATATTTACGTTGCAAGTCATGAAGAAGGGGAAAGCAAGGGCGTGTATTACACAGAGGTGTATCTGGTACAGTAAAATGAAAATAAAGTAAAGGAATTTTGAGTATCAAAAAAGACAGAGGACAACATATAAAATGTATATTTCCCTCTGTCTTTTTGTATTTTATGCGTTTTCCAGAGCTTTGTTCAGATCTGCAATAATATCTTCTACATTTTCAATTCCGATGGAAAGACGGATCA
>JAUNAX010000038.1 GCA_030527365.1 Eubacteriales bacterium | reverse complement strand
ATACAGGCGCTTCTTCCACTGTTGTTCCCGCATAAAACACAGCAATCCTGTCTGCTACTTCAAGCGCCAGTTCAATATCATGTGTAATAAGAAGCACTCCCTTTCCCTCATCTGCAAAATTTCGAAAATCTTCCATTGATTTTTTTGCAAGAGCAAGATCCATTCCGGGAGTCGGCTCATCTGCAATAATCAGCTCCGGGTCCCCCATAAGCGCTGAGGTTAAAAGTACACGACGGGTCATTCCACCGGAGCACTCAAAAGGATATTTTGTATCTACTTCTTCTCCAAGACCATACCGCTTAAAAAGCCCTCTCTGTTTTTTCTTTTTTTCCTCTCCCTTTCCTCCCTGAACCTGTTTCCCTACTGTCATAAGCGGATCAAGGTAGGTAGTACTCTGAGGAACAAAGGCAATTTTATTTCCGCGAAGCGCACAGATACGTTCCTCTGTTAAAAGCTCTCCATCGTAATACATATTTCCTGTCACTTTTGCGTTATAGGGAAGAAGCCCTAAAATAGCGTGTGCCAAAAGGCTCTTTCCGGAACCGCTGGAGCCTACTACTGCCACAATTTCTCCCTCATGAACGGAAACGGACAGTTTTGAAATAACAGGAAGCTCTATTTTTCTGCTGGTTTTTTCATTTTCATACTGGAAAAAAGAAAGAGACAGCTCTTCGATTTCCAATATATGTCGTCTGTTTGTACAACTCATACGTTCTCCTTATTCATGGGCGCTGCCCGGGTCTAAAATCCGGCGAAGGGCGCTTCCTCCTCTGTCAAAAAGCACCACCGTCAGAACGAGCATCATTCCCGGAAAAACTGCCAGCCACCATTTTCCTGTAATAAGGTACTTCATGCTTTCGGAAAGAATAATACCTATCGCCGGCTGTTCTGCTGAAAGTCCGAATCCCAGAAAGGTGATACTTGACTCATGGAGAATGGCGTGTGGAAATAAAAGCACCAGCCCCACAAGAAACTGCGGCAGAAGATGGGGAAGCATATGTTTTCTTGCGATTTCAAATTTGCTGTGCCCCAGCTTTTCCGCAATGAGAATATATTCGCTCTGGCGGAGCTGCATCACCTCTCCTCTTATCAGTCTTGCAAGAGAAGTCCAGTGTGTGAGGGCAACTCCTATAATAACTCCCTTTAAACCTTTTCCACAGGCATAGGAAATGAGGATTAAAAGAAGGATATGGGGGATTCCCATTACCATATCAATAAAAAAAGAAATAACGGAATCTGCCTTTTTTCCAAGAGTTGCAGCCGCCGTTCCCAGAAGAAGCGCCATGAAAGCGCTCACTCCTGCTGCCGTAATGCCAATTAAAATACTGGTTGAAAGCCCGGTCAGTGTTCTGTAAAACATATTTCTTCCAAGCCAGTCTGTTCCAAAAGGATAAGCAAGACAGGGAGCTATATTTTTTCTGGAAAAATCTGTGACCATTGCGGCATCTCTTAAAAAGACGCCTGCCGCTGCAACTGCTGCAAGAAACAGAACAGAAAAAATAAGAAGCGCTTTTGCCTTCTGTCTCTGATTAAATTTTCCTCTCATCGCGCGCCTCCCTTCCGGATCCTGGGGTCTACCGTTCCATAAAGGAGATTCGCAATAAAATTGCCCATAAATACAATGGCTGCCGTAATGAGGGTAATCCCCATCAAAAGTGGCACGTCACTTCCTGTTCCCGCAGACACAGCCGCCTGCCCAAGTCCGGGATAGGAAAATACCTGCTCTACTAAAACAGAGCCGCCTATAATCTCGCTGATAGAAGCAAACTGAAGCGTCATGGCTGGAAGAAGAACATTTCTAAGACCATGATGGAGCACAATGCTCCAGATACTTTCCCCCCTTGCTCTGGCAAACAGAACGTAATCACTCTCCATAATATCAATCATTTTTTCTCTTGTGTGAAGGGTAATGTTGGAAATGCCGGTAATGCTTAAAGTAAGAGCCGGCAAAATAGCATGACGCACACGATCAAGAAATGTAACGCCGCTTGCTTCCACACCAATAGGAACGCTTAATCCTATAGGAAGTACACGAAGCCATACCCCAAATACAATCAAAAGAAGGAGGGCAAGCCAGAACGCCGGGGTGCTTGCAATCACAAGGGAATATCCCTTAATCACCTTGTCTATGGGCTTTCCTCTAAACACTCCTGCGATCACTCCCAGAAGAAAGCCCAAAAGCCCGGATATAATCCAGGCGAGTCCCATGAGAAACAGAGAATTTCCAAGCTTTACCGCAATGACCTTTGTAACCGGCTGGCGGTATACAAGAGAAGTTCCCATATCTCCTTTTATAAAATCTTTTGCCCAGTTCAGGTATCTCTGAACCGGTGGGGTGTCCACTCCCCAGTAAGAACGAAGTTTTTCTTTCTGCGCCTCGCTCATGCTGCCCAGGGCAGCCTGCCCCACATTGGCCTGCAAAGGGTCAATGGGGGAGGCTGAAACAAGGGCAAATGTAACAATGCTGACTGCAACGAGAAGTAAAATCATTCTCACAAAATTCTTCATCAATAATGTCACATTCTTTTTAATCAAAATCTTACTCCCATTCCCATTCGTCAATATTATTTACAATAGACCAGCCATGTCCGTGCGGATGGATTTTCTGATCTGCCACAGCAAGTCCGTCGCGGACAAAGTACAGATGGTCAATATTGCAAAGCCAGATCCACGGAATGTCTCCATCCTGTGTGATACCGGTTGTTCCGTCCCACTGAGCCTTTTTCCAGAGTTCATAAGACTCTTCCAGGTTATCGCTTTCCAGAGCTTCATCCATATATTTGTCTACTGTTTCGTTTGCGTAAGGAGAATACTGGGCAAGACCTGTTTCCTCCATAGAATGATAAATGTTGTAAAGCTCCATTGGAGTATGTGCACCCCAGCCCCACATAAGCGGTTCGGACTGTGCTCGGTCGTATGCAGTATCCCAGCCTACGCCTTCTGTTTTCACATCAATTCCAAGCTCACGAAGCTGATTTGCCGTATCTTCTGCAAGAGCCTGACGAACAGAATCTCCGTTGCTGAACATAAGAGTCAATTCTGCTTTTTCTCCGTCTTTTTCACGGATACCATCTTTTCCCTCTGTCCATCCAGCCTCATCCATCAGAGCTTTTGCCGCATCCAGATCATATTCTGTCACTGCCTGATCGTTATACCAGGGCATTTTATCACATACACTGTATGCAACGGTTCCATATCCGTTTAATACGTTGTCGATCATTTCCTCTCTGTCAATAGCAAGGTTGATGGCACGGCGCACATTCACATCAGAGGTCAGAGAATTTCCATAAACAATGCCGTCTTTTTCTTCCGGCTCTGTAACAGGCAGATTAAATCCTCTGTTATCAACCGTGTCCACACGCATCAGACTGTAGCCTTCGATTTCCTGGTCACTGTAGGAAGCAGCTGTATGAGCAACGTCAACCTGTCCTGCCATAGCAGCTGCAAGAGCCGCGTCTTCTTCCATAAAAAGAACGGTAAGCTTTTTAATCTTCGGCTCTTCTCCATAGTAATCCGGATTTGCTTCAAAAATCACCTGCTGCCCCTTATCCCACTGTTTCATAATATAACGTCCGGAACCAATAGGATTCTGTCCGTATGTTTCGCTGTAAGCGTGTTCCGGTACAATTCCTACGATTGCCATTGTATACGGCCAGATAGAATATGGCTCATTCATGTGAAATTCCACAGTTGTATCATCTACTGCAACTGCTTCTTTTAACATAGTAAAATCATTGACTGTACTTTCATCTCTGCAGGTATTATATGTAAAGGCAACATCCTGTGCAGTAAGCGGCTCTCCGTCTGTGAATTTTACATCATCACGGATTTTTACTGTCCAGGTCATCTTGTCATCACTGCAGGAATACTCAGTTGCCAGGTCATTTTCGATTTTCAAATCTTTTGTTGTGCGTACAAGGGTGCTCTGAATAAGCGGCTCATGTACGTGCTCTCCTGCTCCCCAGCCATATGCCGGATCAAATCCGGATTCCGGCTCTGATGTAGTCGGCATAGTAACAACAACCGAAGAATCCTCTGCTCCTGCCTGCACTCTTACAGACGGTACAACAAGTAAAGAAGCTGCCAGTGCCAGTGCGCTGATAAAACCTGTCACTTTTTTTAATTTCATTTGTATCATCCTCCTTCTCACTCATGAATATCTTCATTATAAATAGGGAAAATCCCCTCTACAAGCCCGTAGGGGGGATATTTTTTCAAAAAAACTGACTTTTTATATGAGATACTTCATTTTCAGCTCTTCCTGAGCTTTTGGCGTCAAATACAGACCTTTTTTCAGGAACTGTTCCACAGAACCATAAGTTTTTTCCAGAACAGAAATTGCCCCGGCAAGCCACTGTTCCTCTGTTTTAAAAAACACCTCTGCATTTTTCATTTCCTGTTCTCCCATGTTCGGACAGCTTTCCAGGAAACGCTTGGTATATACTCGATCTTTATCCAGACAGCTGTCTGTTCTCCTGTAATCTTCCCAGATTTCCTTTCTGGAAACTCCAAGAGCACATAAAAGAATGGCAGTTGCAATGCCTGTCAGATCTTTTCCTGTACTGCAATGCCATAAAACAGCGCCGTTTTCATGATGAAGAAGAACATCCACAAAACGCGCAAACTGCTTTACAGAATACTGATCACTTAAAATTTCCTCATATACTTTTTCCATAAATTTTTCCGGATTTTTCTGATTTTTTAAAAATCCCCAATCCATGTCCTGAATATGCGTAATACCAGGACGTGGTTCGTCCAGAACAGGAATACGATAATACTCCACTTCCGGTAAAATGGTATCCGGACGCTCCTTTGCCTCTGCCTCTGTCCGAAGATCAATTATTTTTGTCACACGGTATTCCTCACAAAGCGCCTTCTGGTCTGCCAGAGAGAGATGATACAGATCCCCGCTTCGCAAAAGTCTTCTCGGAAGAATGTGACGCTCATCTTCTGTAATGATCGCCCCTAAATCTCTGGTATTCCAGAGATTCTGAAGGGGGAGCCTTCCTCCTTTCGGAAATCCCACTGCCATTTCCGGGTTCAGAACCTTTAAAAGCCGGATACACTCCTGCACTTCCCGCTCTGTCATATCGAATTTATAGCGTTTTCTTCTTCTTGTAACAATGACAAGATAATTGGAAATGAGCTGACGTTCCTCCACACCGTCCATTCCCTCCCGCCGCATATATGCCCAGAGTATATCCCTGCAGGGAAGATTGTTCATCATCATATGCTTTGTAAATATCAGGTATCCATCTTCTATGCGTATTTTTCCGTATTTCATATGATTTCCTTTCTTCCCGCTTCTTTTATGATTTCATAAAGAGCTTCTACACTGTATGGAAGGATTCCTTCATCAATCTGAAACTTTGAATGATGAAGGGGATAGTTTTCCTCTTCAAGTCCTGCCAGAAACACGGTAAAAACCCCCTTTACCTTCCGAAAATACCGGTAGGCATTATCTCCGGACAGAAAAAGTTCTTCTTCTCCCTCCGTCCAGAAACGCTCTTTAAATACTTTTTTCCCTGCTTTTTTTACTGCCTCTGTAAGAGACACATCATTGGCAAAAGGAAGAACTGGCGGCTTCGGTTCTCTCACAACAATCCTTGTTCCTGTCTCTTCTTCTGTTTTTTTCAGAATATCTCTCAGAGCATTTTGAAGTCTGCGATAATCTTCTTCTCTGCATACGCGTATGTTCCCTTTCATCACTACATGATCTGCAATGATATTTGCATACTCGCCGCCATGAATGCTTCCGAGCCCTATCAGGGCTTTTCCTCTGCCTTTGTAATCCCGGTTCAACTCGTAAATCGCCTTTGCAGCCACAGAAGCTCCGTAAATGGCATCTACACCTTTTTCCGCCTCACACCAATGGCTGGATTTCCCGTGGATATGTATTTCTATTCCACCGATCATAGAAGATGCCTGCCCTTCATGCACCGTCATGCCAAAGCTTTCATCTCCTGCATAGTGAAACATAAAAAAGGCGTCCGCCCCGTCAAGCGCCCCTGCCTCGATCATTCTGGCAGCACCTTCGCCGATCTCCTCTGCCGGCTCAAAAAGAAAACGGACGGAAACAGGGAAAGTATCTTTCTCCTCTGCGATAATTTTTGCAAGAATCAGAGCAGCGGCAAGAATGGCATCGTGCCCGCAGGCATGCATACACCCGGTATTTTCAGACGCATAAGGAAGATCTGTTTTCTCTTCTATTGGAAGGGCATCCATCTCCGCCCGGACAACCATACATTTCTCTCTGTCTCTCAGCTCCGGTAACTCTGCTATCCAGCCTGTAGGAGGAACCAGGGTAAGCATATACCCCAGTTTCTCCATGTAAGACTGGATAAAAGATGAAGTTTCTTTTTCCTGAAGAGCAAGCTCCGGATGCTGGTGAAAATGGCGTCTCAGTCTTAAAAGTTCTTCTGTATACTCTGAGAATTTCCCTTTATATACAAGGTTTTTTGTCATGACACTCCTTTATCAGGCAAAAAACTCCTGAAATGTTTTCTTTTTTTCCACAGCCTCTGTCACCTTCGCCATCTTAGAGGTATCTCCAATTAAAATTGCGCCGCAGAGACGGTTATTAAAGAAGTAATACTTTTCGTACTGTTTTCTCATTTCGTCTTTAAATTCTGCTGTACGATATTTTTTTCCGCTGTCTTTTCCATTGTCTCCGATCGCATAAAGAGAAGTATTCATTCCGTGGAAAGAAAGACCTGCGGAAACCGTAGTATACTCTTTCTTTTCTCCGGCTGCATTTGCACCTGCAGTTTCTCCCTGCTCCAACGCCTGCGGCCATATTGCGTAATTGATGCCCTCAAATTCTGCACAATCTCCACAGGCATAAATATTTTCCACACTTGTTTCCATGTTTGCGTTTACAAGGATTCCTCTGTTTACTTCCACGCCCGCTGCGTTTGCAAGAGCTGTATTTGCACGTACACCTGCGGAAATAATAACGAGTTCTGCCGGAAATACTCTTCCGTCAGAAAGAGCTACGCCTGTTGCTGATGATTCTCCTGTAATTTCAGAAATCTGCACACCTGTGTGAACAGAAATTCCTGCTGCCTCGCTGATATTTACCAGCATTTCGCTGGCTGCACTATCAAGCTGACGTCCCATGATCTGCGGAGCAAGCTCAAGAACTGTCACCTCTTTTTTAAGCTTTCTAAGTTCCCATGCAGCTTCCAGACCAAGAACACCGCCGCCTATTACAACCGCATGGTTTACACGCTCTAACATAGACTCAATTTTCTCAATATCAGACATACGGCGAATTGCAATCACACCTTCTCTGTCTGCTCCCGGGATCGGCGGAACAAAGCACTCGGAGCCAAGGGCATAAATCAGTTTTGTGTATTTCAGTTTTGTACCGTCAGAAAGCGCTACTTCTTTTTCTTTCTCATTAATAGCTTTTACTTCTTTTCCGAGAATCTGGTGAATGTTGTTTTCTTTATACCAGTTCTCTTCCTCCACTGCAATTTCCTCTGCCTTCAGTCCTGCTGCAAGCGCCTTGGTAAGCATCGGGCGGTTGTATGTGGAATACGGCTCATTGGAGATCATAATCACAGAACCGGTAAGGTCACGCTCACGGATTGCCTTTGCAGCGCTTAATCCTGCAGCTCCGTTTCCGAGAATCACATAAAACTCGTTAGAATCCTTTCTGAAAGAAGATTCTTCTTTTTCATATGGTACAAAGTTTTCCCGACCGACACCACAGACCGGGCAGATGTCAAGAGAGGAATCAAAAATTTCGCCGCAAACAAGGCATTTTACAAGTGTACGTGTTCCTGATTTCTTCGGATTTTCTTTTTCCTGAAGAAGGCAGCCGAAATTGTATCCATACTCATAAGCGTCAAGAAGCTGTACCTCGCTTGGCTTGAAGCGCACACGGAAGCTGTCTGTCACCTTCATTTTGAGCTGTTTTAAACGCTCCATAATATGAGGAACACCCTCTCCGCTCCAGCCGTAGCTTCCGAACGCACTTGCCAGCTTTCCGCCATGTGTGCCTGCAAAAATGGAAGTGGTAAGATCCCAGATTGGCTTTAACGCCTCTCCCACGATGGTAGGTGTACCAAAAAGAAGACCGTCTGCAAAACCGATTTCCTCCAGCACCTTCGCCTGGTCTGCCTCTACCATATCGTAACAGCGCACATCCACATCTCCGCTGTCTTTGATTCCTTCTGCAATCTTCTCTGCAAGCTGGGCAGTATAGCCGTAAGCGCTTACATAAGGAATCACTACTGTCTTTTTCTTATTTGGATTGATAACAGTACACCAGTCTTCATATGTGTCATACATTTCCTGGATTCTTTCATCAAGAACCGGTCCATGTCCCGGACAGATCATGGAAACAGGCAAATCTCTTACTCTGCTTAAAGCCTTTAACATATATGGCTTAAACGGTCCGATAATACAGTCAAAATAATATTTTGCTGCCTTCATGTAATCGTCTCTGTTCTTTACCTTACTTACAAGAACATCCTGGAAAGCATAATGAGAGCCAAAGGAGTCGCAGGTTACAAGAATGCCCTCTTCCTCAATATAGGTGTACATAGTATCCGGCCAGTGGAGATTTGGCACGATCATAAATTTCAGAGTTTTTTCTCCGATCACCATTTCCTGATTGTCCTTCACTGCAATGGCACAGAAATCTCTGTTTACAATTTCTTTTAAAAATCCGATGGCACAGCCTGTTGCGATCACCTTCATCTGCGGGCTGTAATCAAGAAGCATTTCAATACTTCCTGCATGATCCGGCTCTGTATGACTTACTACAAGATAGTCAATCTTTGTCACGTCAATGATTTCTTTTAACTTATCAAGATACTCGTCAAAGCATTTGCCTTTTGCAGTCTCAAAAAGAATGGTTTTGTCACCTGTTTTCCATACATAGGAATTATACGTTGTTCCAAATTCTGTATACATGATAATGTCAAACACACGCAGGCTGTCGTCTACAATCCCTGCCCAGTAAAAACCGTCTTTCAGTTCCAGTGTCTTCATATCGCTTTCCTCTCTTTCTGCTATTTATTCAGAGCTTCTCTCCATGCAGCCTCTTTAAATCCGGGAATCACAAAGTCTTCTCCTATTAAAAGAGGTCTTTTTACAAGCATTCCGTCTGTTGCCAGAAGAGCAGTCTGTTCCTCTTCTGTCATATCACCAAGCTTGTCCTTTAAGCCCAGCTCTCTGTATTTCATTCCACTTGTATTAAAGAAACGTTTTAACGGAAGCCCGCTTTTCTGGATCCACTCTTTCAGCTCTTCTTCTGTTGGATTCTCTTCCACAATGTGACGGTCTGTAAATTCCACGCCGTTTTCCATAAGCCAGGCTTTCGCCTTTTTACATGTGGTACATTTTGGATATTCTAAAAATAATGTCATTTCATCCCTCCTGTTCCTTTTATGCGAAAAATACTTTTACTGCCTCTATCAGACGTTCTGTATCCTGCACTCCTGATGTTTCATAGGAAGAGTGCATTGCAAGCTGGGCAATTCCTATATCAACCGCCTTTACTGCAACCTGTGTTCCGGAGATATTTCCAAGGGTAGAACCTCCCGCCATATCGGAACGGTTTACAAAGGTCTGGAACGGCACGTCTGCCTTTTTACAGATTTCTTTAAAATATGCGGCGGAAACAGCATCTGTGCAGTATTTCTGGTTTCCATTATATTTAATTACAATACCGCCGTTGATCATAGGTCTGTTTACCGGATCTGTCTTATCTGCAAAATTCGGGTGAAGCGCATGTGCGTTATCTGCTGAAATCATGAAGCTTTTTGCAAGCGCCATAAGGTATTCCTCATAATCATGTCCAAGACCCATATAAATGCGTATCAGCGTATCTTTTAAGAAAGTAGACGCAGCCCCCTGTCTTGTTCCGCTTCCCACTTCCTCATTATCGAGAACACAGTGAACGGCAATAGAATCTTCTCTTTTTGCCTGAAGAAATCCCTGCATGGAGCAAAATGCACACTGTAAATCATCAAGACGTGGAGCAGAAACAAATTCATCCTTTTCTCCCCACACACTTCCCTCTGTTCTGTGGTATAAAAACAGATCGTGGCTTAAAATATCCTCTTTGGAAACTCCCGCTTCTTTTGCAAGAAGTTCCATGAAATCACCTTCACTGCAGCTATATAAAGGAAGCATATCCTTCTGTGCATTATACGCGTAACCGTCGTTTGCCTCCCGGTTCATATGAACAGCAAGATTGGGAATCAGAAGAATATCTCTGTCAACAGATACCAGTTTTTCTCTGATTTCTCCATCTTCCAGCACCATCACACGACCGGCAACAGAAAGAGGACGATCCAGCCAGGAAGACATCAGCATTCCTCCGTATTTTTCCACATTCAGTTTAATGTATGCGTTTTCCACCTTCATTTCCGGATTTTCCTTTATTTTAAAGGAAGGAGAATCGCTGTGGCTTGCCATGATATGAAACTTATCCGCTCCTTTTTCCGGAATGGAAAAAGCGATAAACGCAGAATGATTTCTCATAACAAAATAGTTTCCGCCTTTTTTCAGATTCCATTTTTCTTCCTCAAAAAGCTCTGTAAAATCATTTTCTTTAAATACACGGCGCATCTCCTCTGCTGCCTGGAAAGAAGCCGGGCTTTTTCTTATAAACTTCAGTAACTCTTTTGCTGTCTCTTTACTCATAATATTGTCCCTTCATTATTTTATCTGTTTTATATTGAAAGAAAAAGGAAGCCCTGCAAATCTGCTGCTTCCTTTCTGTTCTCAGTCGAGAATAATCAGCGCCATGAAAACCAAGTCTGCATTTCCTGTATTGGCAAGTCCATGTCCCTTTCCATCTGGTGTAAAAGTAATATCTCCTGCCTGTACCGGGCGGTATTCTCCATTGTCATTGTATTCTCCCTGTCCGGAAAGAATATAGTAAGTTTCACTTTCTCCGTGATGCTCATGGTATCCGAGAGAGCAGCCCGGCTCCAGTATTACCTCTGCATACATTCTACATTTTCCATTTAATTGAGGCGCGTCTAAAATCTCTTTGATAATAACGTGTCCGTTTCCTTCACACATATGTTCAATTCTGCTGATTTTCATAAAGCCATCCTCTTTTCTGAAATATTATAGTAATTCTGTCCGAATATCTTCCTCTCTATCTTTCCACATTTTATGCCTTCTGTCAATAAGATACACGAAATTTTCAAAACTAAAAACAGATATTTCTGCACACATGGTACGCCCCAGTCAATCTGTGCAAAAATATCTGTTCTACCTATTATATGGTATATTCTGTTTTATGCTACTGCAAATTTCTGAATCGCCTGATTAAATTCCTGGCTCTCTCCATGACAATGAACCGTCAGGATATGTGTCAGATCCATACTGAAAATCCCCAAAATAGATTTTGCATCAACAAGGACCCTGTTATAGGAAATATCAATGTCAAAATCACACTTATTTGCTGCTTTTACAAACTCCTTAACATCCTCGGGCGCGCTTAATTTAATTTTCTGAGACATAATCCTCATCCTTTCTATCATACACTTTCCTTGGACTCAAGCCATTATGCACCAGTTTTTCATTTTTGTCAACATACCTGTCTTTTTCTTGTTTTTTTGCAGCACAAAGATTTTTAATGTTATTTTTATTATTTTTTTGTTAAATATTAATTAATTATTATGCAAATTATATAATATTACTTTCGAGTTTTTTCGAGTTCTCTCTTTATATGTAATATTTTTACAATTTTTTTACATAACTTTAAAAATCTTTCTATCTTTTAATACCCTGTTTCTTCTTCCTCCTCCAATTTGAGTTTCGGAAGATTCCAACGGTAATGCGCTGCCAGATACCGGATGATAATAACAACAGCCGAAGATACCATCATTGCTTCTATCGCACCAAACAAACGGTACATATAAACACATACAAGTGCTCCCACAATAGAGGCACAGGCGTATATATGGCGTACAAAAATGTACGGCGGCACACCTGCCATCGTATCGCGGAGAAGTCCGCCTCCCACACCGGTTATTGTTCCCAGAAACACAAGAAGAAACGTATGATCAATATAGCCCTGACGGATTCCTGTATTTACTCCTACCACCGTAAAGATACCCAGCCCTACAGAGTCCATTACCAACATAATCCTGTCGTAATGTACACGAAATTCTCCCTGAAGCAGTTCTTTTTTCCGATGCAGCACAAGAAACACAATACAGGAAGTAATCGTTGCCACAACTGCATATACAGAATGCTGAAATACACTTGGTGGAATAACCCCAAGGACAACATCACGGATCATTCCTCCTCCCACAGAAGTCACAACACCAAGGACACTGATGCCAAATATGTCCATTTTCCTTTCCACTCCAACCATAGCGCCGGACGCAGCAAACGCTACCGTTCCTATCATTTCCATTATAAAGGTAATTATCCCCTGATAATCCATTTTTCCTCTCCTTATTCCATTTCTTCCTTTATTATTTTAATTATACCAAAAAACAGAAATTTTGAAAATATTTTTCCGTCGAATCTCGCCCAAAAATATTGAATCCCAGGAAAGAATTTGTTATAGTGTCATATTGAAAGAACGATACGATTTTGTGGGAGGAAATGAAAATGAAAACATCTGCTGATCTGGGAAGAGACTCGGTTTCTTCCCTCGTTTTACGACTGGCAATCCCCGCCATGATTGCCCAGTTTGTAAATGTACTGTACAGCATTATTGACAGAATGTATATTGGTCACATTCCGTCTATTGGAGCACAGGCTCTTGCAGGCGTAGGCGTGTGCGGACCGATCGTCACACTTTTAACTTCCTTTGGAACGCTTGTAGGGCTTGGCGGTTCTATTTTAATGGGAATCCGCATGGGAGAAAAAAATTACAAAAAAGCAAAACAAATCTTATCAAACTCATTCCTGCTTTTATGCGTTTTTTCCCTGATCCTTACCATCGCTTTTCTGCTTTTAAAAGATCAGCTCCTTATGTGGTTCGGGGCAAGTGAGCTTACCTTTCCTTATGCCAATACATATATGACCATTTATACGGCAGGTACTTTTTTTGCTCTGATGGCGGCAGGACTGAACTACTTTATAAACTGTCAGGGTTTTCCCATGATCGGCATGGCGACCGTGCTCATTGGCGCTGTCTCCAATATTATTCTTGACCCTGTGTTTATTTTTGTATTTCACATGGACGTAGCAGGAGCAGCGATCGCCACTGTTATTTCCCAGTTTGCTTCCTGTGTTTTTGCCCTCTGCTTTTTACTTGGCAAAAAAATTCATGTAAAAATCTCTTTTGGAAATTATTCTTCCAGAGTGATGGGCAGAATCCTGTATCTGGGATTTTCTCCATTTCTTATTCTGGCAACGGACAGCATCATCCTCATTGCCATGAATACGGTTCTTCAGAAATATGGCGGTCCCTCAGAGGGAGATATGCTGATCACCTGCGCGACCATTGCCCAGAGCTACCTTCTTATGATCACCTCTCCCATGATTGGAATCAGCGGCGGTACACAGGCAATTTTAAGCTACAATTACGGAGCAAAACAGACAAAACGGGTTAAACAGGCAGAAAAACATATCCTTATATTAATGCTCTGCTTTACTACTTTTATGTTTCTTGTGTCCCAGTTTGCACCGCAGTATTTTGTAAAGCTTTTCACATCAGAACCAGCATATATGGAATGCTCTGTGTGGGCAATCCGCATCTACACTCTGATGATTATTCCATTAAGCTTCCAGTATGTATTTGTGGACGGACTTACAGCAATGGAACGGACAAAAACAGCCCTTGCACTCTCTGTATTTCGAAAAGGACTTTTTGTAATCTGTACCTTTGTACTTCCTGCCCTTTTTACTGCGAAAGCTGCCTTTTATGCAGAACCCATTGCAGATATTACAAGTTCCATTTTATCTACAACTGTGTTTCTTCTTATTATTAATAAGCATCTTACCAAAAGAGAACAGACTATAATTTCCTGATACTTCTGTTCACGTTAAAAGGACGCTTCCGCTCAATGACTATCAATGAGCGAAAACGTCCTTTTGTTTTTACATCATCGTATGGATCTCTTTCCTGTAAACATGCCGCAGGAAAATGAAGCTTACTGCACCGGAAAATACTTCCGCAATAGGAAATGCCCACCAGATAGCAGAAAGCACGCCCGTCCTGGAAAGAAGAAAGGCTGCCGGAAGAAGTACGATTAACTGTCTCAGAACAGAAACGATTAAACTTAACATTCCATGTCCCAAAGCCTGAAAAACCGAAGAACATACAATTCCAAAGCCGGCAAGCAGGAAGCTTAAGCTGATGATCCGAAGAGCCGGTACTCCAATTTCCAGCATGGAATCTGAAGCATTAAATATGCTTAGGAGACCTGCACTGCAGAACTGAAACATCAGAACACCCACGAACATAATGGATTCTGCATAAATAATACTTAATTTTATGGATTTCATAATTCTTTTCGGCTTTCTTGACCCATAATTGTATGCTGCAATAGGAACAAGACCATTGTTTAAGCCAAACACCGGCATAAAAATAAAGCTCTGCAGTTTAAAATACACTCCGAAAACAGCCGTTGCCGTAGAAGTAAACGCCATTAAAATTTTGTTCATGCCGAATGTCATAACAGAGCCAATAGACGCCATTATAATAGACGGAATCCCCACACTGTAAATCTGTTTTACTACGATACCGGAAAGACGGTATTTTGTAATAGAAATATGAAGCTCTTTATTTTTTTTCACATTAAACCAAAGCGCCAGAGATGCAGCCACGATTTGACCCACAACTGTAGCAAGAGCAGCTCCTGCTACTTCCATTCTTGGAAAACCGAACAAGCCAAATATCATAATCGGATCCAGGATAATGTTGATAATTGCACCTAATGACTGAGTGACCATCGTATACAGAGTTTTTCCTGTAGACTGCAAAAGTTTCTCAAAAATAAATTGAAAGAAAATTCCAAAAGACATAATTCCTATAATTCTTACATAGTCTGCTCCATAGGAAATAATCTGGGCATCTTCTGTCTGTACCTGAAAAAAGATTTTCCCGAAAATTCCGGTAAGAAATGCAAATGCCAGAAAGCTGAACAAAAACAAATACACTCCGTTATTTGCCGCCTTATTTGCATGTTCTGTATTTTTCTCTCCAAGAGATCTTGATACAAGGGCATTGACGCCGACTCCTGTACCTGTTCCCACAGCAATCATAAGGTTCTGCACCGGAAAGGCAAGAGATACGGCAGTGAGTGCATTCTCATTAAGCTGTGCCACAAACATACTGTCCACTATGTTATACAAAGCCTGAACAAGCATGGAAATCATCATAGGGACAGACATACTTAAAAGAAGCTTTCCCACAGGCATAACGCCCATTTTGTTTTCTGCTGAAATTGAATCCTGTTTCAAAAAACGTTCCTCCTTCTCTTTTGTCATATTGTTTCATCATACCATTCCATTTGCTTTAAACCGCTTCCCAACATATTTATCCCCTGTAAGCTATTCGTGAACATTCCAGTACTCAAGCCCAAGAATACTTTCCCTCTCGCAAATCTGCACAAGACTTCCCTCGTCCACGCTCTCAAACAGGCTTCTTGATACGCTCATATCCATATTTTCACCCTGATAATTCCCTGAAATATAATAATCTGTTCCGCCCTTTGAAGAACTGCTCTCCCTTTTTCCAGTTACGATCATGGGCACATGATTGGATTTTTCTGTAGTAAGAAGATAATTAACAGGAAGAGTAAGGGTAAATCCTATTAACAGACCTGCGAGAATAACAAAAATGATTCTTCCCTTTGAGCTTTCCCTTGCAAAGAAAAAAATTTTTATAAAATAAGGGATAAGAAGAACTGCTCCAAAAATCCCTGCATAAGTAAACAGTTCTCCGTCTGTCACATTAAACATATCCATAACGACAAGACATGCCAGAAGAGCCAGTACCGCTCCTCCCCAGGGGATCACAAGTGTGTAAGCGTCATTTTTCTTTTCTCCTGACTTTTCTATGTATGCTCTCGGATAGAGATAAATATAAAGAAACCAGACAAAAAGAAGAACTATCACCCAGCCGGCTACCATATATTTTGCTCCTGCAAAATATACAAGAATTACAAACGCAATCAAAATCCAGCCTAAAATTTTAAGACGCTTCTGCTGTCTTTTTACATCTTCCTCTGTATAAACCTTTTTTGTTCTCTCTGCTTCTTCCTCTCTGTTCCAATTTGTAAGATAAGCAGATTTTTCATACCATTTTAAAGCCTTTCTCGTTTTTTCATCACAGGATTTTTCCCCCACAACATCCTTCTCAGAAAGAGAAATGCCTTTTTCTTTCAAAAATAAAAGTGCTTCCTCTGCCCCACTCATGTTCATCTCAAAAGATGCCAGCCTTTCTCCCTCTTTTCCCAGAATCGCAATTCGAGTTTCTCCTGCCCGTTCTATGAAAAGTAAACGCCGTATTTCTGCATATGGATATATCTTTTTCTTTCCAAGGACAGAATACACTGTGAACTCTTTATCAGAAAACTCCAGACGCCTTCTGAAATAAGATAAAAACACATACAATCCCAGACCCACAAAAGGCAGGATAAAAACAGAAAGAGCTACAAAAACTGCGGCTCCCGAATGATCTGAGATTGCCGAAAAAAGCGCTGCCAGATATATGATCCCAAAAAATAATGCGCAGATACCCCCGACTCTCAGCACAATCTTTCCTTCTCTCACAATTACATTCTCCATATAGTCCCTCTCTTTCTCCATTTCGTATATCCAATTTTATCATTTCCATATAAATGAAGCAAGAATTATATTTTATCTGTCCCAATGCAAAAAGATGTGAAAAGCCCGGTTAAAGCTTATAGCTCCAACCGGGCTTTTCACATCTTTTAACGATTATCCCAAGGAAAATCTTACCATATTTTCTTTTATTTTTCACGGTTTTCCGTTCGTGAAAATTCGAGATTTTTCGCAATTTTTACATCTGTCGTTTTCCCCGCTTCACATACTCTCCGACTCTTTCTTTTACCACTTTTCTGCCTTCCACTACAAGATTTCCTCTTAAAAAAACTTTGTCAATATCTCCGTGAAGAACAAAACCTTCAAACGGATTATTATCTGTATTATACGCGTGTGTCTTTGCGGAAATCACACTCTCCTTCTCCGGGTCAAAGACTACAATATCTCCGTCGCTTCCTTCCAAAAGCGCACCCTTCTGCGGATATACACCATAAAGCTTTGCCGGATTTTCACTTAAAAGACGGCACATCTGTTCCACTGTGATTTTTCCCTGACGAACACCATAAGTATAGAGAAGGGTTCCTCTTGTCTGGACACCTGGAAGACCACCCGGAATTTTCGTAAAATCATCTTTTCCCATTGCTTTCTGCTCCAGGGTAAAACTGCACTGATCTGTTGCCACAGTCTGAATCTCCCCTTTTGCCAGAGCGTTCCACAGACAGTCCTGATCCTCTTTTTTTCGAAGAGGAGGAGCACAGACATAGACAGCTCCGCCAAAATCCGGTTTGCTGTATGAGCTGTCATCAAGAAGAAGATACTGAGGACATGTCTCTGCAAACACAATCTGTCCGTTTTCTCTTGCTTTTACGATTTCCTCATATGCTTTTTTGTTGGTAAGATGAACGACCATGACAGGCGCTCCCGCCTCTTTTGCAATCACAAGAAGACGGTGGACTGCTTCTGCCTCCATAGTATCCGGTCGTACAAGAGGGTGATTTTCCGGTCCGAGGCGACCGTCTTTTTTTGCCTCCTCAATGAGAGCGTCAATGACTCCTGCATTCTCACAGTGTACACCTGCAAAACAACCGTATTCATTCAATTTTTTCAGAATTTTATATAAATCTCTGTCTTCTACCATCATGGC
>JAUNAX010000199.1 GCA_030527365.1 Eubacteriales bacterium | reverse complement strand
ATATGTTTTACGATTCCCGGAAAGCCGCAGGGCAAGGCACGGGCACGAACTTTTTATAATCCAAAGACAAAGGGCATGAGCAGTATGACCCCGGAAAAGACGGTTCTGTATGAAAACCTTATTTCTACCTGTTATCTGCAGGCTGCCGGGGAAGAGCGTTTTTCCGATGAGGATTATCTCCTGGTACGCATCCAGGCATACTTTGAACCAGCAAAGAGCGTTTCGAAAAAGAAAAGGGAAGAAATGCTTCAGGGAATGATTCTTCCGGCAAAGAAGCCGGATATTGATAACATTGTAAAATCAGTTCTGGACGCACTGAACCAGGTGGCGTACCGGGATGATACACAGGTTGTAGAGCTCCATGTAAGGAAGCAATACAGCGACAGACCTAGAGTAGAGGTTTGCATAGAGAAAATATAAAGAAGGGATAGAGAGATGCCGAGAACCAGACAGGAAGGCAACCGGTATTTTTCTCTGGACGTTGATTTTTTCTCAGATAAAAAAATTAAGATCCTGAAAGCCAGATATGGAGCGGACGGGATTACTCTTTACATATATTTGTTATGTGAAATATATAAGAGTGGGTATTATTTAAAGGTTGATGAAGATTTTGAGTTCATAATATCCGATGATTTAAATATGGACTGCAATAAGGTGAAGCAGGTCTTGAACTTCTTATTGGAACGGTCACTGTTTGATAACAAACTTTTTCAGTCGGACAAGGTCTTGACCTCTGCCGGAATACAGAGGAGATTTCAGCGAATGGTTAAATCCAGAGCTGTAAAAAATCCAATAAAAATAGAGGGGTTCTGGATCCTTCCAGAAGATGAGACGGAACCCTTTATTAAAGTGAACCCTTCTTTAAATAATTCCGAGAAAAAAGACAATAATTCCAAGAAAAATGAGTTTAATTCCGAGAATTATGACATAAAAGAAAAAGAAAAGAAAAGAAAGTATATATATACGGCTGCGCCGGACAAATATTTTGAAGATGAGACTCTGGACGATGCTTTCCGTCTGTTTATCCGCATGAGACAGAATCACGGGGATGCTCTGATGGAAGAGCAGATACTGGCATATCGAGATGAGCTGGCAACTTTGTCTCAGAATACAGAAGAACGTATTGCTATGGCGAAGCAAGCCTTTATGAACGGTTGGAAGAATTTCTATCCTCCAAATAAACGGGCAAAGAAAAGCAAGGCTGTATCTTCGAATCGGTTCAATAACTTCCCTCAGAGGGATAATGCGGATGTGATAAAGCAATTAGAAGCAATGGGAGGGAAAAAACATGACACGGAATCAAGCGATGTATAAATGGTCCGGAGGCTGTTGCTGGCAGCACACTTGTCAGGAGTGTAAGAACCTTATCCGGGTAGAAGCCGGGAAGAGAACGGCATATAAATGCTTGGTTTACGGAAACACAGAAAGCGTTGCTACAGACTGGAAAGCATCTTATATGGCATGTCGGCATTTTGAGCAACCGATACCGGAAAGACCATTGATAGAGACCGGAGGGCAGCAACGAAGTCAAGAAGAGGCGTTGCCTGGACAGATGAGTATTTTTGATATAGACGGGATCGTTCCAGAGGGAATAGGAGAGGAAAATGAATAGAGCAGAAATAAGAAGGCAGGAAAGAAGCCAGAAGAAAGATAGAAAAAAAGCGGAAGCGATTCTGAGACAGGCGGGATTCCCGGCGGTTCAGATGCCGCCTGCACCGATGAGAACAAGCAATCTGTCTGTGCAAGAGGCTGCAAACTTGACAGGTGCAAAAGTTGCAGTGTTGGAACAGTGGCGCAGGGAGCAGACGGAAGAAATAAAAAAAGCGTGTATTGTAGAAGCACAGGAGAAGCTTGATAAAGCAGAAGAGTATTCTACACTTTGCAACATTCTCACATCATTAAAAGCCCTTGAGGGATTCCGGTACGGAAAAGCAGCGGCGGCGCACCTTCTGGAGCATTATTCGGAGTGTGTTGAAGCTGCTGAAAAACAAAATATCCGGAAAACCTACGAAGAACTTCGTGGAAAATGGGGAATAGAACTTGAATTTGAAGATCCAGAGTTAAATAAAGAGCTTGGTTTTGATGATGTGAACTGGATGGAAGAATACATAGGCAGGAATATCCCCTATTCTGTTTATTGCAAGATCTGGGACGATGCCAAGAACATACAGTCTGTAGCAACGCAACTGGCGGTTATCTGGGAACTGTGCGAAGAATTTAGTTTTTCGAAGCACAAGAAGGGCGATGGCAGTATGCTGGATAAGTTTATGCGCGGGACGAAAGAGAAATATGACAAGATTGACGTAGACCCACACGGACCGAGCAAAGCGCTAAAGCTGCTGAAAGAAAAATATGATATTGACATAGCGTGGTCAGAGAATACGCAGAAGACGATTGATAGGTTTGGATTAT
>JAUNAX010000198.1 GCA_030527365.1 Eubacteriales bacterium | reverse complement strand
CTATAAAATAATCGTGAAATGCCTTTTTGTTGTTGGCAATTAATTTAATCCCCTTTTGTTTTGCCATAATATCCTCCCTGTTACGCTATTGTTCCTCCGCCAGAACAAAATCTACTGTTTTCAGCATTTTATCTGCATCTGCCACACGGACGCGCACCTTCTGTCCCAAACGGTATACTTTCTGTGTCATATCTCCCCGAAGCTCATAGGCCTCCTGGTCAAAAGTATAATAATCGTCCCGAAGCGTATTTACATGAACAAGTCCTTCTACTGTATTGGGAAGTTCCACATACATCCCCCAGCCTGTCACACCGGAAATAATTCCCTCAAACTCTTCCCCAAGATGGTAAGACATATACTCCGCTTTTTTCAGCTTATCGGACTCTCTCTCCGCTTCCTCTGCTCTTCTTTCGCATACGCTTGACTGACGTGCCACCTCGTCCAGAATTTCCCTGTATCGTTCTGTCCGCCCTTCTCTCTCAAGGCGGCCTCTTAAATTATCTTTAATAATACGGTGAATCTGAAGGTCCGGATACCTTCGGATCGGAGATGTAAAATGACAGTAATATTTTGCTGCAAGACCAAAATGTCCACTGCATTCTGTTGTATACTTCGCCTGTTTCATAGTTCTTAAGGTAAGCCTGGAAATCTGTGCTTCATTGGGAAGTCCCTCTATTTCCTCAAGAATTTTCTGAATCTCTTTTGGAGAAATCTCTTCCTTTGCCTTCTGTACAGAAACACCCTGATTGTGAAGAAGCATCAAAAGGCTCTCTACTTTTTCCGAATCCGGATTTTCATGGGTACGATAAACAAATGGAAGGTCTTCTTTACAGTATTCTTTTGCCACTGTCTCATTTGCCATAAGCATAAAATCTTCAATAATCCTGGTTGCCACATTTGACTCATACGGCTGTACGTCAATGGCTTTTCCCGCCTCATTTAAAATAATCTTGCTCTCCGGAAATTCAAAATCAATGGAGCCTCTGTGATGGCGGCTTTCTCTTATGATCGCAGAAAGCTCCTTCATCTGGAAAAACATAGGTACAAAGTCCGCATATTGTTTTTCTGCTTCCTCGTCTTCTTTTTCCAGAATATTTTTCACAGTTGTATAGCTCATACGTCTGTCCACGCAGATAACTGTTTCTGCTATTCTATGGGATACCACTCTGCCCTTCTCGTCTATATCCATAAGACAGCTTAAAGCAAGACGGTCTTCTCCCTGATTCAGAGAGCAGATTCCATTGGAAAGCTCTACCGGAAGCATGGGAATCACACGGTCTGCAAGGTACACGCTTGTGCCTCTCTTTAAAGCCTCTTTGTCAAGCGCACTTCCTCCCTGTACATAATTGCTAACATCTGCAATATGAACGCCAAGATGGTAAATTCCGTTTTCTTTTGTAAGCGAAACCGCATCGTCAAGATCTTTTGCGTCTTCTCCGTCTATGGTAACCATCTGCACATTTCGAAGGTCAAGTCTTCCGTCCATATCTGCCGCAAGAACGTGATCCGGCACACGAAGTGCCTGATTCTTTACACGTTCCGGAAATTCGTCCGGAATTCCAAAGCTTTTTACAATGGCAAGAATATCTGTTCCAGGTGCACGGCTGCTTCCCAGGATTTCTGTAATCTTTCCTTCCGGGCTTTTGTTTCCGGAACCATAATCTGTAATCTCTGCAATGACTTTATCTCCGTTTTTCACCCCATTGGAGTCCTTTTTAGAAATAAACACATCTTTGGAAAATTTGGGATTATCACAGATCACAAAACCAAAATCACGGTTACACTGATACGTTCCCACAATCTGAGGCATTCCCCTTTCCAGAACCTTTACAACGATTCCTTCTCTTCGTTTTCCTTCTTTCTGCTTTCCTTCTACAATAATACGGACTTTGTCCTGATGAAGAGCCGTTCCTGTTTTTTCCTCCGGAATAAAAATATCTTCCTCCTGATCCGGAATTTCCACAAATCCAAATCCTTTCGGATGCCCGATAAAGGTTCCCTCCAAAGCAGAAGCTTCATCGTATTTTATTCTGTCTGTTTCCCGACTTTTCTTCTTTCCTGTCAGTTTTTCCTTTTTCTGCTTTTCTCTTTTCTTTTTCTCCGCTTTTTTCCCGGACTTAGATGCCTTTTCATATCTTCCCTTTTTATCAAGAGAAATCTTCCCCTCTTCCAGAAGAGAATCCATCACTTCATACAGTTCTTTCTTCTGACTTTTATCCAGTCTTAAAAGAGAAGCGATCTCCCGAAGGCGCATGGGCTGGTATACCGGATCTTTTAAAAGTTCCATTATAAATTTTTTCTTTTTTTCAAGTTCTTTTTTCTTCACATTTTCTCCTTTATTAAACAAAGAAACACCCTTGTCACATAAAACAAGAGTGTTTCCGTTTGCGTTCCTAGAAATTCATGTTTAAAACGATTGACAATACAAAGAACAAAACTGCCA
>JAUNAX010000197.1 GCA_030527365.1 Eubacteriales bacterium | reverse complement strand
AATCATAAGCACAACAGAGAAAGAATATATGTTTGGAAAATAAGTTCGGAAAATATGTTTGGAGAAAGGGAGAGAGTTATGTGGAAGTCGAAAAAAGGAGAAAAATTATCACCGTCTATGGCAATGATTATGGGGATTGTAGTCACTGTGGAGATTATGATAGCAGGAGGAATGATTCTGAATATTGATTTCAAGAGTGTAGATGTGATTGCTCTGATTCTGGCTTTTGTGGTATTATATTTTGCAGTAGTAGCAATATTAACCGATAAATGACAGAAGGTAACTATTCAAAACAGTTACGACAGGAGAATGTATATGGGAGATGAATTCCGTCAGGAACTGAAAATTTTATATCTGGCTCAGATGTTTCAGAAGAAAACAGATGAAGAGCACCCGGCAGGACTTCGCAGCATGGCAGACTATTTAAAAGAGCGGGGAATTACGGAAGAGGAAAATAATTTAAAAAAAGATGTGGAAATTCTTCGGGAATATGGATTTGATATAGTTGATTCAGAAGGAGAAGAACCTGTGTATTACTTAAGAAGCAGGGATTTTTATCCGGAAGAAGTGAGGGCTCTTATGGATATGGTACAGTCATCAGGGATTCTTACAAAAAGAAGACGGGAGGCGCTCATTAAGAAAATCGGGAATCTTACAAGCGCTTATAAGGAAGAGGAGATAAACCGTCAGGTCATGGCATCGGGAAGCAGAGGAAAAGATGACCTTTATCAGAGCATGAATGCGGTTTACCGGGCAATGGACGAGGACTGTGAGATAAGTTTTCTTTATTATGATTGGATTTTGACTGAAGATGGGAAACTGAAAAGAAAAGGAGAACGTCTTACTTTAAGCCCCTGGGGGATTCTTCACAGAGATGAGCATTATTACATGATCGCCATAGACGGAAAGAGCGGAGTCGTAAAAAATTACCGTCTTGACAGAATGCGTGATGTGATGATAGAAACGGAGCAGAAACGAGCAGGGCATGATTTTTTTGCGGGCGTAGATGTGGCTGATTTTGCAGCTGCTGCGTTTGGTGGTGTTTTCTGCGGAAAGGAAGAAGAAGTATACCTGGAATTTGAAAACCGTCTTCTTGGAAAAGCAGTAGATACTTTTGGAGAGGGACTTGCAATTACAGAAACAGGTAAGAAATCTTTTACTGTATGTGTGAAGGTTCCGGCAGACAGAGAGTTTTTTGGATGGCTTGCAGGTACGGGAACGGGAGTGAAGATTGTAGCTCCGGAGGAAGTTCTTACAGAGTATAAAAAGTTTTTAAGGAAGGCGTTGGGGAATTATAACAGATGACAGTAAAATCAAGGCTTTTGGAAATTTTGGAAAGAAAGAAAGGACAGATTCTTTCGGGAGAATCTCTGGCGGAGGAACTGGGATGTACAAGAGCCGCTATATGGAAAGCTGTAAAATCTTTAAGGGAAGAAGGTTATTCCATTGATGCCGGTTCGAACAGAGGATACGCGCTCGCTCCTGATTCCAATGTAATTTCTCAGGAGGCGATCTGTCTGCATTTGAAAAATAAGGATGGTTCTGTCCGGGTATGCCGGGAAGTGCCTTCTACTAATCAGGAGGCAAAGAGAGCTGCTCTGGAAGAAAATGCTCCAGCTGGCAGTCTTGTGGTAGCCGAAAGCCAGAACGCGGGAAGAGGAAGAAGAGGGCGGTATTTTTATTCTCCGGAAAAAAGCGGGATTTATATGAGTGTAATTTTAAGACCGGAAGGAAAGCTCTCTGACAGCCTGTTTCTTACTACTTCTGCGGCGGTGGCAGTGTACAGGGCAGTGGAAAAAATTTGCGGCATTTCCCTTGAAATCAAATGGGTGAATGACTTATATTTTCAGGGAAAAAAGGTGTGCGGTATTCTCACGGAGGCAGTGACGGATTTTGAGAGTGGGGATATTGAATTTGCAGTTGTTGGGATAGGTCTGAACCTTTATGTGGAAAAGAAAACGCTTCCAGATGAGCTTGTGGGGATAGCCGGGGGTATTTACTCAGGAAAGGAAGAAGCCCGGAAAGTGGATAGAAATCTTCTCATAGGAGAAATTGTAAACTGTCTTATGGAAGAGGCAGAGAGGAATGAAATTTCAGAAATTTATATAGAACGGAATTTTATTCCTGGAAATAAAATTCTGATTTGTGAAAAAAATACAATACGGGAAGCTTACGCTGAGAAAATATGCAGTGATGGAAGGCTTTTAATTCAGGAAAAAAATGGGGAAAAACGGGCGCTTTCCTACGGAGAAGTCTCTCTTTCATTACAGAAAAAGTAACGAAAACTTATACATTATGCACAAAAACACGCTTCTGGTTTTGTGCATGTTGGTCAAAAAAAGTATTGACTTTCTCGGATTGCAGAGTAAAATAAAAAAAGCTATTTTAGGTGTTGCGCAAACAACTGTAAAAGCTATTTATGCGAAAGGAGGAAGAAAAACGGGTAATTTATCGGAAACATTAATGGAAGAGCTTCAGTGCAAAACGGTTTT
>JAUNAX010000196.1 GCA_030527365.1 Eubacteriales bacterium | reverse complement strand
TCTGTAAGAAGGTTCCCCGTGTCATAAAATCCATATGCAGACTGTACCTTTCCCCTGTAGGAAATTGTGATGGGATAA
This sequence comes from Eubacteriales bacterium, assembly GCA_030527365.1. Taxonomy (GTDB): domain Bacteria; phylum Bacillota; class Clostridia; order Lachnospirales; family Lachnospiraceae; genus Blautia_A. The sequence goes on along the minus strand of JAUNAX010000196.1, from coordinate 2,421 downwards.
ATATGCTTCAGCCGCACTTTCAAAGACTCGCTGAGGTATATCAGAGCAGACAACGCAAAATATGTGCAGAAAGCAAATAAAAAGAAGGTTCTCACCGTCATTTTCCAACCGGAAGAAAGAACCTCCCAGAAACCGCCCCATAAAAACGCCGTCAAATAAAGCGTTACCATCGCTTTTACCAGAAGTCCGCCCTTTTTCAGCCCAAACCCAATCCGTATCATAAAATAAGCGCAGGCGCCGTGACACAGAATTGCCGCCGGAAGAAAGTCTTCTGCAGGAATATAAAGAAGCAGGCAGGAATACAGCGCCCCTGTCACAGCTGCGAGAAGAAGCCTCCCGCGACTCTTTTTACAGGAAAGAAGCCAGCCTGCAATCCTCAGAAGAAAATAATCCATCAAGAGATTTGTCACAAAGACTACGTCTATGTACACTTCGTAAGACATAAAAACCCCCCTATGACCTGTCAATCCTCCACTTTGGTAAGTGCATTTATTATAGGCCATAAGGGGGTGCGTATTTTGTCAAAATCACAGAGCTTTTCTCAAGAATTTCTCGCCGAAGTTCGACGGAAACTCCTGATATTATGTCACCTTATTCTTTATTTTTTTCATGGAGAGCTTCCATCATCATGCGAAGCTCTTTCACCGGAAACTGTCCGGGAGCAGAGGCTTTTCCCACAGTCGCAAAGGTAATGCAGGAGCCAAAATTTTCTCCGGAAATCCGGCTGATAGAGCCGGTATTTCCCATTGAGATAGCGACAAGGGGATTTGAAATTTCATCTGTCATCTCCCTGCAGGCAAGCATCAGATCTGCTGTATTATCAAATTCTGCAGGCATTTCCGCAATTTTTAAAATATCTCCTCCTGCGTTATAAAGAGCGCGGAAACGATGTTTCAACTCTTCTTTTGATTCTGTCTTCTGAAAATCATGATAAGAGGCAATGACCTTTGCTCCCTTCTCCTGAAGACTCTGTATCAGCGCTTTTTTCTCTTCCTCATCTCCAAAGGCTTCCACGTCAATAAAGTCTACATTTCCTGTTTCACACGCCCACATATTGTAGTTTACATAATCCTCTGTTCTGATTTCTCGATTTCCCCCTTCTTTTGACGTACGGATTGTGAAAAGAAGAGGAACCTGTCCCAATATGTCAGAAAGGGAAAGAAGCATTTTTTCTAAAACTGCCCTGTCTTCAAGCGCCTCAAAAAAATCAGCCCTCCATTCCACAAGCTCTGCGCCTGCTTCCACTGCTTTTTTTCCTTCTTCTTTAATTTCTTCTTCTGTTTTTCCAGCAAGAGGGACACAGATTTTCGGAAGTCCCTCTCCGAAACTTACGTTTTTTACCTGAATGGGTTTTGTCATTTCTTGACATCTCCTTTTTCTCATAATAAAATATTAAAAACTATTGCAACAGATTGGAGGTTTCTTATGACAACCATAACCGGACACACAAAACTTACAGGACTTCTGGGAAGTCCTGTCTCCCACAGCATTTCCCCACTTATGCACAACGAGGCGTTTCGTATGCTTTCTCTTGATTATGCTTATCTTTGCTTTGACGTAACGGAAGAAACCCTTCCGGAAGCAGTACAGGGCTTAAAAGCCTGCGGGATCAGGGGATTTAATCTCACCATGCCCTGCAAAAACAAAATTGTGGAGCTTCTTGATGAGCTTTCTCCTTCTGCCAGACTGATTGGAGCCGTCAATACCGTTGTAAACGAAAAGGACAGGCTGATCGGATATAACACAGATGGTATCGGATATATGCGCTCTGTAAAAGACGCCGGACACAACATTATCGGAAAAACAATGACCCTTATGGGAGCCGGAGGCGCTGCTACTGCGATCTGTGCCCAGGCTGCCCTTGACGGTGTTTCCTCCATTCATGTATTTGCCCGCAGGACAAGCCGTTTCTGGGGACGCACACAAGCTCTTGCGGACACCATAAACAGCACTCTTCCCTGTCGTATCTTCCTTCACGAAAATGAAGATACCGCCGCTCTCAAAAGCGCCGTATCAGAAAGCGCCCTCCTTGTAAATGCCACATCTGTGGGAATGGCTCCGAATACAGACTGTTCTATTATCGCAGATACGTCTCTTTTCCGCCCGGAACTGATTGTGTCAGATGTGATTTACAATCCACAGAAAACACGCCTTTTACAGGAGGCGGAAAAAGCCGGCTGCCCTGTTTTTAACGGTATGTATATGCTTCTTTATCAGGGCGCGGAGGCATTTCGCCTTTTTACAGGTCAGGAAATGCCCACAGAAGCAATCAAAGCAAAATTTTTCGCCGGATAAATCTGTCTTCCATATAAAGAAATGTACAGCTTCTCATACTGGGAAGCTGTACATTTTTATATTATTTGGATTCTTCTGTAACCTCAATTTTGCGGATTTCCTTTGTGCGGATTTCCTCTTTAATTG
>JAUNAX010000195.1 GCA_030527365.1 Eubacteriales bacterium | reverse complement strand
TCTCATAAATATCCAGAAAACCTATTTTTTTCTGTAAAAACTTATGTACTGCCAGCTCATTTGCAGCATTAAATACCGTCGGCATTGTTCCTCCTGCACGAGACGCCTCCATTGCCATAGGAAGTCCACGGAAGGTTTCCATATCCGGCTCCTCAAACGTGATTTCCCGAAGTTTCCAGAAATCAAGGCGCTCTCCGTCCAAAAATCTTCTCTGCGGATAATAAAGTGCATACTGGATAGGAAGACGCATATCCGGCGTTCCAAGCTGTGCCATGACTGCCCCGTCCTGAAACTCCACCATAGAATGAATAATGCTCTGGGGCTGCACCACAACTTGAATATCGGAAAGCTCCACGCCAAACAGCCACTTCGCTTCCATCACTTCCAGTCCTTTATTCACAAGCGTAGCAGAGTCTACGGTAATCTTCTGTCCCATTACCCAGTTTGGGTGCTTCAAAGTATCTTCCAGCGTAACATGACGTAATTCTTCTCTTGTTTTTCCCCGGAACGGACCGCCGGAAGCTGTAATTAAAAGCTTTTTGATTTCCTTCTTTTCTTCCCCGTGTATCGCCTGGAAAATGGCGCTGTGCTCACTGTCAACAGGAAGGATCTTCACTCCATATTCTTCTGCCATCGGCATGATCAGATGTCCCGCTGTCACAAGCGTCTCTTTATTTGCAAGAGCAATATCTTTTCCTGCCCGGATTGCCTCAATGGTAGGGCGGATTCCGATCATTCCAACAATAGCAGTTACAAGGATCTCTGTCTCCGGCATTGCGGAAAGCTCAAGAAGACCGTCCATACCAGACACTACCCTTGTCTTTGTATCTGAAATCCGGTCTTTCAACTCTTTCGCAGCCTCTTCATCCCACACAGCCACAAGCTTCGGGGAAAACTCTCTTACCTGCTCTTCCAGCTTTTTAATATTTCTTCCGGCGCTGATTCCAAGAACCTGTATATCTCCGTTTTTACGGACTACATCAAGAGTCTGTGTTCCAATGGAGCCGGTAGAACCTAAAATTGCAATTTTTTTCATCATAAGCCCCCTTCATTAAATTCCGAGAACCAGTTTTGAAAGGAAATAGATGACAGGCGCTGTAAAAATCACACTGTCAAAACGATCAAGAATCCCTCCATGTCCCGGTATCAGAGTTCCATAATCTTTAATATTCTGATTTCTTTTAATTGCAGAAGCAGCCAGATCTCCCACCATAGAAATAAGCGCTCCCACTGCACAGATTACTGCGTATTCCATAACAGGACCTTTTGTTGCAGCGGCATATGCCACACCTAAAAGAGCAGCCCCTAAAACGCCGCCAACTGCGCCTTCCACAGATTTTTTCGGGCTTAACACAGGAGCCATTTTATGCTTTCCTATCAGCATTCCCACACAGTATGCACAGGTATCGCAGCCCCAGGAGCAAAGAAAGATCAGCCATACAAGAAATTTTCCATCCGGCAGGTTTCTTGTAAGATAAATAAAGGATAACATTACTGACACATAAATCACACTGAAAAATGTTGCCATGATCTGCTCTGCATGGTATTTTGGATATGTAAATACATACACAAACATAATCAAAATCAGTGAACCGATCACTGCCATCATTCCGTATTTCTCAAATCCCAAAAGCAGAGCTCCATAGTAAAGAACTGCTCCGGCATATCCTGTAACTGCAAGAACATTTGCCTTTTCGTCCTGCACCTTCATCGCACGGAAAAGTTCACGCATTCCGATCAGCGACACTGCCAGAAGAGTAAAAAACAGAATGTATCCTCCGCTTATAATGGTAAAAAGTGCAATGATGACCAGCATGATTCCGCTTAATAGTCTGGTTTTAAACATCTCTATTCCTCCTTTACTCCCCCGTATCTTCTGTCTCTTGCATTATATTTCTCTATAGCGCGAATTAATTCCTCCCTGTTGAAATCCGGCCAGGCAACATCAGTAAAATAAAATTCTGTGTATGCAAGCTGCCATAAAAGAAAATTTGAAAGACGAAGCTCTCCGCTTGTTCGAATCAAAAGATCAGGATCCGGGATTCCCGCTGTATCAAGATAACTTTCCACCATCTCTTCATCTACCTCTTCCGGTTTTATTTTCCCTTCGGCAGCGTCTTTGGCGAGACGACGCATTCCTCTTGTAATTTCATCGCGGCTTCCGTAATTTAATGCAATCTGAAAATGAAGCTCATCATATTTCTTTGAAAATTCCTCAAGATATGTAATCCGCTCCTGAATATCTTTATCAAAAGCAGTGATGTCTCCAATTACACGAACACGCATTTTATTTTTCTCTGCAATTTTGATACACTTTTTCAGGTAGTTTCGGAACAGCTTCATCAGTCCTTCTACTTCTTCTCTGGATCTCTTCCAGTTTTCTGTAGAAAAAGCATAGACTGTAAGATATTTTACGCCGAGCTGCTTCATATCGTCACATATGGTTTCCAGATTGGCACAGCCCTTCACATGACCATAACTCCTTGGCATTCCCTTTTTCTTTGCCCAACGCCCGTTTCCATCGAGAATAATTGCAATATGATTCGGTACGTTCATTTCTCTTC
>JAUNAX010000194.1 GCA_030527365.1 Eubacteriales bacterium | reverse complement strand
AAACCGGAAAAGAAAAGGCCATGCAGAAATTCCTGCACCGCCTCTTTTGAAAATGCTTCTTCTCCTGTCACCAGATTTTTCAATGCCCCGGAAAAAGAAAAGCTTCCCTCTCCCAGCATTTCATTTAACATATCCTGCACCTCATCAAATTCCATTTTTTCTATCAGCTCTTCTGTCATTTCCTCCGCACCTTTTACAGGAACAGATAACAGCAACATAGAAAAAAGAAAACAGATTGCCGCACCTAATACTTTTCTCATACAAAAAACTCCTGTATGGTTTGTAAAAGAGCAAGGAGAACCGGCATACTTAATACCATAAGGGAAAGTTTGCAGAACAGCTCTATCTGAGCGCCTGTCGCCGCATACCCTGCATCTTTGCAGATACCGGAAGAAAACTGACCAATATACGTGATTCCCAGCATTTTTACAAGGGTGGAAATATGTTTTCCATCTAAAGGGAGACTGTTCTGAATTTCTTTTAACGCTTCGAACAAATAGGAAATCTTCCCTACTGCAAGTCCCAGTATAACAACACCGATTCCCATTGTAATAAAAGAAGCGTACTCCGGCTTCGTACCTTTTAGCAGAAAACCAAGCATTACGCCCCCAACACCAATCAGAGAAATTTTGATAATATCCATATACGCCCCTTTTTCACAGTGTAAATAACTGCTGAATGTTTTCAAAAAGCTCATAAATATATGGAACAATCCAGAATAATACAATTAAAAGTCCTGCCAGACTTACAAGAAATGCCTGTTCTTCCCTTCCGCTGTGTTTGAGAATCTGTGAAAGAACGGAGACCAGAATTCCCACAGCTGCAATTTTAAAGATAATGCTGACCTCCAAACACGCCTCCTTTCCGCCCTGGCTACCATACAAGGACGGCAAGCAAAATCCCTCCAAGAATCCCAAGACTTTCATACACCTTTTTCTTTGCCGGCATTTCCCGGCGAAGTTCTTCTGTGCGGCGTGTAAGCTCCTCCTCATAAAGCAGAAGCTCTTTCATCTGCATTTCCAGATCAAGATACCCCAGGCGACTTCCCAGGGAACAGAAAAGTTCTTCCTCCTCTTTTTCAATATTGAGGAGCTTTATATAGTTCTGTGCACACTCGCTGTACACCTTCTCAAAACTTCTGCCTCCAAGAGACGAAAGCCTTTGGGAAACCTCCCGAAAAAAACTTCCGAAAGGTTCCCTAAGCTTTTCCCCCGCCTCATAAAAAGCAGAACAAAGGGAAGCGTTCCCAAAGCGAATCTCCCCTTTTAAAAGCACAGTCATGCGTTTCATCATTTCCAGTGTACGAAGCCTTCCTGTAAGACGCAGGCTCTGTCCGAACCCAAGACCTGCACAGGAAAAAAGAATCAGGAGCACTCCCACTGATTTTTGCATAACTCTCCATTTCCGTCATAGATTCCCTCTATGATTCCTGCCCTCTCTCTTTTTCCAAGGAGAATATACCTCTCAAAAACACGCTCTTCTACAAGCTTCTGAAAAAATGGTTGTGCAAGAACGTCTTCCAGAGAATTGCCGTGTGCCGTTGCAATCAGCTTACAGCCACAGTGTATCACAGCTTCCACAGCCCGGAAGTCTTCTTCTCTTCCAAGCTCGTCCACTGCCACAACTGACGGCGACATAGAGCGTATGAGCATCTGCATTCCTTCTGCCTTGGGACAGCCATCCAGCACATCGGTACGCATTCCCACATCATTTTGAGGAACTCCCTGATAGCAGCCTGCAAGCTCGCATCTTTCATCTACTACTCCCACCGTCTGCCCCGGAATTCCTTCTCTTCCATTGCTTATCTGTCGGATAATATCACGAAGCATCGTGGTTTTTCCACATCTTGGCGGTGAAATAATAAGGGTGTGCGCTACCCAGTCCTTTGTCTGGATATAAGGCATAACCTCCTCTGCACAGCCCTGGATTTCATGGGCAAGGCGAACATTAATACAGGAAATGTATTTCATGCCACGGATCTTCCCTCCGTCTAAAATCACTTTTCCCGTCACTCCTACCCTGTGCCCTCCCTGGACGCTGATAAAGCCCTGGCGGATTTCCTCCTCATAAGCATAAAGAGAATAGCCTGTTACATACTCAAGAGTCTCCTTTAAATCTTCCTGTGTCACAACATAGGGCTCTTCCCCTCTGTTTCGAAGAAAACATTCTCCTCCGTCGTATGTAAGAAAAAGCGGTCTCCCCACACGCAGTCGTATTTCGTATAATTTATCGTAATCAAGGTTCGCATCCAAAAGCTGGTCTCGAATGCTTCCGGCAAACAGATTCTGAACCTGCATTGCTTCCATTTGTCTCACCTCTTAGTTTTAATATATGTGGACAATCCTGATTTAGTACCTTCTTTTTAAAGCACCGTTTCTTCATATTCCCAGCGAATGTCCATCGGTACTGCACACCACAGCGCAGCGCTGTAGCCTTCCTCCACTTCCAGAAGTTTATGAAAGCCTCTGTCTTCCCCGGCAGTACGGAGACTGCGTGAAAAACCCTCTCCTGTCCATTTTATGTATGCTTCTTTTAAAACCCACTGTTCAAAAAAAGCTTTTTTTACAT
>JAUNAX010000037.1 GCA_030527365.1 Eubacteriales bacterium | reverse complement strand
CGGAAGAAGAAGCAATCGAAGCGTCACTTCCCGTGAGGGAAGTGTGGATTGAAATCTAATCTTCCATTGCAATAATAGTAGGATCTACGTCACTTCCCGTGAGGGAAGTGTGAAGAGAAATTCTTTCAGAGATAGCTTTTCCAGTCCTTTTTCATCTAATTTCTCTGAAACTGCGGGAATATTAAGTTTTTATGTGAGTTGAAAAATAAGGAGAGGTGCAGCCACAGAAAGTTATTTTCTGGAAAATTTGGCTGAGTTTTCTGTATTTACGGAGAAATTGTTGGAAAACGCTGTCTTTTTGTGTCGTAACTGACTTTTTTGATAGAAAGAAGGCTGGAAAGGTCGAAAGGAAGCGAACGAAAGTCCGGTAAAATCGCCACTTTCGGCTTGATTTCCCCATTGGCATTCCTCTATAATATATATCTGTGATGTACAGAAAGTACACCTGTGGGGCCCGGTGTTTTGTGCAGATACATAGCGGTAGGTTTTGTGAGGAGGAGAAAGTCTGATGGACAAGTTGAATGTAGCGATTGCAGATGATAATGAGAAAATGGTAGAAGTACTTGGGAAAATGATTGAAAACGATAAAGAACTGGAATTGGTGGGAAAAGCACATAACGGAGAAGAAATCTGTAATATTATTAAAGAAAAACAGCCGGATGTAGTGGTTCTTGATATTATTATGCCGAAGGTGGACGGATTATCGGTAATGGAACGGTTTTCCCATGAAACAGAAGGAAAAAAGAGCCCTTCCTTTATTGTAGTTTCCGCAGTAGGACAGGAGAGGATAACAGAAGATGCGTTTAATCTTGGGGCGGATTACTACATGCTGAAGCCGTTTGATAACAGAATGCTGTTAAATAGAATCAAACATATTCGACGTATGGGAGATAGAAGAGTTCGTGATATGGGAAGAGCCGTACCAGAAGAAAAGCAGCAGAGCGCAGTATCCAGGGGGAATCTGGAAACAGATGTGACGGATATTATACACGAGATAGGAGTTCCGGCTCATATTAAAGGGTATCAGTATTTACGAGACGCGATTATTCTTTCAGTTAATGATATAGAGATGCTGAATTCTATTACAAAAATTCTGTATCCGACGATAGCGAAAAAACATCAGACCACACCGAGCCGTGTGGAACGTGCGATTCGTCATGCCATTGAAGTGGCGTGGAGCAGAGGAAAAATGGACACCATTGACGAGCTTTTCGGGTATACTGTCAGTACAGGAAAGGGAAAACCTACAAATTCTGAATTTATTGCATTAATTGCTGATAAAATTAGACTTGAATATAAAAATCGCTCTTTTCATTAGACAGTTTTTCATGTATAATAAACAGTAACAAACAGCAAAAGTTACTAAGGAGGGGACTTTACGCATGAAAAAAATCCTATTTGCAACATCAGAAGCGGTACCATTTATTAAAACGGGAGGTTTGGCAGATGTGGCAGGTTCATTACCAAAGTGTTTTGATAAGCGGTACTTTGATATTCGTGTAATTCTTCCTAAATATGCCTGTATGAAACAGGAATGGAAAGATAAAATGGAATATATTACACATTTCTACATGGATCTGGGATTTAAAAACTGTTACGTGGGAATTATGCACATGGAGCATGAAGGGATTCATTTTTACTTTATTGATAATGAATATTACTTCAGCGGTCCGAAACCATATGATGGGGGAGTCTGGGATCTGGAGAAATTTGCATTTTTCTCAAAGGCGGTACTTTCCGTTCTTCCAGTAATTGGATTCCGTCCTGACGTTATCCACTGTCATGACTGGCAGACAGGACTTGTTCCGGTATATCTTCACGACAGTTTTCAGCAGAATGAATTTTTTTGGGGTATTAAGACAGTTATGACAATTCACAACCTGAAATTCCAAGGTGTGTGGGATGTGAAAACAATTAAAGAAATTACAGGGCTTTCCAGTTACTATTTTGCGCCGGATAAACTGGAAGCTTATAGAAATGCAAATTATCTGAAAGGCGGTATTGTATTTGCTGATGCAGTGACAACAGTAAGCAATACATATGCAGAGGAGATTAAAACGCCGTTTTACGGAGAAGGTTTGGACGGGCTTTTATGCGCTCGCTCTCATGATCTTCGAGGAATTGTAAACGGCATTGATTATGATTCCTTTAACCCGGAGACAGACCCGTATATTACAAATAATTATAATGCAACTACATTCCGCAAGGAAAAAATAAAAAATAAAATACGTCTTCAGAAAGACCTGGGACTTGAGGAAGACCCGAAAGCAATGATGATTGGGATTGTTTCCCGTCTGACAGACCAGAAAGGCTTTGATTTAATTGCCTATATTATGGACGAGCTGTGTCAGGACGCGGTTCAAATAGTGGCTCTGGGAACAGGTGAGGAGAGGTATGAAAATATGTTCCGCCATTTTGACTGGAAATATCATGGAAAAGTTTCTGCACAGATTTACTATGATGAGGCGATGTCTCACAGGATTTATGCTGCGTCAGATGCATTTCTTATGCCGTCTCTTTTTGAACCGTGCGGATTAAGCCAGCTTATGAGTCTTCGATATGGAACGCTTCCTATCGTAAGAGAAACAGGCGGATTAAAAGATACAGTAGAGCCGTACAATGAGTTTGAGGGAACAGGAACCGGTTTTTCCTTCCGTAATTATAATGCCCACGAGATGCTTTATACAATCCGCAATGCAGAGCGTATTTTCTATGACAAAAAACGCGAATGGAATAAAATGGTAGATCGCGCTATGGCAAAAGATTTTTCTTGGAACAATTCTGCGCGTCAGTATGAGGAAATGTATAACTGGTTGATAGGAGAATAAAATTTCTGTATTTTGAGATACTATCTTTTGTAATCAAATAACAGGAGGTAGTATCATGACAGAGATTTCAGAGCTTGATTTACAGAATCTGCGCCACTTGATCGGCGGTTTTGACACAACGCACTGTAAAATGGATGCTTATGCACAACAGGCAACAGACAGCGAGGTAAAACAGTTTTTTCAGAAGTCTGCACAGTCTGCAATGCAGAGCAAACAGCAGCTTATGCAGTTTTTACAGTAAAGGAGGAAGTGTCATGAACGAAAAAACAATGGTAGCAGATACACTTGCCGGAATTAACGGAGAACTTGTACGTTATGGGGAAATGATTCCTCAGACAGAGAATCCTCAGTTAAAACAGACCTTGAAACAGATGAGGAGCCAGTGTGAAATGTCCCAGGAAGAAATTTACAGAATTGCCAGAACAAAAGGCTATTATGTTCCGGCAGCAAAAGCAACACAGGAAGAAGTTGCACATGTGCGTTCTGTATTAAGCCAGGGCTAAACAAAATAGGAAAAATGGAAAGTCGCTGTATCTGCAGCGGCTTTCTTTGTGGGATAAACAGAGGGGGAAAAGAATGGAAAGAATTATGGTTATTGGAAGTCCCGGAGCAGGGAAAAGTACATTTTCACGTAAATTAAGAGATGTAACAGGGCTGCCGCTTTATTATCTGGACACCATTTGGCACAAACCGGATCGTACGAATATTTCCAGAGAAGAATTTGACGAAAAACTGATGGATATTATAAAAGAAGACAGATGGATCATTGACGGGAATTATCAGAGGACTCTAAAAAAGCGTCTGGAAAGATGCGACACAGTATTTTTTCTTGCGTATCCTATGGAGGTCTGCCTGAAAGGCGCGGAGGAACGTATCGGAAAAAAGAGAGAAGATTTACCGTGGCTGGAAACAGAATTTGATGAAGAATTTCGCCAGTATATTGTTGATTTTTCAAAGGACCAGCTTCCGGAAATATACAGCATTTTGGAAGAGTATAAAAAAGACAGAAATATTGTGGTTTTTCATACAAGAGAAGAAGCGAATATATATCTGAGAAGTTTAGATTTGGGACATAAAATTTTCAGAGAATAATCCGCGAAATATCTTGACAATCAGGTGCTTTTATAATACTATGTAAACAGAAACGAACATAAGTTCATAAAACATAAGTTTGAAATAAGGAGAATGTATATGTTGAATGAGGAAAAACAGAAAGCCCTGGAAGCGGCTTTGGGACAGATAGAAAAACAGTATGGAAAAGGTTCTATTATGAAGCTTGGAGAGCAGGAAGCTAATATGCAGGTGGAGGCAATTCCGACAGGTTCTTTAAGCCTTGATATTGCCCTTGGTGTTGGGGGTGTTCCAAAAGGGCGTATTGTTGAGATTTATGGACCGGAATCAAGTGGTAAGACCACAGTTGCTTTACATATGGTAGCAGAAGTTCAGAAACGAGGGGGAATTGCAGGATTCATTGATGCAGAGCATGCTCTTGATCCTGTATATGCAAGGAATATAGGAGTAGATATTGATAATCTTTATATTTCTCAGCCGGACAGCGGAGAGCAGGCTTTGGAAATTACAGAAACGATGGTGCGTTCCGGAGCTGTTGATATTGTGATCGTGGACTCTGTTGCAGCTCTTGTTCCGAAGGCGGAGATTGACGGAGATATGGGAGAGAGCCATGTGGGACTTCAGGCACGTTTGATGTCACAGGCACTTCGTAAACTGACTTCCATTATCAGCAAATCTAACTGTGTCGTTATTTTTATCAATCAGCTTCGTGAGAAGGTGGGTGTGATGTTTGGAAATCCTGAGACAACAACAGGAGGAAGGGCGCTTAAATTTTATTCTTCTGTCCGCCTTGATGTGCGAAGAGTGGAAACGCTGAAGCAGGGTGGAGATATGGTGGGAAACCATACAAGAGTCAAGGTTGTAAAAAATAAAGTAGCACCGCCATTTAAGCAGGCAGAGTTTGATATTATGTTTGGTACCGGTATTTCCAGAGAGGGAGATATTCTCGATCTTGCCGTGGAATGTTCAATTGTGAATAAGAGCGGTGCGTGGTACGCTTATGAGGGCAATAAAATTGGACAGGGGCGTGAAAATGTCAAGATTTTTCTGAAAGAGCACCCGGAGATTACAGAAGAAATTGAAAAGAAAGTAAGAATCCATTATCACCTTCTTCCAGAGGAAGAGACTGCGGCAGAAGAAAAGAAAAATGCTTCAAAAACAGCGGATAAAGAAGGAAACGAAGAAAAATGACAGTTACGGAAGAGATGAAAAAAGCCAGAGGAAAAGCAATGAGTCTTCTGGAACACATGGACCGTACGGAAAGGAGCCTGTCTGAGCGTTTGCGCCAGGCAGGTTTTTCAGCAGAAGCAGCAGAAGACGCTATGTCATATGTGCGCTCATATGGATATATTGATGACGAGAGATATGCGTTTCATTATATTTCCTGCAGGATCCATACTAAGAGCAGGCAGAAGATCATGGAGGAATTATACAGAAAAGGAGTGGAGCGAAGTGTGGCAGAGTGTGCCTGGGAGAAGGCGAAAGAGATTGAAGAGCCAGATGAGCAGGAAATTTTAAGAAAAATAGTGGGAAAATACTGTGAAGAAGGAACAAGTCTTGATGAAAAAGAGATGAATCGTCTTTATGGCAGACTTGCAAGACGGGGATTTAAAAGTACAGATATAGCGCATGTTTTGGATGAAATGAACATCCGATGTATTTTTTAGGAAAATAGATAGAACAATTCACAGAAAAACTTGACATAAGTACGAAAAACAGATAAACTTGTATTGTTGTATTTGTACAATGAAAACTAAATAAGGAGGTGCTCCTGTGACAGGCACAACTATTATTGTTGCAATTGTCGCTGTGGTAGTCGCGTTACTTATTGCGGTTCCTGTTACTTGCAAGGTTGCTGTGGCAAAAAAGACGCAGGCAGATGCGGAAGTTATTGGTACAGCAGAAGACAAAGCAAGAAGCATCATAGATGAAGCTCTGAAAACAGCCGAAACTAAAAAAAGAGAAGCTTTATTGGAAGTAAAGGAAGAATCTCTCCGTACAAAAAATGAACTGGAGAAGGAAACCAAGGAACGTAGAAATGAGCTGCAGAAATATGAAAAGCGTGTTTTATCAAAAGAGGAATCTGTAGATAAAAAAGCGGAGGCAGTGGAAAAACGCGAAGCAGAATGTACAGTCAGACTTGCAGAATTGCAGAAGAAAGAAAAGAGAGCAGAAGAACTGGAGCAGAAAGGCGTGCAGGAACTGGAACGAGTTTCCGGTCTTACATCTGATGAGGCAAAGGAAGAACTGCTGAAATCTGTGGAAGATGATGTTAAAGTAGACGTTGCACGACTCTACAAAGAACTGGAAAGCAGAGCAAAGGAAGAAGCTGGAAAGAAAGCAAAGGAATATGTGGTAAATGCCATTCAGAAATGTGCAGTAGACCATGTTTCAGAGACAACCATATCCGTTGTACAGCTTCCGAGTGATGAGATGAAGGGTAGAATTATTGGACGTGAAGGTCGTAATATCCGTACTCTGGAAACTCTTACAGGTGTAGATCTGATCATCGACGATACTCCGGAAGCAGTTGTACTTTCCGCATTTGACCCGGTGCGTCGTGAGGTGGCAAGGGTTGCACTTGAGAAGCTTATTGTGGACGGACGTATTCATCCGGCAAGAATTGAGGAAATGGTTGAGAAAGCCCAGAGAGAAGTAGAAGTCCAGATTCGGGAAGAAGGAGAAACTGCGGCGATGGACGTAGGTGTTCATGGAATTCACCCGGAGCTTTTGAAACTTCTGGGACGTATGAAATTCCGTTCCAGCTATGGACAGAATGCTTTGAAGCACTCTATTGAGGTAGCGCAGCTTGCAGGTCTTCTTGCAGGTGAAGTTGGTGTGGACGTTCGCATTGCGAAACGTGCAGGTCTTCTTCATGACATAGGAAAATCCATTGACCATGAGGTGGAAGGTTCTCATATTCAGATAGGTGTAGATCTTTGTAAGAAATATAAAGAATCTGCGGTTGTGATCAACGCAGTAGCTGCGCATCACGGAGACGTAGAACCGGAATCTCTTGTTGCCTGTATTGTTCAGGCGGCAGATGCGATTTCTGCTGCAAGACCCGGGGCAAGAAGAGAAACTCTTGAAACATATACAAACCGTCTGAAACAGTTGGAAGATATTGCAAATGAATTTAAGGGAGTAGATAAATCCTTTGCAATTCAGGCGGGAAGAGAAATTCGAGTAATGGTAGTTCCGGAGCATGTAAGTGATGCCGATATGGTAATTCTTGCAAAAGATATTTCCAGACAGATAGAGGCAGAGCTTGAATACCCTGGTCAGATTAAAGTGAATGTAATTCGCGAAAGCAGAGCAATCGATTACGCAAGATAAAAAAAGAACTGTTATCCAACAGAAAAACTGATGGATAACAGTTCTTTTTTGCGTCATAAACAGGGCTCCCCTCACGTAAAATGGTACAGGGTGAGACAATGAAAACAAAAAAATGGAATCTCAGGATATTTGGAGGATTTCCGGGAGGTTTTTTATTTCTGCTGGGATTTCTTGCCGGGACGGTTCTTCCAAACCTCGTCTGGAAGGTACAGTGGAAGCAGGAGACAATCCATGCCTTTTACCTTCTGGGAGCTTTTGCGGGGGAAGATGTTGCAGGAAAAGAATATTTCTTTCAGGTTTTGGCAGAGAGAGGAGGGTGGTTTTTCATTTGTGCGCTCTGTGGATTTTCCGTATTCGGAGTGCCGGTTTCCATTCTTGCCATGCTGGGCGAAGGAATAAAAACAGGAGCCGTTCTTTCCATGAGTATTCTGCAGTTTGGATTTACAGGAGGAGCGGCGGGACTTGCTCTTCTTTTGCCTCATGAAATAATTTATCTTACTGTATTTTTTTGTTTTATGAGGCAGGTTTATAATCTGTCACTAAACTGTTGGAAGGGAAAAGGGATTTTTCCGCAGGGGATTTCCGGATATTGTCTTGGATTTCTTAAGTGGGGAACACTTTATATGGGAGGAATTTTGCTGGAGATTTATGTAAATCCCTGGCTTGTGGAAAAAACTGTAAAATTTCTTGACTTTTTTTAAGAAACATGAGAGAATCATTTGATTTTATTTGAAATACAAAGTATAATACAGGTACACTTTTAACACAGAAGCAGACGGGAAGTAAAAGAAATGGAAAGAGACATAAGAGAATTTATTGCATATTTGCATAATACAAAAAAGACTTCTCATAATACGGAGATTTCTTATGAGAGGGATTTAAAAAAAATGGAAAATTTTCTGGATGAAAGAGGAATCCGAAATGTTTCAGAGGTAAGAGGAATTGATCTGGAAGCATATATGGATTATATGGAGAGAGAAGATTTTGCATCCTCTACAATTTCAAGAAGCGTAGCGTCTATGCGCGCCTTTTTTCAGTTTTTATTTCGTGAGGGAAAGGTGAAGGAAGACCCTTCAGAAGAATTGCGTCCTCCGAAAGTAAAAAAGAAAATGCCGGAAATTCTTTCTGTGGAGGAAGTAGACCGCCTTCTGGCGCAGCCAAAGAAGAATACGCCGAAAGGGCTTCGCGATACTGCCATGCTGGAGCTTTTATATGCAACGGGAATGCGGGTAAGCGAGTTGATTCATCTGGAAATAGATGATGTAAATCTTTCGCTTGGGTATGTGACCTGCCATGACAGTGAAAAGGAGAGGGTTATTCCCATTGGAAATGTAAGCAGAAAAGCGTTGGAAAAATATATGGCAGAAGGTCGTCCTGCTTTTGTGAATGAAGGAGGAGAAAAAATTCTTTTTACGAACTGCTCCGGGAAAGCCATGAGCCGTCAGGGGTTCTGGAAGGTTTTAAAGGGCTATGCAGATGATGCGGGCATTAAGGGAGATATTACGCCGCATACTCTCCGACATTCTTTTGCAGTACATATGCTTCAAAACGGGGCGGATATAAAAAGCGTACAGGAAATGCTGGGACATTCGGATATTTCCACCACACAGGTGTATTTAAATATGAATATAAACAGAATGCGTGATGTGTATATGAAAGCACATCCGCGCCATTAAAAAGAGGGTACGGCCTTGTAAGCTGTACCCGTTTTTTTAACACATTTCTGCAATACTGTAAAGAAGACGTTCAGATTCTTCCCAGCCAAGACAGGGATCTGTGATAGATTTTCCGTAAATATGATTTCCTCCGATTTTTTGATTTCCGGATTCAATGTAGCTTTCGATCATAAGACCCTTTACGAGAGTTTTCAGTTCAGGATCTGAATTTCGGCTGTGAAGTACCTCTTTTGCAATGCGAATCTGCTGCTCATATTGTTTGTTGGAGTTGGAGTGGTTTGTATCCACGATGACAGACGGATTTTTCAGCTCTCTTTCCTGATATTTATCAAGAAGGAGACGAAGATCTTCATAGTGGTAGTTTGGAATGGCTTCTCCGTGTTTGTTTACAGCGCCGCGGAGAATGGTATGAGCAAGTTCATTTCCGCTTGTTTTTACTTCCCAGCTTCTGTAAATAAAGTGGTGGCTTCCCTGTGCTGCTGTTACGGAATTAAGCATAACGCTGAAGTCCCCGCTTGTTGGATTTTTCATTCCTGCCGGAATATCCATGCCGCTTACTGTGAGACGGTGCTGCTGATCTTCTACAGAACGGGCGCCTACTGCCACATAGGATAAAATATCAGAGAGATAGCGCCAGTTTTCCGGGTAAAGCATTTCGTCTGCGCAGGTAAAGCCGCTTTCTTTGATAGCGCGGATGTGCATTTTTCGGATGGCAACAAGACCTGCCAGCATATCCGGTTTCTTTTCAGGATCAGGCTGATGTACCATTCCCTTATAGCCTTCGCCTGTTGTGCGGGGCTTGTTTGTGTAAACGCGTGGGATAATAATTACTTTATCCTTGATTTTTTCCTGCACTTTACGAAGTCTTAAAAGGTAATCACAGACAGCGTCCTCGTTATCAGCGGAGCATGGTCCGATGATTGCCAGAAATTTATCCGACTTTCCGGTAAAAACATCACGGATTTCTTCATCTCTCTGTGTTTTTAATGCCTGAATCTCTGCGTCAATGGGATATAAGCTCCGGATTTCTTCAGGTGTAGGTAATTTTTTTAAAAATTCAAATCCCATATTTTCCTCCTTTGTAAAACCGTTCTTTTTTGGCAATATTATAAACGATTCCTTTTCTGTTGTCGATAGAAAAATATGTTAAAGGATTTTTTGAAAAGTAAAAAAGTAAAGAAAAGTCCGTACCAGTTCACTTAAAAGAATACCGTAAATATATCCCCGCATTCCAAGGACAGGTATGAAAAAAATTACAAAGAGAAGTCGAATGAGGATTCCTGTGACACTGAAAAAAAGGCAGAGTCCCGGTTTTCCCATGCCATTCAAAATGCTGGAGAGGGCGGTATTTAAATATAAAAAAGGACACATAAACGCCATAGACTGTATGTACATTCCTGCAGACGGATTTTTAAAAAGAAAAATCCCCATATGTTTTCCGAAAAGAAGAAAAAGAAGAGAGAAAACAGAACCCAGAACAAGACAGTAACGGAATACTTTTTTTACAACGGAGCGAATACGTCCGGAATGCCCAAGAGCCTGAAGCTCTGCCACAGATGGCATAAGAAGAACGGAGGCGGAGTTTGTAATGGCAGAGGGAAAAAGAATCAGGGGAAGAGCCATTCCGGTAAAAATACCATACAGTTCCAGGGCGTTTTCTTTTGGAAAACCGCAGGAAAGAAGCATCTGGGGAATCAGGATTGTTTCGATTCCTCCAAGGACAGTAAGGAGTATACGGTTTATGGTAAGGGGAAGGGAAGTTTCTGTAAGTTCTTTGAAAAGGGGACGTATATTTTTAAATGGAAAAAGAGGTCTGGTATATGGGTGAAAGTGCAGGGAAAGAGCCAGAAGAAGAGCAAGGGAGGAGGCAATTTCGCTTGCAAGAGCGCCTCCTGCTGCAATGACAGGTGTGACTTCTTTTCCTTCTGTAAGGAAAATCAGATACAGAATACAGGTAATGCCCATACGCACAAGCTGCTCCAGAAGCTGAACGGCTGAAGGCAGGAGAGTCTGCTTGCGGGCAAAATAATAGCTGTTTACACAGGTATGGAAAGTACTTAACGGAAACGTAAAGGCGAGAATTTGAAGAAGAGGAAGGGTCCGTCTCTCTTTTAAAATTTCCAGGGCAAAAAAATCCGCATTCAGATAAAGAAGAGCGCTGCATAAAAAAGAGAGCAGCAGAGCAATCCCTGTACCAAGAAAGAAACATTGTCTTGCACCCTTTTCCTTTTTTAAGGCAATGCGGGAGGCGGTGAGACGTGAGATAGCAGTCTGGATGCCGGAGGCAGATACTGCAAGGGCAAGTGTCTGCATTGGCACAGTAAGCTGAACAATGCCAAGCCCCTGGGCACCAATGGTGTGTGACAGGAATATTCTATAGAAGAAACCTAAAATCCGGCTTAAAAAACCGGTGCAGGTAAGAATAAAAGTTCCCAGAAGAAAACGCTTTTTGGACATAAAATCTCCTAATTTCTTTTTTGTCAAATATATGCAGAGAATTGCCTTGACAGAACAGAAGAATTCTGTTAGAGTAAACATGAAATCCGAGGGAAACACTGGGAATTAAAAAGAGGTGAGAACATGAAGCTTTCAACGAGAGCGAGATACGGACTTCGTGCGTTGATTGATTTGGGATTATATAGTGAGACAGAAGCTGTTTCCATACAGAGCATAGCCACAAGACAAAATATTTCCGTAAGCTATCTGGAACAGCTCATGGCTCTTTTGAAAAAGGCGGGTCTTGTAAAAAGTATCCGGGGAGCAGGCGGCGGCTACCGCCTGGGAAAACCGGCACAGGAGATTTCTGTAGGAGAAATCCTCCGTATTCTGGAGGGTGGTCTTGAGGCAGTGAAGTGTCCGGGAAATGAGGAGGACGGAAGCTGCCAGGATGCAGATTTCTGTGTGGCGAAATATGTGTGGAAACGCATTAACGACAGTATCACAGATGCAGTAGACCACATGACTCTGGGAGAACTTCTGGAGGAAAGTCACAGAATACAGGATAAAAAGAAAAAACAGGACGCCATTATATAAGGAGGACGCAAAAAATGGGTAAAATGATATATCTTGATAATGCAGCGACAACAAAGACAGCACCGGAAGTTGTGGACGCAATGCTTCCGTATTTTACGGAGCTTTACGGAAATCCTTCCAGCGTGTATGATTTTGCGGGGAAAACAAAAGAAGCAGTAACGGCATCAAGACAGCAGATCGCAGATGCGATCGGAGCCAAAAAAGAAGAAATTTATTTTACAGCAGGCGGTTCAGAGTCCGATAACTGGGCATTAAAAGCAGCATTTGAGGCATATAAAACAAAGGGAAATCACATTATTACAACAAAAATTGAACACCATGCTATTCTTCATACCTGTCAGTATCTGGAAAAGGAAAGAGGGGCAAAGATCACATATCTGGATGTAGATGAAAACGGAAGAATAAGAATGGAAGATCTGGAGAAGGCGATTACACCGGAAACAATTCTCATTTCTGTTATGTTTGCAAATAATGAGATTGGAACGGTAGAGCCTGTGAAGGAAATCGGAATGTTCGCAAAAGAACATGGGATTCTTTTCCATACAGATGCTGTGCAGGCGTTTTGCCAGATGCCGATTGATGTAGAGGAGCTGGGAATTGATATGTTAAGTTCCAGCGCACATAAAATAAACGGACCAAAGGGAATTGGTTTTCTCTATATCCGAAAAGGCGTAAAAATCCGTTCCTTCGTTCACGGAGGTGCACAGGAAAGAAAGCGTCGCGCAGGAACAGAGAATGTTCCGGGAATCGTGGGGTACGGAAAAGCGGTGGAAAGAGCGCTTTCTACCATGAAAGAGAGAACAGAGAAAGAGACAGAGCTTCGTGATTATATGATCAGTCGTATTGAGAAGGAGATTCCGTATGTGCGTGTAAACGGTCACAGAGAAATGCGCCTTCCCAATAATGTAAATGTAAGCTTTCAGTTTATAGAGGGAGAATCTCTTCTTCTTATGCTGGATAATTACGGAATCTGTGCTTCCAGCGGTTCCGCCTGTACATCAGGTTCTCTGGATCCGTCCCATGTACTTCTTGCAATCGGACTTCCCCACGAGATTGCACATGGATCTCTTCGAATGACGTTGAGTGAAGAGACAACAAAAGAGGATATTGATTTTACAGTAGACCATTTAAAAGAAATTGTACAGAATCTTCGCAATATGTCCCCATTATATGAAGATTTTATTAAAAAACAGAAATAATTATAAAAGCACTTGTCAGGAGGAAAAAAAGATGTATAGTGAAAAAGTAATGGATCATTTCCAGAACCCACGTAATGTTGGAGAAATTGAAAATGCAAGCGGTGTAGGTACAGTAGGAAACGCAAAATGCGGTGACATCATGCGTATTTTCCTGGATATAGACGATGAGACAAAAGTGATCAAAGACTGCAAGTTTAAAACATTTGGCTGCGGAGCTGCCGTTGCAACAAGCAGCATGGCAACAGAGCTTGTAAAAGGAAAGACCATCGAGGAGGCTTTAAAGGTAACAAACAAGGCGGTTATGGAAGCACTGGATGGACTTCCGCCTGTGAAAGTACATTGTTCCCTTCTTGCAGAGGAAGCCATTCATGCAGCTTTATGGGACTATGCAGAGAAGCATGATATGAAAATCGAGGGACTTTCCAAACCGAAATCTGATATTCATGAAGACGAAGAGGACGAGGAAGAATATTAATGGATAAGAAAAAAATAATCGTAGGTCTTTCAGGAGGAGTGGATTCCTCTGTGACGGCATATCTTCTCAAAGAACAGGGATATGACGTGATCGGTGTGACAATGGTCAACTTCCGTGATGGAAATGCCGGAGAAAAAATAGCCGGGGATGCAAAAAAGGTTGCGGATTTTCTGGGGATTCCTCACTATGTGGTGGATTTCTGTTCACAGTTTAAAGAGACAGTCATTGATTATTTTACAAAAGAATATTTTTCCGGGCGAACTCCGAATCCATGTGTCGTCTGCAATCGTTATATTAAATGGAAGGCAATGATGGAGCAGGGAGAAAAGCTGGGAGCGAAGTATATTGCAACCGGTCATTACGCGCAGATTACAGAACTTCCAAATGGAAGATTTTCTCTTAAATGCTCCGTTACCACGGCAAAAGACCAGACATATGCGCTTTATGGACTGACACAGGATCAGCTTTCCCATACAGTTATGCCTCTGGGAGCTTATACAAAGGATCAGATCCGGGAGATTGCAGGGAAGATAGGACTTCCTGTAGCCGAAAAACCGGACAGTATGGAAATCTGTTTCATTCCGGATCAGGACTATGCGGGATATATTGAAAAAACCACAGGGATTCATGTTCCAAAAGGTAATTATGTGAATCAGAACGGCGAAATTATAGGACAGCATCAGGGAATCATTCACTATACGATCGGACAGAGAAAAGGATTGAATCTGGCTATGGGTCGTCCTGTGTTTGTGACAGAAATTCGTCCGGAAACGAATGAGGTTGTCATAGGAGAGAATGAGGATGTATTTGCGAAAGCTCTTCGCTGCAGCCAGCTAAATGCTATGGCAGTTCCTGCTTTTGAAAGCGGTATGGAAGTGTTTGCCAAAATCCGCTATAACCATAAGGGCGCACCGGCAGTAATAAAGTCTGTGGAAGAGGACTCTCTGCTTCTGGAATTTGAAGAACCGCAGAGAGCGGTTACTCCGGGACAGGCAGTCGTGTTTTACCGTGATGATTATGTTCTGGGTGGAGGAATTATTGACGGACCGGTACGGGGATAAAGCTGAAAGGCTTGCATAAATTGGGCGGATGTATTTGCATCTGCCCTGAATGCGTTGCAGGAGGAAAAAATGACAGGGCTTACCAATGAACAGGTACAGGAAAGAATTGCAGAGGGAAAAGTAAATTTTAACGAAAATCCAAATACAAGGACGTACAAGCAGATTGTGAGAGAAAATACGCTGACGTTTTTTAACTTTTTAAATGCGGTGCTCCTTGGTCTGGTACTTTTTGTGGGGTCGTATAAGAACTCCATGTTTGTAGGAATTATCATCATTAACACCGTAATAGGAATCATACAGGAGATACGGGCGAAAAAGACAATAGACAAGCTGGCAATCCTGACGGAATCAAAGGCTGTGGTTTTAAGAGACGGAAAGAAATGGAGCATTTCTACAGAGAAACTTGTTTTGGACGATCTGATTTATTTAAAAACAGGAGAGCAGGTTCCGGCAGACTGCCGGATTCTGGAAGGAAATCTTGAGGTCAACGAATCTCTCCTTACAGGCGAAGCAGATAATCTTGGAAAAGGGGAAGGCGACGAGCTTTTTTCAGGAAGCTTTGTAACGGCGGGAGAGGCATGCTGTCAGATTATCCATGTGGGAAAAGATAATTACGCATCTCAGATTACAAGTGAGGCAAAAGAGTTTAAAAAACATAACTCAGAGCTTCGCAACTCGCTGAATGCGATTTTAAAGGTGATCAGTATTATTATTGTTCCCCTTGGACTTCTTCTTTTTTATAAACAGTTTTACATTGTAGGAGACAGTGTAAAGGATTCTGTTGTCAGTACAGTTGCGGCTGTTCTGGGAATGATTCCGGAGGGACTCGTGCTTCTTACAAGTGTTGCTCTTACGTTAGGAGCTTTGACTCTCGCAAGAAAGAAAACTCTGGTGCAGGAGCTTTACTGTATTGAAACTCTGGCGCGTGTAGATACGCTCTGTCTTGATAAAACAGGAACGATTACAGAGGGAACTATGTGTGTGGAAAAAGCAGAAGCATATGATCCCAACTGGAGAGAAGCGGAGCTTGCAGAGAGGGTTTTAGAGGAAGATGCGGCTGCTTTTGCAGAAGATGAAACTTCGCAAGAAGGAGTTTTGGAAGAAGGGAGTTCAGGAGAAAAAGTTTCAGAGAAAAATCTTCCGGAATTTTCAGAGACAGAAAAAGAAGCCGAAAAAGAAATTGGGCGTATCATGGGAAATCTCATGGCTGTTCTGAAAGACCAGAACGCAACAGCAGATGCGCTCCGAAAATATTTTCCGGTAAAAAAGGATATGACACCAACAAATGTAATTCCGTTTTCTTCTGACAGAAAGTACAGTGGAGCTTCTTTTAAAGAAAAAGGAACGTATCTTATGGGCGCTGCGCAGTTTCTGTTTCCGGAAGGGGACGAAGCTCTTGTGGAAAAATGCAGCGAATATGCAGAACAGGGATTTCGAGTGCTGGTTCTTGCACATAGTCCAAACGAAAGTACAGGAACGGAACTGCCTTTGGAACTTGTGCCGGAGGCCCTTTTGATTCTGACAGATGTGATCCGTAAAGAAGCGCCGGATACCCTTTGCTTTTTCGACAGCCAGGGCGTGGATCTTAAAGTGATTTCCGGAGATGACCCGGTCACGGTTTCCTCTATTGCAAAACGAGCAGGGCTTAAAAATGCAGAGCAGTATATTGACGCAACAACGATTACCACACAGGAAGAGATGGATGAGGCAGTTGCAAATTACAGTGTATTTGGGCGTGTGACGCCGCAGCAGAAAAAAGCAATGGTGCTGTCTCTGAAAAAACAGGGACATACAGTTGCCATGACAGGAGACGGTGTAAACGATGTTCTTGCTTTAAAAGAGGCAGACTGCAGCATTGCTATGGCAGAAGGAAGCGATGCGGCGAAAAATATCGCAAATGTGGTTCTTCTTGATTCGAATTTTGCGTCAATGCCTCATATTGTAAATCAGGGACGCCGTGTAGTAAATAATATCCGCACTGCAGCTTCTATGTTCCTGATCAAGACCATATTTTCCGTTTTGTTGTCTCTGATTACGATTTTCTTTGGAGAGGCGTATCCATTTGAACCCATTCAGATGTCGCTTATTAGTGCCTGCGCAGTGGGAATCCCAACCTTCCTTCTTGCCCAGGAAAACAATTATCAGAAGATAGATCACACTTTTTTGCGTCATGTGTTTATGAATGCTTTTCCGGCAGCGGTCACCATTACTGGCTGCGTGTTTGCCGTAATGGTAGTCTGCCAGGATGTATATCATTCCAACATCATGTTGAACACAGCCTGTGTCCTTGTGACTGGCTGGAATTATATGGCGGCTTTAAAGACAGTATATGCGCCTTTGAATCGCTACAGGAAGGTAATCATTTACAGTATGCAGTGCAGTTTCTTCCTTGCGGCAGTGGTGCTTCAAAATCTTCTGGCTCTTGGCTCTCTGGAGTTTGGAATGATCATTCTTGTATTTTTACTTATGACGTTTTCGCCAATCCTCATTGAAGCGATTACAGACGGGATACGGAAGATGTACAGTCGCTCTTTTGACGGAGAAGAAAAAGGACGTCTGGCTTTGTTTCTTGAAAAGCTTGTGAAAGTAAAATAAGATAAAAATAAGTCGAGAAAAAACCCGGGAACAAACCTGAACGAAAATAATCAGGAGTGTTTCCGGGTTTCGTTTATTTGCGAAGGAGCCATAAGAAACCAAAAGCAGGAAGGTTTACGCCTTTTGCTTCCAGTTCCCGGCCGGAAATGAAGTCAATGTAGATGCCGTCTTCTTCATTGATCCAGGCGGTTTTATCGCATTCACTGAAATTGTAAATACCAATAAACTTTTCTCCATCGTGCTCTCTGATAATGGCAAGAACAGAAGCGTCCCAGGTATCAATGGTGCGGGCTGGAACAGAAGCATCAAATACTTTGTGAGAGCTGCGAATGGTCTTTAACCGATTGAGAGAGGAAAAAATCTGTCCCTGCACAGTGTGTGCCAGTTTTCTGTTTTCTGCCAGAGGTTTATTAAAATCTATCAGAGGAAGAGAATAATCATTTAACTGACCAATTTCATCACCGTTTAGAAGAACCGGTATTCCGGGAAGAGAAAGAAGGAGGCTGTGAAGCATAATATCGTAACGAACAGCTGTTTCAAGTTTTGAAGAGTTTCCTTCAAAATCAGCTTCCTCAATTCCACAGAGAGAAGCGGTTGTACCGCAGATTCCTTCCTGACCTTTTTCTCCTCTTGCAAAAGAGCGGGGATACTTTCCAGTAAAGAAATCGTTTAAATAATGTCTGTGAGGAAGCTCTTCCATAGCACAGTCCTTTAAATAAGGATAATCCAGAGTCCAGTGGATTTCATCGTGATTTCGCAGTGCGTTCTGGAATATGCAGTTTCCGGAAAGAGAAGCGCGTCTGTCTATCTCGCGGCGAAGAAGAGAAATATCTCTTGTTGCAACTGTATGCCAGATATTTGCCATGCTTTCAGAGGAAAAGAGCAGATGGAAGACGGGTTTTTCAGGAGTTCCAAACCAGGAAAGGGAAGCTTTCTGTTCCATATCTGTTTTTCCAAGGAGAAGAACGCCAGGACATACGATTTCACATATGATCCGCATCATACGACCGATAGAAGGAAAGGGAGGAAGCAAATTTATACATATCATATCAGCTCCCTGATTTGCAAGAGAGAGAAGCAGGGAAATCATGTTGTTAAAAGTTACAGGATCGTGAAAACCTGAACTCTGTGAAAATTGTTCGGAAAAATCAAAAGAAAAATCAGGGCAGATGCAGATGCCCCGGTTGTGAGAGCGAACGGCAAAGTTCGAATAATCTTTTTCTGAGCCTCTCAGGAACAGACAGTTTGTGTGACATTCTTCCATGTAGTTGAGTAATTCGTCCTGTGATTTTGCTGTCTCAGGAAGGGAATTTCCATATATTTCCATTCCTGACAGATTGCCTGCCTGAAACCAGTCAGGATTAAAAGCGCGCTCAATATCAGATTTTCGAAGCGACTGTTTTCTTTTGTCATAAAAATGCTTCATCTTTAAAGTCAGGTCTTTCAGATGGGAGAGGACACTTTCGGAACTTTCATAAAGTTCGCAATAAAGCCATTTTAGTTCATCATAATAGCGGGAGAAGCGCTGCTGATAAATAAAATCTTCTTCCGGAGCGGCCGTGAGTCGTGGCTCTTTCTGGTTTTCTGTCGTGATTTTTGCAGGCTCTGCCTTCTGGGTGGAGATTTTTATATAGTCTGTTTTTTTCGTTTCCAGTTTTGAAGCTGTTGCAGCCTTTTTTTTCTGGAGCCTTTTACTTGCCATAATATTTCCTCCTGTTTTAAAAATTTTTAAAACTTAATGTAACAATCTTACATTTCGTCAGGAAAAAAGTCAAGTTCA
>JAUNAX010000193.1 GCA_030527365.1 Eubacteriales bacterium | reverse complement strand
ATTGCTCCGATAATTCCAATTCGTTCCATAATATAAAATTCTCCTCTCTATGTGCACGGTATGTCCGTAAATTGTGTTTTAACAACTTTATTATACCAAAAGTTTAATTTATATGGAAACTTTTTTTGTTGTCTGTTATAATAGTTTCATCTCATGATTAAATCAATATAAAAAGCCCTTACGGGCAAGGTAACTGGAGGATAAATCTATGATGTACAAAACAAAAGGCGTGTGCGCGCAGGCTATCGAATTTGAAGTAGATGACAATAAAAAAGTGCACAATGTAAAATTTATCGGAGGATGCTCCGGAAACACACAGGGTATTTCCGCTCTCGTTGAAGGAATGGACGCAGATGAGGTTGTCCGTCGTCTGGAAGGCATTCAGTGCGGTCACAAACCTACTTCCTGTCCGGATCAGCTTGTAAAAGCTCTGCACGAAGCAGGAATCTGAGCATCTTGCTCCATCAATACTTCAGCCCCGGAATGATTCCGGGGCTGGTTTTGTTTTATCCTGTTTTTATATATCATTTCTGTCCCACTTATCACAAAGGGACTGTACGTCTCTGGAAAACTTCTCCAGATCCTTATTGGGACTTCCCTCGTTTTTCCGGATCACACTGATAAGCCTGTGTCCAAGGGAAAGAAGCTTCTGATAAACCTGCGCTGCTTTCGTTGCCTTCGGCGATGTGGAAGCGCGCTCGATCTTCACTCCCTTCGCTTCATACAGACATTCGTTACCCAGAAGGTCATAGGCGGTTCCGCTGAACGGAGCCATTGTATCGTAGCCAAGCTCATCTCTCAAACGTTTCGCAAAAATCTCCGTAACACTGTCCTCTCCATGTGTAACAAAAACTTTTTTCGGTTTTCCCTCAAATGCTTTTGCCCAGTCAAGAAGTCCATTAACATCTGCATGACCGCTGATTCCCGGCATCTGAAGAATTTTTGCAGCAACATGAACCGGCTCTCCGAAAAGCTTAACGTCCGTCGCACCCTCCAGAAGAGAACGTCCCAATGTGCCAATCGCCTGATACCCTACAAAAAGAATGGTATTTTTCTCATTCCAGAGATTGTGTTTCAGATGATGCTTGATTCGTCCGGCATCACACATACCACTGGCAGAAATAATCACCTTGCAGTCCTCATCAAAGTTAATGGCTTTGGAATCGTCGCTTGTGATAGAAGTTTTCAGTCCCGGGAAAGAAAGAGGATTGATTCCCTTATGGATCAGCTCCATTGCCTCCTCATCGTAGCAGTCATAAGTATGCTCTGCAAAAATGCTGGTTGCTTCATTTGCAAGAGGACTGTCTACATATACCTTAAAGCCATCATGTCCGTATACAAGCCTTTCTTCCTTTATCTGCCGGATAAAATACAGCATTTCCTGTGTACGTCCCACAGCAAAAGAAGGAATGACAAGATTGCCTCCTCTGTCAAAGGTTTCCTGGATCACCTCTGCAAGAAGTCTGACATAGTCCGGTCTTTCTCCGTGGCTTCTGTCTCCGTATGTGGATTCCATAACAACGTAATCTGCATTGTGGAGATACTGCGGGTCACGTATCAGGGGCTGGTTTGTATTTCCTATATCTCCGGAAAAGACAATAGTTTTCTCCTGTCCTTCTTCTGTGATTTTTACTTCAATGCTGCTTGAACCAAGAAGATGACCTGCGTCTACAAAGCGGACACTAATTCCCTCTGCCGGGTGAATTACCCTGTCATACTGACATTCTACAAAGTTTTTCAACACGCCAAGCGCATCTTCCATTGTATAGGCAGGAACAAATTCTTCTTTGCCCTGACGGCGTCCTTTTCTGTTTCTCCACTCAGCCTCAAACAACTGAATGTGTGCACTGTCACGAAGCATAATATCACAGAGATTACAGGTTGCATCTGTGGCGTATACAGGCCCCTGGAATCCTTTGGCATATAATGCCGGCAGATTTCCGGAGTGGTCCATATGCGCATGGGTAAGAAGTACAAAATCCAAATCTCCCGGTGCAACAGGCAGCTCTTCATTTTCATAGTAGTTTGGTCCCTGCTCCATACCGCAGTCCACCAGGAATTTTCTGCCTGCCCCTTCCAGATAATAACAGCTTCCGGTTACTTCATGTGTGGCTCCCAAAAAGATAATCTTCATGCGCAAAACCCCCTTTTTCGTCTGTCATCTCGATGTAATTATTATACACGACATGAAAGGATTTTAGTAGCTTTTTTCTGTATTTTTTTATAAATTTATTATAAAGTCTGACTGTTATGTAGGTCTATTTGTAAGAGTATTCCTCTGTTCAAGTATTTCGCGCCTATATACAAAGAGCGGCTGCCGGATAATTGGACAGATTATCCGAACAGCCGCCTTTGTATATTTTTGACTTTTTCCCGATTGCAGAAAACCTGATATTTTCAGAACGGTAATGTAATTTGCAGGTTTGAATAATCCCGTAAAACATTCTTCCCATATCCCGGTCTCTGCCTTGTTATGTACAGATAATAATGGATGCTGACATTACTATCTGACTATTTTACTAAAACTCCATTTGTTAAGGTCGTTGTGGATTCCTTCACTCCGCCTTCTTTTGCTGCATGATAGCCACGCACACGATAATAATAACC
>JAUNAX010000192.1 GCA_030527365.1 Eubacteriales bacterium | reverse complement strand
AACGATATACATGGTCTTTCTTTACAATCACACAGGTTTTGTGTAAAATAGCAATATAAAAAGGAGGTTGAAAAATCATGGACGTAAAAAGAGTATTTTTAATTGTTCTTGACAGCTACGGAATCGGCAATGCGCCGGACGCAGCAGACTTTGGAGATGAAGGAAGTAACACTCTGGCAACGATTGTGAAGTCAGAGAAATACCATACACCAAATATGTGCAAACTCGGTCTTTTCAATATTGACGGAGTGGAGGCGCAGCCAAAAGAAGAAAACCCTTCCGGAGCTTTCGGAAGATTCACAGAAGCATCAAAGGGAAAAGATACCACGATTGGTCACTGGGAGATTGCAGGAATTATTTCACGCCGTCCTCTTCCTGTTTATCCGGAAGGTTTCCCGAAAGAGGTGCTTGATGAATTTACACGTCGAACAGGTCGTGAGGTGATCTGTAACAAACCGTATTCCGGAACAGAGGTCATTAAGGATTACGGTGATGAACACGTAAAAACAGGAAAACTGATCGTATATACTTCAGCAGACAGCGTATTTCAGATTGCAGCCCATGAGGACGTGGTTCCCCTTGAAGATTTGTATGAATACTGCCGTATTGCAAGAGAAATCCTTACAGGAGAGCACAGTGTGGGAAGAGTTATTGCAAGACCGTTTGTGGGAGAGAGCGGAAATTATACACGTACGTCACACAGACATGATTTCTCTCTTGTGCCCCCGGCTGTTACCATGATGGACGTTCTGACAGAAAAGGGATACGATACAAAGGGTGTAGGAAAGATTTTCGATATTTTTGCAGGGAAAAATGTGCAGACTACTGTATCTATTAAAAATAATGTTGACGGTATGGACAAAACCCTGGAAATTCAGAAGGAAGATTTCAATGGTCTTTGCTTCGTAAATCTTGTTGATTTTGATATGCTTTACGGACACAGAAACGACATCGACGGTTATGCAAATGCAGCGACAGTTTTTGACAAACAGCTTGGAGAGTTCCTGGAAAATATGAGAGACGATGATGTTCTTATGATTACGGCAGATCACGGCTGCGATCCGGGATTTAAGGGAACAGACCACAGCAGAGAATGCGTGCCTATGATGATGTACGGAAAAGCAGTAAAAGAAGGAGTAAATCTTGGAACAAGAGATACGTTCTCTGATATGGCGGCTACGATTCTTGATATGTTTGGAATCCAGGGCAAAACAGAGGGAACCAGTTTCTGGAATGAAGTGAAAAAATAACAGATACAGGAGGGGTGTAAGATGGAACGGCAGGAATTAATACGCAGGGCGTTTGAAGCCCAGAAGAAAGCGTATGCTCCTTATTCCCATTTTCAGGTGGGGGCGGCTCTCCTCTGTAAGGACGGAGAAATTTTTGAGGGGTGTAATATTGAAAACGCATCATACGGAGCAACAAACTGTGCGGAAAGAACTGCGTTTTTCAAGGCAGTTTCCGAGGGAAAACGGGAGTTTAAATCCATTGCCATTGTAGGCAAACCGGAAGCGGCAGAGGAGTTTGAATATTGTGCTCCCTGCGGTATTTGCCGTCAGGTAATGGCAGAATTCTGCGATACTCAGAATTTTGAAATCATTCTTCCACGCTCGGGAAATGATTACAGAGTCTATAAACTGGAACAGCTTTTTCCCCTGAGCTTTACAGCAGAAAATCTGGAAAATAAATAAGAAACAGACAGGACAGGACTGCTGCACAAATGTGGCGGTTCTGTTTTTGCATTTTTAAAAAGAAAAAACAGATAGCGAAAAGTGTTCAA
Source organism: Eubacteriales bacterium (assembly GCA_030527365.1). GTDB lineage: Bacteria > Bacillota > Clostridia > Lachnospirales > Lachnospiraceae > Blautia_A. The sequence goes on along the minus strand of JAUNAX010000192.1, from coordinate 853 downwards.
ACATTGTATAATTTTTATAGATAACCAGTAGAAAATATTGTTAAGAAATGGAGGATCATAATGGATAGAAAAGAGATTTTATCGCATGTAGACCATACGCAGTTAAAGGCATATGCCACTTGGGAGGATATAAAAAAGCTATGCGAGGAGGCGATGAAGCTTCATACAGCCTCCGTATGTGTGCCGCCCTGTTATATAAAGCGGATTAAAGAAGAATATCCAGACTTAAATATTTGTACAGTTGTAGGTTTTCCTCTCGGTTATTCCGTGACAGAAGCGAAGGCTGCGGAAACAAAAAAAGCTCTGGAAGACGGAGCTGGGGAAATTGACATGGTAATTAATATTACCGATGTGAAAAACGGGGATTACGATGCGGTAGAAAGAGAAATCCGTACTTTGAAAGAAATAACAGGGGAGAAAATTCTGAAAGTCATTGTAGAGACCTGCTATCTTACAGAGGAAGAAAAGATTCGTCTCTGCGAAATTGTTACAAGAGCGAAGGCAGACTATATCAAAACGTCTACAGGATTTGGAACAGCAGGAGCGTCACTTGAAGACATTCGTCTGTTCTGGGAACATATCGGTCCGGAGGTAAAGATGAAGGCAGCGGGCGGTATTCGAACAAAAGAAGATATGGAAGCGTATTTACAAGAAGGCTGTGAAAGAATCGGGAGCAGCGCTGCAGGGAAAATTTAAACAGATAAGAATAATCTCCGGGAGGGAAGACCTTTCCGGGGATTTGCATAATGGATAGCATAATGTATTGGAGGAGGTTAAGCTATTTGGAGAAAGCGGTTAATATTGTGGCAGATATGAAGGGAAAGTTGGAAAAGATTTTCCAGATGAGTATACA
>JAUNAX010000036.1 GCA_030527365.1 Eubacteriales bacterium | reverse complement strand
GATACCACCATTCCAGTTGTTTCGCAAGCCAGAAGGAAATCTTTACCTCCGGCTCCTTTTCGTCTGTATTTTCTTCTTCGTTTTCCGCAAAACAAAACTGCGGATACATACTGCCCCACCAGGCAAGAGCAGGAACCGTTTTCTGCACCCCTGCTCCTGTCCCTGCCGTAAGAAAAACAGCCGCAATCAGAGAAATACATAACCGTTTTTTTCTATTTTTTAAAAAATTCATTTCCACACCTCCAATATCTGGAAGTATGCCCTGTATTTTCCGTTTTATTCAGGCGTCCGGCACTGCCTGCAGCTCATCTCCGGAAACCACAAGCTCCGGAAGATTCGGAAGTGTTCCACTTTCATATTTTTCATAATAGAGAGTTCGAAGAGTGACACCCTTTTTCTTTCTCTTTCCGCTGAAATCATTCTCGAGAAGTCCTCTTAAATATTCTCCCACAGAGCTTCCCTGACCTCCGTTCCATTTAAGGATTTCCTCTGCGTTTTCTGCCTGAAACACATAAATATCTTCTCCCACAAAAGGCTGTTTTTTTAGATACGAAAGAATGTCTTCCCATTTTCCGTCTGAAATCAGATCTCTTCCTATTATAATTGCTTCCAGATGTCCCATATCCATAAATTTTTCCTGGGAACGCCCGTAACTTTCCTGAATTTCTTCGAATGTCCTGCCTTTTATGGTAAGCACTTCCCGCCCGTTTTCATCCGGCTTCTCCTGCCCGGTCGCCTTCGACATATCCGGTGTTCCATATGTGACGGCAAAACCCTCCGGCGCTGCATCTATTCCAAGTGCGAGAGCATACATACGCTCCTCTGGCTCCACTCCTGCGCAGCCTCCCAGAAACACACAAAGTACCAGAACCGCCACGCTTCCTGCCGCCTTTTTCAACCTTCTGCCTCTTCCTCTGGCAATAAAACACACCTGTATGATAAGAAGAGCAGGAAGAAAAACATATGCCAGATAAAATCCGTAATATTCCTGAATCCCCACTCCCTTCGGTTCCCAGAAAGACAGAAGATATATCACACCGGCAAGCCAGTATCTTCCTGTCCCAAGCTTTGTTTTCCTTATAATCTGATGTCCGTAGTGAAGAAGACTTCCTATAGAAAATAAAAGCCCGTAAATAAGAAATCCCAGCCACAGCACATCAAATCTGGAAAGCACATTTCCAGGCATATCTGCTCCTGCAAGAAGGGGAAGCACAGGATATTTTTCTGTGATCACACGATTCCAGCCGAACACTGCCGGAAGGATCATCTGCACTGCAAGAAGCATTCCTCCAAGGGTAAGAATCCCAAACATCACTGTTTTTCCTGCGCTTCCCTGCTTTTCCACATCTTCAAGAGCAAATGGCAAAAGTCCCAGTCCTGAAAATGCACAAAGAACTCCGTATCCTCCTGTGAAAACGCCTCCGCTTCCACTTGAAAACGGCATTTCTGATAAATACGCTGCCTTTCCCTGAAAAGCAGAAAGAATAATCATGGCGCCGATTCCAAGAATAAAAATTCCCCCTGTTACTTCCGCAGCCCTTCCCCTCCTCTGCATTCCTCTGTGGGTTCCAAGACTGGCGCAGACAATGGCAAAGAAGGAAATCCACCCTCCCGGAACGCCTGCCACAAGACTTTTCGGCACAATTTCTTCCAGAATATCAAGAAGAAACGAAGAGGTAAGAATTACATATAATACAAAAAATACTCCCGCCGCTTTCCCGAAGAGACGCCCCATTGGTTTTAAAGGATTTGCAAAATCCGGCGAAACACGAATGAGAAAAATCACATAAAATAAAAGAAGGATTACCGCAAGAACTGTTCCCGCGATTTTTTCTCCGCCCAGAAGTTTTCCCCCTCCGAAAAGACAGAGCAGAAAAGGCGCTGTAAACGCAAGAACCATCTGCCTGTAAAGCTGTCTGTGAGAAATTCTGTTATTTTCAGCGAATGTCATAACTGTTCCTCCTTCCTTTTCAGTCGGAGACTTTCTTCCTCCCTTGCATACAAGGGCCTCATTTTTCTTTTTCTAAAAGGAATCCGTAATATTTTATTTCCTACGTTCCGTCTTCTCTCCTCTGACACAAACGGCACAAGATAGGGAATCCCGTAACTTAAAAGTCCGGAAAGATGCGCCACTGTAAGATAAATTCCAAGGACAATCCCGTAAATCCCAAGATAACCGCCAAGGAAAAGAAAGAAATATTTCAAAAGCCGAAACGCCGAGGCAAATTCCTCATTTGGGATCACAAGAGAGCCAAGAGCAGTGAGCGCCACAATAATCACAACAACAGGACTTACGATATTTGCCTCCACTGCTGCCTGTCCGATGATAAGCCCCCCTACAAGCCCTATCGTATTCCCAAGCTCTCCCGGAATCCGCACCCCTGCCTCCCGGATAAGCTCAAAAGAAAGCTCCAGAAAGAAAAGCTCCGCCACACTGGAAAAGGGAACACCCTCCCTTGCCTGAGCAAAAGAAAGAATCAGATTTGTGGGAAGTATCTGCGTGTGAAACCGGATAACAGCCAGATAAAGCCCCGGAAGAAGCGCTGCAGCCGCCATTGCAAAATATCTTAAAATTCTTAAAAAAGAAGCCATCTCAAACCGGTTGTACCAGTCCTCGCTGCTTTCCATAAAGCTGTTGAAATTCCCCGGCAGAATCAGAGCCTCAGGAGAGTTATCGCAAAGCAGCACGATTTTTCCGTTTAAAAGCTCCTGGGCTGCCCTGTCCGGCCGCTCCGTAGTCTGATACTGGGGAAAAGGAGAATACCAGGAATCTTCCGTGAGCTGTTCCAGCATTCCGCTGTCAAGAATCCCGTCAATCTCAAATTCATCAAGGCGCTTTTTCATCTCCTCCAGAAGCTCCTCATGTACAATATCTTCAATATAAAGCATCTGCACCATTGTGTGGGAGCGCACTCCCAACTGCTTTTCTTCCACTTTAAGACTGGTATCCCGGATACGCTTTCGCACAAGGGCGGAATTTGTTTTCACTGCATCGGAAAACCCTTCCCTTGAACCACGAAGCACCTTCTCTGCCTCCGCCTTGGAAACGCCCATGTTGGGATAACCTTTGCTTGCTATTTTCATCGCCTTCGTATATCCGTCCATAAAAAAAATGGCATTTCCCGCCAGCATGGCAGAAAAAGCCTCTTCCATATCCGAAAGTTTTTTTACATCTGCAATTCCCAGGCTGTTATGCTTTAAAAACTCTTCTATCTCCTCCGGGGAAATCTCCCAGAAATGATTTATCATTTTTCCGATTGCAGAATCGTCCAGCATCATATTCGATACTGTAACTTCCAGATAAACCATAAGGCAGTCTACCTTCCGCTCTCCGCCAAGACGCATGGGGCGTATCAGTATGTCTGCACAGTTTTCACATCTGCTTCGGATATATTCTTCGTTTTCCCGCAAAACAGCCGAAATTGCCGTTTTTTCTTTCGTCGCCGATTTTGAAAATCCACTCAAGAGAGGGCTCCTTTCTCCGCTGTCCAGAATTCTGGACAAACAGTCTGACATTGATACCCTCAGTGTTTCCAAAATCTCCCGATATTATGCTGTTATTTCTTTTCCTTTCCCGCTTCTTCCGCCTCAATAGACTGGATAATCGCCCGTCTCTGATTTTCTATATGGCGAAAAGAAATTTCCTGGGCTTTTTTCACATCTCTCTGGCGAATTGCTTTTGTAAGCTCTTCATGCTCCTTTACAAGAACATTTCTGGTTTCTTCTTCCTTCAGATATTCTACCCTGTATCTGTAAATCTGCTCTCTTAAATTATTCAACACCTGATTCAGACGCTTATTATCAGACGCTCTGTAAATAATCTCGTGAAAAGCCACGTCAGCTTCTGCAAGGCGCACAAGATTTCCCTCTGCCATTGTGTGCTCAAATTCCTTGGCTGCAAGCCAGAGTCTTCCCATATCCTCCTCGGACATACGAGTACACGCCTTTTCTATGGCAACATTTTCAAGGGCAATCCTTACCTCAAGAACATCATTTAAGTCTTTCTCTGTAATATTTGCAACCTGAGCGCCCCTTCGCGGGATCATTACCACAAGACCTTCCAGCTCAAGCTTACGCATCGCCTCCCTGATCGGAGTTCGGCTCACACCGAGCTTCTCTGCAAGAGCAATTTCCATAAGGCGCTCTCCCGGTTTTAGCTCTCCCTTTAAAATTGCCTGTCTCAGGGTATTAAATACAACGTCTCTAAGAGGCAGATATTCATTCATATGCACGGTAAAATCACTTGTCATTCGTATCTCTCTACCTTTCTATACTCTCCTGTTAAAAATCTCTGTGGCAAAAACTGTCTTTGCCAGCTCGCCTGCACGTAAGCCTTCTGCTGCGCGCTCCATTTTTTCTTTGTCATCAAAAATTCCAAACACAGTAGGACCGCTTCCGCTCATCATTGCGCGCAGCGCTCCCTTTTCTTCCATAAAATCCTTGATCTGTTGAATCACAGGATATTCCCGGATAATTCCCGGCTCAAACACATTCGCCATCTTTTCTGTCATTCCCATAAGATTTCCATTTTCAATATCAGAAATCATCCCCTCAATATCCGGATGCTTTTTAATTGCTTCCAGATTCAAATTTTCATATGCCATTTTTGTGGAAACAGAAATTGCCGGTTTGCCTACAAGAACATAGCAGGGAGGAACCGGCGGCAGAGCGGTAAGCTTCTCTCCAATGCCCTCTGCAAGAGCCGTCCCTCTCATAATACAGTAAGGTACGTCCGCTCCTACCTTTACTGCACGTTCCATAAGCTCCTCCTGGCTTAACCCCAGGTGAAACAGTCTGTTTACTCCCACGAATGCCGCTGCCGCATCGGAGCTTCCACCTGCCATTCCCGCTGCAACAGGAATAAATTTATCAAGTCTTATGGAAATCCCTTCCTGTACATGAAATTCTTCCATAAGCATAGCTGCTGCCCTGTATACAAGATTTCTCTCATCTGTCGGAATAAAAGGTACGTTCACAGTAAGAGAAATGCCCGGTTCCTTTTTTTTGTGAAGTTCCAGAACGTCATACATCTGAATTGTCTGCATGATCATCTTTACTTCATGGTAGCCGTCTTCTCTTTTTCCCAGAATATCAAGACCAAGATTAATTTTTGCCAATGCCCGTAAGCGCATAAAACCCCTCCATCTTTTGTACTTTGTATACAATCTTTACTATCTGTATTTTATCTGATTTTTCCCGGATTTTCAACAGGAAACTTTCTTTACAAGAAGAAGCGGCTGACCACTTTCTATTTCTTCCTCAGTCAGCTCATTCAAATCCTTAATTTCCTCTACAGTCGTATAAAAACGCCGTGCAATATCCCACATGGTATCTCCCGGTTTTACCATATACACTGTAATCCCCGGCATACTCTGGATTTTTTTCATATCAAGAGGTTTTTCCTCCACCTTCTCGATAATACGCTCTTCTCTGCAGCAGAAAACAAGCGCATTGAGGCTGACAGATGCCTTCACATCTATATCGCTGCTGTCTGCCATAGTCGTAGACAGCTGTTCCAGCTCCGCCTGCAGACAATATCTGCAGTCCTCTGTAATCCCTCTTGCTTCCACAATATGGGAAAAAGGAATCATGGCTTCCATAGAGTAAAACGGCATATCATCATTTCCCACTATATAAAGCACCTTCATATAAACAATACCGTCTACCTGAATGCCGTCCTCTACAATCTGGCTTCTGTCAATTTTTACATGCCCCTGACTGTGGCATATCTGAAGAATTTTTCCCTGCGTTTCCTTTACCTGAATCCTGTCTCCTACACGACATTTGGAATAATTCCGCACAAGCAGACTTTCCAGTTTTTCTGTTTTGCCCTGAGGAATACATTCCCTTGACGGTGTATATACGTCCAGAATCATTTCGTGTTCTTCCTCTTTATAAATCTTCATATCAAGTTCCAGCACAACATCTGCCGTTAAAATACGTTCTTCCCCATCTGCATCAGGTTTTACTTCCAACCCCTGGCTTACAACAGAAGCCTCAATATCCGGTATCATTTCCTCTCCGCAGCCGCTGCACTCCGCCTCCCCTGTAAATGGAAGGGAATATTCCAGCCACTGAAGCGGTTTTCCCTCATCATCTCCCTCATAAAGAACAAATACAAAAAGCTCCCCTTTTGCCTTTACTTTATTTTCCTCCGGTCTTAAATCAAGTCCTCTTACCTCAACTGTACTCCAGAGAACCTCCGCAATATTAGGTTTATTCGATGCCAGAGGAATTTCGTCCTTCACCCGGAGCGTATCCTTTTTATGTACGCAAAGACTCATAAGGCGAAGATGTTTTTTCTTTACAGACACACTGTCCTCATCGATTCCCACAGGCAGACGCACTCCCGCAATTTCGTCTACTACTGCATAAAATGTAACGATCGCTTTTATATTCATTTTTCTGGAATGTATAATATGAAGGCTTAAATCCTCAATCTCCCACTTAAGGCGCATTTTGTCGCCCCCGGATATTCCCTCCAGGTTCAAAATCTCCTCAAAAGGCAATTTTGCCCCCATACTGTATACTTTTCCTTCCTCTTCCCCCACATAAAGAATATCCACATTCAGATTTCCACGGATAAATGCTTTTCCCTCGCTTAAACGCACTTCGTCCATCACAACCTGCCCTTTATGCTGGATCATGCGCCCTACATCCTGCTTTGCATCCGGCACATTATAATCCACGTCAAATGTTACCTGACTTGTCGCTTTGCTTTTTACACGAAGCATCTGAATACTTTCTTTTTTTAATTCCACTTTCTATTCTCCCTTCCTGCTGTTTATAATCTCTGTTTCCTACCGAAATTCCACCGGCTCTTCCCTGTACTTCGTTTTTACTACGATACAGGGATAAGAAGGCTCTCCTCCGGCATTTTCAGAAGGTCCGATCAGCTTTGTTTTAAAACGCAGGACCTTCCCCATAATTCCAAACTCCTCTACTGCAATACTGTACCCTCCCGTCATCTGTCTTCCATATCCTTTGATCAGGTACAGCTCCTCTCCACTCTGATAAGTAAGCTGAAATTCCTTCTCCTTCTTTTCCCGGATCAGAGACAAGGCTTCTGCCGGAACATCTTCCTGACTGACTACTGTATATTCTACAGGCAATACCTCCCCCTCTTCTACCCGTATCATCTGGCAGCCTCCCAGCATAAAAATCAGAATTGCTGACAGAAACATAACGGAGATTTTCCTTGCCATTTTTATACCCCTGCCCTCTATTTCATATTTATTCTATGCCGGAGGCAAAAGATTTATTGCAAGTATTTTCCTTATTGGGTATAATGTATACAACAAATATTTCAGGAAGGATTTTACTTATGATACGTTTTATTCTTGTTTGTACCTGTGTAATCGGGTACCTTATTTTATCTATCCCCCTTTTAATCGCAGAGTGGATCATCGGAAAGTTTTCCCCCATGAAAAAAGATATAAGCTCTCTCCGCATTATACAGACTGTATTCCGGTTTGTTTTATGGATTACCGGTGTAAAAGTTACCGTTATCGGAGAAGAAAATGTGCCAAAAGATTCTCCTGTTTTATACATCGGAAATCACAGAAGCTATTTTGATATTCTTCTTACCTACTGCCGCTGCCCTATCCGCACAGGCTATGTTGCAAAAAAAGAAATGGAACGTTTTCCTCTTCTGTCTAACTGGATGAGAAATCTGCACTGTCTTTTCCTGGACAGAAACGATTTAAAGCAGGGGTTAAAAACCATTCTGGAAGCCGTTGAAAAAGTAAAATCGGGCATTTCTATCTGCATTTTTCCAGAGGGTACACGAAACAAGGCAGAAAATGAACTGGATCTGCTCCCGTTCCATGAGGGAAGCTTTAAAATCGCCACAAAAGCAAAATGCCCCATCATTCCCATTGCCATGAATAATACAGCGCAGATGTGGGAAGCCCATTTCCCCACTATGAAACCGTGTCACGTCATTCTGGAATATGGAAAACCCATTTATCCGGAAACTCTCTCAAAAGAAGACCAGCGCCATCTTGGAGCTTATACACAAAATATCATAAAAGAAATGCTCAAAAAAAATCAGGGACTTGTTTAAGCCCCTGATTTTCATTTTATCAGACCCTCCGGTCAAACCAGCAAATGTGCAAGAATTACAGAAACTATGATTCCCGCAAGAGAAGCAAACAAAGCTCCTGCCAGCGTATATCTTGTTTTTTCAATCTGAACAGACCCAAAGTATACGCTCATACAGTAAAAAACACTTTCTGTAGAGCTTAAAAGAATTCCCCCCATAAGCCCATTAAGAGAATCTGTTCCAAATTCCTTAAAAATATCAAGAAGAAGCCCCGTTGCTCCGCTGGAAGAAAAGAGTCGCACAACTGCCAGAGGTACAATCTCTGCAGGCATTCCGATTTTTTCTGTAAAATTTCCAAGGAACGCTCCACAAAAATCCAGAAATCCGGAAGCCCGGAGAACACCGACAGCCGTCATCAACCCAATTAACGTAGGACAAAGCCGCATTACCATACGAAGGCCGTCCTCCGTCCCTTTCAGAAAGTCTCTGTAAATATCACGTTTTGATAAAAGTCCATAACCAACTATATAAAACATCAAAAAAGGTATCATAAAGCTGGAAAGATACGTAAGAGCCTTCATAATTGCCTCCGTTCTTCCTCTTTATGATACCTTATGAGCCATTTTATTCTGTTATGCCTACAGCCGGTCCAATATCTCACTTACCTGTAAAGCGCAGTCTCCCAGAGGAATCCATGCTGCGGACAGCTTCATAAGACAGGATTCGTCCGGCGTTTCTCCCGGATGCTCCAGAAAATTTCTCTCCAGCTTGTAAATTTCCGCTTCATATGGAGAGACAGCTTTGTTTCTTGCTCTGTTTACAAGAATTTCTGTATCTATTGCATTTTTGTCAATCATCTCCTGCAGCACACTTTCAATCTCATTTGTATACTTGCGATCCCACGCTGCAAGAAACAGACATTTACAAACCTCTTTTGTAAAAAATGGTTCGTCCTGAACCATATCAAACATCTCAATAAATCTTTTTTTGTGCAGTGCCGAAACAAAACATCGGTGTTTTGCAATTTCATCAATACAATAATCACGCCAATCCATACAGGTTCCTCCCTTTTCGTTCTTTTATAGTTTTTTTTATTTTCTCCCAGTATGTAATATAAATACATTGTATCAAATGGAAAAACGAATTACAATTCCTGTTTCTTCCTCCTCCCCATTATTTTACAAAACACCACTGCCGCCCCTGTACTCACTGCAGTCGCCACAATTCCCGGTCCCACAACGGCGGTGGGATTTACACTTCCGTACTGCGCCCTGTAAGCGATCATATTCATTGGTAAAAGCTGAAGAGAAGAAACATTGATAATCATAAACGTACACATGGCGATGCTTGCAATATGCGGCGCCCGCTTTTTTGTCACTCCCCTTTTCTTACATTCCTCCTCATTCAGTTTCTGAAGCTCCCGGACAGCGCAGAGTCCAGAAGAAGTGCTTGCCCAGCTTAACCCCAGAACATTCGACAAAAAATTCAGGGAAATATATTTACCTGCTTTGGAGTCCGGAGAAATGTCAGGAAAAAGAAAGCGGAGAACCGGCTTCATTCCCCTGGAAAGAAGAGCTACAAGCCCCGTATTTTCCGCAATTTTCATCATACCGGTCCACATGGCAGTAATTCCCGCCATAGAAACACATAAAGTCACAGCCTCCTTTGACGAAGAAATCACAGCCTCTGTCACTTCCTGAAGGTTCCCATTTAATGCTCCGAACACAATTCCGATAATCAGCATTCCGCCCCACAAATATGTCATACAAAACCCGTTTTTTCTTAAAATATATGAAGCCCCCGGAAAAATGATTCCGGGGACTCCCTGTCTCATATGGCTTATATTATTTTTTATCTACAATTACCTTATCCAGCTTCCAGATGTCATCTACATACTCCTGAATTGTTCTGTCAGAAGTGAATTTACCACTGTGTGCAGTATTGAGAAGAGCCATCTTCGCCCATCTCTTTTCATCTCTGTAAGCCTCTTCCACGCGCTTCTGTGCCTCTGCGTAAGCACGGAAATCTGCAAGAATAAAGTATCTGTCCGGACGGTCTGTATTCTTTGTATTTAACAGAGAATCGTAAAGGTCACGGAACAGCTCTGTATCATCAGAGAAGGTTCCATTAATAAGCTGCATTAATACCTGGCGGATGTCTCCGTCTGTGTTGTAGATCACATTCGGGTCATATCCTCCGTTGTTTTCGTAATTGATTACTTCATCAGAGCTTAAACCAAAGATAAAGGCGTTATCTGCTCCAACCTCTTCTACGATTTCCACATTGGCTCCGTCCATCGTTCCAAGTGTAGGAGCGCCGTTTAACATGAACTTCATGTTACCTGTACCGGAAGCCTCTTTACTTGCTGTGGAAATCTGCTCGGAAACGTCTGCTGCCGCAAAAATCATCTCCGCATTGGAAACACGGTAGTTTTCAATAAATACAACTTTCAGCTTTCCGTTGATAGAAGTATCGTTATTTACCACGTCTGCAACAGAGTTGATCAGCTTGATGATTTTCTTTGCTGTATGGTAGCCTGCAGATGCCTTCGCGCCAAAAATAAATGTTCTCGGATAGAAATCCATCTCCGGGTGCTGCTTAATCTGGTTATACAGATAAATTACATGAAGAATATTTAAAAGCTGACGTTTGTACTCGTGAAGTCTCTTAACCTGCACATCAAAGATAGAATGCGGGTCAACCTCTACTCCGTTATGCTCCAGAATATATTTTGCAAGACGCACCTTATTCTGATACTTAATGTTCATAAACTCCTGAAGCGCCTTTTCATCGTCTGCATAAACAGCCAGTTTTTTAAGCTGCGGCAGATCCGTGATCCAGTCCGGTCCGATATGGTCTGTCACCCATTTTGCAAGAAGCGGATTTCCATGAAGAAGGAATCTTCTCTGTGTGATACCATTTGTCTTATTATTAAATTTCTGCGGCATCATCTCGTAGAAATCATGAAGCTCCTGATTTTTCAGAATCTCTGTATGAAGGCGGGCAACGCCGTTTACAGAGAAGCCTGCAACGATTGCAAGGTGTGCCATCTTAACCTGTCCGTCATAAATGATTGCCATTTTTTTGATCTTCTCATAATTTCCCGGATATTTTGCCTGAATATCCAGAATGAAACGGCGGTTGATCTCTTCGATGATCTGGTATACTCTCGGAAGCAGTCTGGAGAACAGCTCGATAGGCCATTTTTCCAGCGCCTCGGACATAATGGTATGGTTTGTATATGCACAGCATTTTGTTGTAACTGCCCATGCTTCGTCCCAGCCAAGACCTTCTTCATCTACAAGAATACGCATAAGCTCTGCAACCGCTACAGTCGGGTGCGTATCGTTCATCTGGAAGCAGACTTTTTCATACAGCTTCTTAATGTCGCTGTGATTTTTCTTGTATTTCTCAATGGCAGCCTGAATACTTGCAGAAACAAAGAAATACTGCTGTTTCAGACGAAGCTCTTTTCCTGCATAATGGTTATCGTTCGGGTAAAGAACCTCTACGATATTGCGGGCAAGATTTTCCTGCTCAACCGCTTTCTTGTAATCACCTTTATCAAAAGAATCCAACTCAAAATCTACAATCGGTTCTGCGTCCCAGATTCGAAGCGTATTTACAACCTTATTGTTGTAACCTACGATCGGCATATCGTAAGGAATTGCCTTTACAGCCTGGTATCCTTCATGGATAAACTTATTCTGTCCTGTTGCATGATCGTATTCTACTCTTACATAACCGCCGAAATGTACTTCCTTTGCATACTCCGGTCGGCGCAGTTCAAACGGATACCCGTTTTTCAGCCAGTTATCCGGCACTTCAAGCTGGAAACCGTCTTTAATTTCCTGCTTGAACATACCATAACGGTAACGGATTCCGCAGCCATATGCACAGTAATTTAAAGTAGCAAGAGAATCAAGGAAACATGCTGCGAGACGTCCAAGACCGCCGTTTCCAAGAGCCGGATCCGGCTCCTGGTCTTCAATGCAGTTTAAGTCAAAACCAAGCTCTTCCAGGGCTTCCTTCACTTCCCCGTAAGCCCCAAGGTTAATCAGGTTGTTTCCAAGGGCACGTCCCATAAGGAACTCCATTGACATATAGTAGAGAACTTTCGGGTCCTGTTCTTCGTAAGCATTCTGAGTTTCAAGCCAGTTGTCAATGATCACATCTTTTACAGTATAGCTTACTGCCTGAAAAACCTGCTCCTTTGTGGCTTCCTCCAGAGTTTTTCGATAAAGAAACTTTACATTGTCTTTTACGCTCTGCTTAAAAGCCTCTTTTTTAAACTGTTTATCAATCATTTATTTGTCTCCTCCCTTTTATGAGATCTTTTATAATCTGGTTACTGCAAGAGTCACCTGTTCTTTGTTGATATTCCAGTCCTTCACGTAGCCATTCGTTTCTCCAAAGAGCATATTTTCAGCGAGAACCTCGCCTTTGATTTCTTCCTCATGAGCTTTCATGATACCCTCAATCTTCTCATTATCTTTTGCGTAAATACAGATTTTATCCATAACTTCGAATCCTGCTTCTTTACGCATTGTCTGTACCTTGCTGATGATTTCACGGACAAAACCTTCCTCGATCAGTTCAGGTGTAAGATTTGTATCAAGTACAACAGAGGTTGTTCCGTCTGTCTCTGTCACATATCCTTCTGTCTGTGCAGTTTCAATAAGAAGATCCTCCTCTGTAAGCTCCACTTTATTTCCATCAATGTCAAGAACAAGAACGCCGTTTGTGCGAAGCTCATTCATTGCCTTTGTTCCGTCAATGTCATTTAATGCCTGACGGATTCCATTCAGAAGCTTGCCGTATTTCGGTCCTACTGTACGAAGCTGCGGTTTAAAGCTGTAGGAAATAAAGGATTCTACATCATCTGCAAATTTCACTTCTTTTACATTCAGCTCGTCTGCAATAATATCAGTATAGAAACTGTCCATTGCTTTTTCCGCTTTTACAAACATTGTTCCGATTGGCTGACGATTCTTAATGTTTGCTGTATTTCTGCAGGCACGTCCAAGAACAACAATGTCAAGAAGCTCTTCCATGTTTTCTTCCAGCTCTTTGTCGATCCACTCCTCTTTTACTTCCGGGAAGTCGCAGAGATGGATACTCTCCGGAGCAGAAGCGTCAACACTTCTTACAAGGTTCTGGTAAATGTCTTCTGTCATAAATGGAATCATAGGCGCTGCCGCTTTTGCAATCGTCACAAGAGCTGTATAAAGAGTCATATAAGCATTGATCTTATCCTGCTCCATACCTTTTGCCCAGAAACGCTCACGGCTTCTTCTTACATACCAGTTGCTCATATCGTCTACAAAATCCTGAAGCGCTCTTGCAGTCTCCGGAATCTTGTAATTTGCAAGGTTTTCGTCTACTGTTTTTACTACTGTATTTAATTTGCTTAACAGCCACTTGTCCATAACTGGAAGCTTATCGTATTCCAGTGTGTATTTTGTAGCGTCAAATTCATCAATATTTGCATATAATACGAAGAATGCGTAAGTATTCCACAGAGTGCTCATAAATTTACGCTGTCCTTCCACAACTGCTTTTCCGTGGAAACGGTTGGGAAGCCACGGAGCACTGTTTACATAGAAATACCAGCGGATCGCATCAGCGCCGTATTTTTCAAGCGCATCAAACGGATCTACTGCATTTCCCTTTGACTTACTCATCTTCTGTCCATTCTCGTCCTGTACATGACCAAGAACGATAACATTCTTATACGGAGCCTTATTAAAGAGAAGTGTGGACTCTGCAAGAAGAGAATAGAACCATCCTCTTGTCTGGTCAACTGCCTCGGAAATAAAATCTGCCGGGAACTGCTGCTCAAACAGATCTTTATTTTCAAATGGATAATGATGCTGTGCAAAAGGCATTGCACCGGAGTCAAACCAGCAGTCAAGAACTTCCGGTACACGGTGCATTGTGCCGCCGCACTCCGGACATTTCAGGGTAATCTCATCAATATACGGACGGTGAAGCTCTACAGTTTTTGCCCTCTCTTCTCCGCTCATTTCCACAAGCTCCTGGCGGCTTCCAATGGAGTGCATATGTCCGCACTCACATTCCCAGATATTAAGAGGTGTACCCCAGTAACGGTTTCTGGAAATACCCCAGTCCTGAACATTTTCAAGCCAGTCGCCGAAACGTCCCTTACCAATGCTTTCCGGAATCCAGTTAATTGTATTGTTGTTGCGGATCAGATCCTCTTTCACCGCTGTCATTTTGATGAACCAGGACTCTCTTGCATAATAAATAAGCGGTGTGTCACATCTCCAGCAGTGTGGATAATCATGCTCGAATTTCGGCGCATCAAAAAGCTTTCCTTCTTTGTCAAGGTCTGTGAGAACCATCGGGTCTGCCGCCTTTACAAAAGTTCCGGCATACGGTGTCTCTTTTGACATATTTCCCTGTCCGTCAACAAACTGTACAAACGGCAGATTATAATCGCGTCCTACACGGTTATCATCTTCACCGAAAGCAGGCGCAATGTGAACGATACCAGTACCGTCTCCCATTGTTACATAATGGTCGCATGTTACAAAATGGCCTTTTTTCTTCTGTTTTGCAGCTGCTTCTCCTGTGCAGGCAAAAAGCGGCTCGTATTCTTTATATTCCAGATCTTTTCCCACATATTTTTCAAGAATCTCATATGCAGGTGTCTCCTCTGTTCCCAGTTTTCCGAGAACTGTGTCGAGAAGTGCTTCCGCCATATAATACGTATATCCATCTGCTGCCTTTACCTTGCAGTATGACTCGTCGGGATTTACGCAGAGAGCCACGTTGGACGGAAGTGTCCACGGTGTTGTTGTCCATGCCAGGAAATATGCGTCCTCTCCCACAACCTTAAAGCGCACGATAGCAGAGCGCTCTTTTACTGTCTTATAGCCCTGGGAAACCTCCTGTGCAGAAAGCGGAGTTCCGCAGCGAGGACAGTAAGGAACAATCTTAAATCCCTTATAAAGAAGCTTTTTATCCCAGATTTCTTTTAATGCCCACCATTCTGATTCAATGTAATTGTCCTCATATGTTACATAAGGGTGATCCATATCTGCCCAGAAACCAACTGTAGAGGAGAAATCCTCCCACATTCCTTTATACTTCCATACGCTTTCCTTACACTGTTTGATAAACGGCTCCATACCGTATTCTTCAATCTGCTCTTTTCCGTCAAGACCAAGTTTTTTCTCAACTTCAAGCTCAACCGGCAGACCGTGCGTATCCCAGCCGGCTTTACGCGGAACCATATTTCCTTTCATTGTGCGGTATCTTGGAATCATATCCTTAATAACACGTGTAAGCACATGGCCGATATGCGGTTTTCCATTTGCTGTAGGCGGTCCGTCATAAAATGTATAAGTCTCGCCTTCCTTGCGGTTTTCCATACTCTTTTCGAAGATATGGTTTTCTTTCCAGAACTGTTCTACTTTTTTTTCTCGTTCTACGAAATTCAGATTCGTGTCTACTTTCTGGTACACTGTTCTTCCTCCTGATTTTTCATATTTGTATCGCAGTGCAGGCTTTTTCCCGCTAAAACAAAAAAGCTCTCAATCCTATGTAAAAGGACGAAGAGCTGTTCTTTCGTTATACCACCTGTTACACTGTACGGGCACTGCGCCGATACATGTTCCCTGTAACGTGGGAAAGCCGTCATTTCCTACCGGGCTTACCTTCGGAAATGAAACTCCGGAGTGATTTTCTGCTGTACCTACTTGCACCGGGCTTCCACCGTCCCCGGCTCTCTGCTGCCTTTCTGCACAGCTTACTGTCTCCATCACAGTTTTTTCCTTGTCATTTCCATTATAGTCTGTACAAATTCCATATGTCAAGCCTTTTTCCCCTCCTTTACAGGATTTTACCCGTCTGTTATACTGAAGAAAGCAAAATACTAGAAACAAACTCTTACATAAATAAAGGAGGTACTCCTATGACTGAAAAAATAAAAGTAATTATGGACTGCGATCCGGGTATTGACGACGCCCTTGCAATGGCATATGTAGCTGCCAACCAGGACGTTCTGGAGCTTCTTGCAATTACCTCTGTAAGCGGAAACCAGTCTATTGAAAAAGTGACGCGAAATGCCCTGGATCTGTCAGAATTTTACGGACTTAATGTTCCTGTAGCAGAGGGCGCTCACGAACCTCTTGTACGCGAGCCTCAGTTTGCAGGAGAAGTCCACGGAAATACAGGTCTTGGAAACTGCGTTCTTCCAAAAGCAGAAAAACAGGTGGAAAAAGAAAATGCAGTTCTTTTCCTTCATAAAATTTTATCTGAGCTTCCGGAGGGTGAGCAAGCTGTTCTTGTTCCCACCGGACCACTTACAAATATCGCTCTCCTTCTGAAAACTTTTCCGGAAATCAAATCCAGAATCCGTGAAATCGTTTTTATGGGAGGCGCTGCAAAAGGCGGAAACGTAACGCCTGCAGCAGAATTTAATATTTACGCAGACCCGGAAGCAGCACAAATTGTATGTAAAGCAGGCGTCCCCCTTGTTATGTGCGGTCTTGATGTGACAACACAGTGCTTCCTTACAAAAAATCAGATTGCAAAGCTGTGCCAGTCCAACAATGAGGTCGCAAAAGTCTGCGGAGATATGGCAGGATTCTATATCAGCCAGCCTTACAATAAATATAAGGGAACTGTAAATGTACACGATGCCGTTCCCTTTATGTACCTTGTACACCCGGAATTTTTCAGCGGAGAAAAAGCAAAAATAAGCACAGACTGCTCCGAGGGAGTTTCCAGGGGAAGCACTCTCTGCGATTTCCGCTGGTGGAATTATAAGGAAGAAGAAATGAACGCTCTCGTTCTTAATAAGGCTGACACAGAACAGTTTCAGCAGCATCTTATTTCTGCTATTTATGAGTTAGGAGAAACCAGAAAATCATGAATTTTATTGTTTTTGACCTGGAATGGAACCAAAGCCCGGAGGGAAAAAAATATTCCAACCGCCGCCTTCCATTTGAAATCATTGAGATAGGCGCCGTAAAACTGAATGAAAGAAAAGAAACGGTTGACACCTTCCACAGACTGATCAAGCCTCAGGTATACAACTGGATCCACAACAGCATCCGGGAAGTTATCCACGTCAATTACAAAGATCTGGAAAAAGGCATTCCCTTTCCTCAGGCTGTCCGGGAATTTATTGAGTGGTGCGGTGACGACTGGTATTTCTGTACCTGGGGAAACCAGGATGTAATGGAGCTTCAGCGAAACATGAAATATTATGAGCTTTTGCATCTGCTTCCCGGTCCTGTCCCCTACTATGATATACAGAAGCTTTTCTCTTCCTGTTTCGAAGATGGCGCTTCCCGCCGCGCTCTTGAATATGCGATAGACTTTCTCGGCATAAAAAAAGGCAAGGATTTTCACCGCGCCTTTGCTGATGCCTTTTATACGGCAAAAGTATTCACTTTTATGGAAAACGAAAAAATTCTTCCTTTCTACTCTCTTGACGTTTACCAGAACCCCAAAAGCCGAAAGGAAGAAATCCACATTTCCTATCCAACATATGACAAATTCGTTTCACGGGAATTTTCCTCCCGGGAGAGAACCATAAAAGACAGAGAAGTTTCCAGTACAAAATGCCCTGTCTGCCATAAGCCTGCAAAACGGAAAATCCGCTGGTTTATGAACAATTCAAAAATTTACTACAGTGTTTCCAACTGCCAGGAACACGGATATATCATTGGCAAAATCCGTATCCGAAAAACTGAGAACGGTTCGTATTTTGCCATCAAAACATTAAAGTCCGCCTCAATGGAAGAGGCGGAGGAAATCCGCGAAAAACGGGAATCCCTCCGCCTGAAAAAGCAGTTAAAGAGACGGGCTGAGAAGGAGCTCTGAAAGGAGCTCTTTTTCATATTGCACGCCTTTTCCAACCAAGTGGTCTTCATAATAATATTCATTTAAAATCACAGGCATTCCCACAGCACTTTCCAGAGTTGTCCTCTTAAGCGTCATCATATCAGACGTGAAGCCTTTTGGAACCGTGACATAAATCTGATGAGGATAATAAAACGCCATATCATTTCCGCAATTTTTCAGAAGATACTTTTCACACGGAAGATTTCGGCGCATTACCGTATTTGTATTTACCTTCATGCTTACCTTCTGAAAATTATTAAACCCGTAATCAAGAAGCTGTGCCGTATCTGCATAAGCCCCGTTAATAGAATTCATTACCACTGCAACGAGACGCATTTCCCCTCTCTTTGCATAAGTGACAAGAGTACTTCCCGCATCATCTGTATATCCGGTTTTTCCTCCCATAACACCCTCATATGCGTAATCTCTTCCCTCCATCATCTTGTGATGATTGAGAAAGTACCGGGTTTCTCCAAACTTGTTTGTAGGTGGAATCTCATATAAAATCCTTGTAGAAAACTTTCGAAACAGAGGATTATGCCATGCTGCATCTGCGATTTTCGCCATATCTGCCGCTGTTGTAAAATGGTTCTTATCCGGCAGACCATTGGGATTATTAAAATGCGTCCCTGTGCATCCAAGCTCTCGTGCCCGTTTATTCATCAGCTCTACAAATTTCTTTACAGAACCGCTTGTTTTTTCCGCCACAGCCAGAGAAACCTCATTTGCAGATTCCAGCATAACTGCCATAAGAGCCTGCTCGACTGTAAATTCTTCCCCTGTATCTGCATAAATACTGGAGCTGCCTGTTTCAATTCCGTATGCAGCCGCTTCCGACATTACAAGTTTATCTTCAAGCTTCAGATTTTCACACGCCAGAAGAGTTGTCATAATCTTTGTAATACTTGCCGGATACAGTTTTTTATCTGCATTTTTGCTGTAGAGAACAGAACCTGTCTGCATATCCAGAAGAATCGCCGACTGTCCTTCTATTTTCGGCGCCTCCGGCCAGCCCGTAAGAGAATCGGTATCTGCTTTTTCTTTATAATATTCTGTATGAGGAATCGGTGTGGGCGTTGCCTCTGCCTGACTATTCTCCTCCTCTGCATATATAAAACATGGCTGTGAAATAAAAAGCCCCGCACAGAGAATGCTGCACAGCCACTTCCGCAGTTTTTGTTTTTTTATTTTTACCATAGTCGTCCTCCTGATCTGTAAAACCCTGCAGCAGTAAACTGCCGCCGTGCTTCGCACTTCAGTATACCATTTTTTTTTCATGAAGACTAGGCTTA
>JAUNAX010000035.1 GCA_030527365.1 Eubacteriales bacterium | reverse complement strand
GCCGCGGTATCGGTTTCGCCACAGCAGATAAATTTTTACAGGAAGGAGCTACTGTAATTCTTACAGCCAGTACACAGGATTCTGCCGACAAAGCAGTTGCTCTTTTAAAAGAAAAATATCCGGACAGCGTTGTTGCCGGCATCAGCCCCGACCTTTCCAGCCTTAGCTCTGTGCGGGAGGCTTTCCGCTCTGCTACTGAAAAATACGGCTGTGTGGACATTCTTGTGAACAATGCCGGAGTTTCTGAAAGCACACCATTCACAGAGTACACAGAAGAAACCTTTGATAAGGTAATGGACTTAAATGTAAAAGGCGTCTTCAATGCCACAAAAGCAGCAAGCGAATGTATGATTGCAAGGGGAAACGGAGTTATTCTTTCCACCTCTTCTATGGTCAGCATTTCCGGACAGCCAAGTGGCTTTGCCTACCCTGCCTCAAAATTTGCAGTCAACGGTCTTACTGTATCTCTTGCCCGTGAATTGGGTCCAAAGGGAATCCGTGTGAACGCAGTCGCTCCCGGAATCACAAGAACAGATATGATGAAAGCGGTTCCAAAAAAGGTCATTGAACCACTCATCAGCCAAATTCCTCTTCGCCGTCTTGGGGAGCCGGAGGACATTGCAAATGCTTTTGTTTTTCTTGCTTCTGACGAAGCTTCCTATATTACAGGCGTGGTATTGAGCGTAGACGGCATGGCAAGATCGTAATTATCACTTCAATTTTACTGAAAAGGAGAGTTTAACATGGAATTTTTCGATTTTTTCAAAATACCAGATATTAATCAGGAAATAAAGACTTATAAAGAAACAGCAGGCGCCATTCTCTTAGATGTGCGTACACTTCAGGAATACAGAGAAGGTCATATTCCGGGAAGCAGGAACATTCCTCTGCAGTCCATTCAGAATATTTCTTCCGTAATACCACAAAAAGACACCCCTCTTTTTGTGTACTGCCACTCCGGAAACAGAAGCCGTCAGGCAGTTGATTTTCTTACTCACATGGGATACACAAATGCTAAAAATTCAGGAGGCCTCATCTCTTATACAGGAGAAATAGAAAACTAATGGGAAAATTGTAATGATAGGCGGAGTTACAAAAGGCAAAACTACTGACGTCAGAATCTATAAAAGAGCTGGCTCTTTCGCGATTAAAATCGCAAAGTGCCAGCTCCTTTTTTCACACTTTAAAAGAAATCTCACGTCCTGTAGGCGAATACTGATAATACCGCACACCTGCTCTGTCCAGCATTCTCTTTGATGCAATAACAGACGGCGTATCCGCATATTTATCGCAGGCATACACGATTGTCTTAATCCCGGCCTGGATAATTGCTTTTGCACATTCATTACATGGAAAAAGAGAAACATAAAGCTTTGCTCCTTCCAGACTTCCACCCCTGTAATTTAAAATGGCATTTAACTCGCTGTGCGTCACATACAGATACTTCGTTTCCAGAGAATCTCCTTCTCTTGCCCAGGGAAATTCATCATCTGAGCAGCCTTTTGGAAAACCGTTATATCCCATAGAAAGAATTTTATTATCTTCGCTTACAATACAGGCTCCCACCTGGGAACTGGGGTCTTTGGAGCGCATTCCGGAAAGAATAGCAACTCCCATAAAATATTCATCCCAGGAGAGATAGTCCTGACGTTTTTGATTTTTGTCCATTTAAAATCCCCCCAACGGTATTTTATTCTTCTATCTGTGCAATTCTCCTGATATGTCTCTCATCACCTGAGAATGGTGTATTTAAGAAAGTCTCTACGATTTTTAACGCAAGTCCGGCGCCAACTACACGACCTCCCATTGCCAGAACATTGGCATCATTATGAAGTCTTGTTGCTTCTGCTGAAAAACAGTCGGAGCAGAGCGCACAGCGGATTCCTTTTACCTTATTTGCTGTAATGGAAATGCCGATTCCTGTTCCGCAGATTAAAATACCTTTTTCACATTCTCCAGATGCCACTGCATTTGCAACCAGTTTTCCATAAACAGGATAATCTACTGCCTCTGTACTGTCACAGCCGTAATCTTTGTATTCGATTCCCTCTCTGTCCAGATACTTTTTAATCTCCTGCTTTAATTCAAATCCACCGTGGTCACTTCCTAATGCTATCATTTCATTTCCTCCTGTATGTTTATAATTTTATGTCCTGCCGCTTTTAAAAGGCGGTTCATAATTGCCTGTCCCATTCTTGGGGTATAAAAAGCCTCCGAATAAATCACATCTGCCTCGCACTGGTCAAATTCTCTCAGCACCTCATAAAGATTATGGGCAATCGTCTCCTCTTCCTCCCGGCTTCCGATGCACTTTACAATGCCGCAAGTATACTGATTCTTTGTTTCCTCGGTGGCAATGACCCCCGCTTTTTTCCCCTGCGCTTCTGCTTCTTCTGCAAAATCATTGATGGCTTTTACCACCTGAGAAAGCTCTCCTTCCACAATAGAAAGCTCTGCCTTTGGCGCATAATGTCTGTATTTCATTCCCGGAGCCTTTGGGCGAATCTTGCTGTCCGGAGAAATCAGCCCCTTATCCATCTTTACTTCTCCCAAAGTTTCTTTAAGCATCTCAAGAGAAATATACCCCGGGCGCAGCACGACCGGAATTTCTTCTGTAAAATCTACAATCGTAGATTCCAGTCCGATTCCAACTGCTCCTCCGTCCAGGATCATATCGATTCTTTCTCCAAGATCCTCTTTTACATGGGAAGCTGTAGTCGGACTTGGTCTTCCGGAAGTATTGGCGCTGGGCGCTGCCACATATCCTCCCGCTGCCCGGATAAGCGCCTGTGCGATTTTGTCACTGGGGAATCTCACAGCAACGCTTTCCAGTCCCCCTGTTGTCTCCTCAGGAACTATATCTGCTTTCTGTAAAATCATGGTAAGCGGCCCCGGCCAGTACTTCTCTGCAAGAATCCTGGCTTTTTCCGGAATCTCCCGGACAATCTTTTTAAGACTTTCCAAATCCGCGATATGGATAATAAGCGGATTATCAGAAGGTCTGCCTTTCGCCGCATATATTTTCATGGAAGCCTGCGGGTCCAGAGCATTTCCTCCAAGTCCGTAAACCGTCTCTGTAGGGAAAGCCACAAGTCCGCCGTTTTTTAAAATCTCCCCGGCTCTCTCGATTCCCTCTTTATCGATTTTCTCCTCCGTCATGGAGATTATTTCTGCTCTCATTCTATCCACCTGCTTTCCGTTGTTCTTCTGCTACATTGTACACGATTTTCTCCTGTTCGTAAAGTGTATAAAGCAGAAGCTACCGTTGGAAATCGTTCCATATCTGTATGGGGAATTGCCTGTGCAGCTACCATCATCTGCAGAAAATCTCCCACTGCTCCAAACTGGACATAGACCATTTTCTCCAGAATTTCCTCTATATCATTCAGAAGTTCTTTTTGAAGAAGAAGTTTCTGTGCTCCCTCAAGTGAAGAATTCCCCGCACTTACAAGATGTTCTCTGTCCATATCCGGATAAAGTCCAATGGTAATAGCAGATTCTTTTGATACATGTTTTCCAAAAGCCCCGGCTACATAAAATCTTCCAAGTTCCTTCATGGAAATCCCGGATTCCCGGAACATGTACTCTACCATTGTGTACGCCGCAGCCTTTGTTTTCAGAAATTCATCAATATCGTCCTGATAAAAATACAGTCCCTTTTCGTATTCCACACAGAGCATACCTTCTTTTTCCTGAATCAGAAAACTTTTGTCCGGCTGAAACTTTCCCTTAATATTAATCCAGCCGTTGAGAAACAGTTCAGCAAGAAGATCTACAATTCCGGAACCGCAGATTCCTTTGGCTTTCCCCTCTCCTATCACATGGCATCTGCACTTTCCATTTTCAATTTTTACTCTGTCTACTGCGCCGTCACATGCCCGCATTCCGGTATGTACCACACCGCCCTCTAAAGCGGGGCCGGCTGCTCCTGCGCCGCAGAGAAGAAATTCTCTGTTTCCAATTACAAGCTCTCCATTTGTTCCAATATCAAAAAATGCAGAAATCTCTTCTCCCTTGTACATCTGCGTTGCCAGCATTCCACTGATAATATCTCCGCCCAGATAATTGGACTTTCCTGGAATACAGTATACATAACCCTTGATTGGAATCCCAATATCTGTTCCCCGCAAAAATCCCGGTGCGTCAGCATGAACAGCGTACGGCGTGGAAAACACACAGAACGCGTCCATTTCAAGGAGAAAATGTATCATAGTCGTATTGCCGGAAATAACCATCTGAATCCCTTCTTTACAGGAAGAAATTCCTGTTTTCTCCTCAATTTCCTTTAAATTCCCGCAGATTGTTTCCACTGTAGCAGCCTGGATTTCTTTTCGTGCGGCTTCGTTATCTTTTTCATAAAAAATTCTGGTAAGAATGTCTGTACCAAAAGCAATCTGTCTGTTATACTGGCTCACTTCGCATAGGCATTCTTCTGTTTCGCAGTCTACAAGCCGTGTCACAACCGTTGTGCTTCCCAGATCTACTGCAAATCCATAATGACGGCAGACCGTATTTCCCGCTTCCACATCAACAATCTGCCAGATACTTCCATCCCAGCCAAGAGACACCGTCAGCTTCCAGTCTGCCAGCTCACAGAGAGGATACAGCTTTTTTATGACTGCCAAAGACATAACCGCCGAAATCCCATCTTTCTCCAGACTGTCCAAAATACGTTTCTGATCGGAGCGACTATCTTCCTCTGTTGGCGCATCAAGTTCCAGATATATTTTTTTGCTGATTCCTTCCATAGAACCTCCTTATTTTTCTCATAAAATCTGCATATTACAAAACTACTTTTCTGTTTTAAGAATATACGTATTATAATTGGGATCCTGATATACCACTTCTCCAAGCTCTCTTAAAAGGCTTTCATTTAATCTTTCCCCGTATTTTTCCCGCTCCTTAGAGCCTACAAAAATATAAGAAACTTCATACTGTTCAAGAAGAGCCTGCACAGTATCAGCCTCCGATGAAGTATAAATCATCTCCACATCGGCACTTTTGGCGTTTACGTCCTCCACATCATTTCTCCACAGCCATTCGTGTACATACCAGCCAAGAATCGTAGGAAGACCTGTCGTTGCAGAAACACGCTCATACCCTGTATAACTGTCTCCATTTGCTTCCAGCACAACAGGCGCGCCTTCTATATTCTCCTTCAGCCATCTGATGGCTGCCGCATCCTCTGGAAAGTCCGTTTCCAGGAAAGTTACCGCGTTTAAGCCCTGATATTTTTCCGGTTTCCAAACTTCTCCAAACCATGCTTTCACACTGTTTCCAAAATATCCCACTGTCCAAAGAAGTAAAAACAGCCCTGCTCCTGCACAGACCTTTAATATTTTCTGCCTGGAAATAGTCAGGATACGGAAAACCGCATATCCCATTAAAATTCCAAACATGATATATGCCTGATAAGTCAGTTTAAACATAGTATTGGCTCTTGCATTTCCGTTTTCATAAATATCACGCACATACACCAGCTCCGGAATGATAACAAGACCAATGGCACAAAGCCCCAGAATCACGCCAAATAAATCAGCGGAAGCCATAGAACGCATGCACTTATAAATACTTCTGTTTCTCTTGTTCTGAAAACGTTCCATGAGAACGCTAATGAGAAAGATAAGTGTCACAAACACAGGAAGTCCCCACAGCACCATCAGTTGATAAAATCTGGAATGATTCTGTGCAAACGCCACTCCCTGAACCATTGTCTCAAATTTCATGGTAAACGGCAAAATAACAAGTTTAGCTATACAGAAGACCTCCACTCCCTGGGCTGCCGTCACTGCAAGAATGGTTTTCCATTTTCCCCCAAAACGCGTAATATTTCCAAAAAGAACAACGCCGCCTGTCACTACAAAATAAATCACAAAATCCCAGAAGTTTGTCCACTGGAACATTCCAAGAAGAACTCCTGCCAGAACAATATGGGGCATGAAAAGCTCTTTTTTCCAAAAAGTTTTTTCTTTTATATTTCCATTCCAATCCCTGTTTTTTCCATATCTGTAAAACCAGGCATATAAAATTCCCAGAATCAGAAGGACAAACATAATATTTACCACATGGGCGTGAAGGTCGCCCAGAATAAACGAATAACAGGGAAATTCATGAATGGTCTTATCAGGCACATCCGGATTATGTCCGATATATCTTGTCGCATCCGGAAACCAGTAATTATCCACATTTTCTGCCCCGGAAAGCTTCTGAATCCACGGAATTATTTTACTGTACACAACATAGTGCATATTTCCGGCTATACATACTCCAAGTCCTGCTGTCATTCCCGCTGCTGCCGGAATATATTTTTTCTTCCCGGAAAGATTTTTCTTCAGCCTGTCCACACTCATCTGATAGACAATAGAAAACGGCAGAACAAACGCCAAAGCAGCCACAAAGGTGCGCATCAGATTATAAGTAAGCTCCACCTGGCTTCCTGTCAGCTTTGTGAGAAATACAGCAAAATACTGTCCGCCGTAATAGTAATTAATATGTCCTTCACTGTACCACAAATCTCTTGCAGGCAAAACATCGCTTCGCATCATGGCTTCCATAAAGCCGTAATCCATAAACTTTTCTGTTCCATATGCCTGGGGGTGAAATCCTGCAAGATATGTCCACATGAGAAATACAGCAAAAAACAGAAGCTCCTCCCGGACAACAAGCTTCATTTCCTGAACAGGATAACATTCAATTCCCGCTTTCTGCTGTCTGTTAAAAAGAAACATACAGAAAACACCGCATATTACACTGACTCCAATACATACGGCTGCCGTAAAAGGAAGAAATCCCACCGCAACAAGAAACCATGTAAGAAATCCTGTGACACAGACAGCAAAAACCTTTGAAAACAGCCAGCCCTTATCCTTAAAGTGTGAAAACAGCCTTCCTGTCACCGGCATAGCCACCATTCCCATAAGAAGTGCCAGAAGCCACCAGGCAAGAAAGGTCCAGGCATCTTGTTTAAGAAGGTACGCACAAAGCCCCAAAAGCGCAAGTGAAACGGCTGTCTCCGGCAGCCATGTTTTTATTTTTTCTTTATACGAAGGCGTATTCGTATTATCATGTCTCATATATTCTTATTCTCCCATCTTCTGATTGATATACAAGAGGATAAGCATCTGCAATTATATCCTCCCTGCATTGTTTTTCCTCAAACGTCATTCCTTCCTGATATAAAATATAGGTAATTCCCTCCTGCTGTGCAAGAGCTTTCAGCCGATTTTCATCTCCTGTTGTATACATTTCCGTGGCAATTCCGGCTCTGTAATTTGTGTTATATCCTGCTGACCAGGCATAATACGGCCAGCCGCAGTACATCATAACTCCCGCCATAGTAACCTCGCTCATACTGTATTCCGGCGTCAGGATCAAATCTTCCGAAGTAAGATTTTCTGCCAGCCATGAAGTAAGATCACTTTCCATATTTACCGCCACTCTTCTTCCCGGTCCGTTGTTTCTTAAAATAATCACAAAATCATACAGACCGGTTGCTGTAAGACAGACAGTGAGAACAAGCGCCAGAAGCTTTTTCCTCCCTTTTCCTCTCCAGCATTTTGAAAGAACGCTTCCCCAGAATATGGTTAAAAATGCCCAGGAAATCATAATATACTTATGATTTACGTTTATATCCGGAGTGAGCGAGACAAGAAAAGAGAATGCCAAAGGAAAGAGAAAGCTTACGAGCATGGCGCGTTCCCGCCTTCTAAGCCAGAATACAAGAATCGCAAGCCCCACTACAAAAAATCCGCTGATCTGTATCAGATACCATAACACACCAATCAGACTCTTATCTTCTGCCAGAAATCCCCACTGAATGGCAGGACTCATCACAGAGCCCCTCACAAAAATCCTGGACTGCAAAACAGAAAAGAAAACGGTCACTGCTGCCATAATCCCATAATCCAGCTTTCCGTCCGAAAATGCGGCAAAACCGAGAAGAATCAAAAGACCTCCGATAACGGCAGCACCATTCCAGAACGAAGTAAGCCCCAAAATCATGCCAAGCAAAAGCGCCTTTTCCAAATTTCTGCATCCCCATGCCTCTTTTGTAAAAAGCCTTCCCTTAATCCAGGTAAATCCTTTTTCCTCATGTGCAGTTCCCGCTTCCAGATAATCAAAGAATACCCATATGACAATGCCCGCAATTAAAAGTCCAAACGCCAGATGGCGCTGATTCAGGTACACGTTAAAATTCCAGAGTCCCCAGTTTTCATTTGTGGTATATCCCAGAAATTCCGTATTTTCACTGAGCGCCTTCCACAAATCTCCTGCCTGAAAATGTTCCCATAAAAATCGAAAAAACGTAATCCCGCTTCGAAAAAAGAACAGAACAATCGTCCACACACCGGCTGCAAAGCTTCCTGTTATCCGCATTGCCATCTGACATAAAAGCATCAAAAATCCAAGAAGCGAAAAAACGCTTACAAGATTATAGGCAACATCAAGGCGGAGTCCCAGAAATTCAAGATTTCCCACAAGGAACTGAAACATAAAATGATATTTCACATCTTCTCCTCCAAAATGAGGATACTGAGTAGGAAAATTTTCCCCCATAGAAAAAGAGCGCATCATCGCTGTATGCGGCGCATAATCTCCATATACCGTAAAACCGCTGTACAAGATTCCGTCCCTTATATAGAAAACATAAAACATGATATACATAAGAAAAAGAAAAAGAATCCCGTACAGGAAACACTCTTTTTTAAATAAGTCCCTGCTGTGCAGAAGCCCCGGTATCTTCAAATTTTCATTATGCCGTATTCTGTAAAAATATAAAAAGAAAATCCCGGCTGCCGCCCCTGCCATCACTATGAGATTTCCATAAAAAAGTGTATTTTCACTGTGCATACATACGCGAAGGAACCACGATACCACATACACACACCAGGTAAGCAATAAGATTCCGATTCCAAAAGAAGCAGCACTCAAAATCCATATCTGATTTCCCCGTTTTTCTCTGTTCTCTTCTGCCTTCAGAAGAAATCCTGCAGCTTCCTTTCCTGTAAGAAAAGACAATGCTATGTATAAAATTCCAAACATACGACTCCTTTGTTCTCTCTGTTTTTTTCATTATACAACAGTTTTTTATTTCTGCTGTAAACTCTTTAAATATCTCAAGTATAGCAGAATTATTCTTGTATTAAAAGACAGTTCCAAAAAAATTAACACTCTCACTTTCCTTCTATATACTGAACAATTCCTTTTACCACTGCCTCCACAATTCTCTGTTGATACTCCTCTGTCTGAAGAAGCTCCGCTTCTTTTTTATTTGTAAGAAAGCCGCATTCTACTATATTCAGCACGCATGGACTCTTCTTTAAAAGGAAATAGCTTGTATTTCCTTTTTCCTTTCTTGGTCTTTCCGTGGAAAGCTCCGTATTCAACGCATTCTGAATGTTTACTGCAAGTTTTTGCCCCTCTGCTGAAGTTTCATAATAAAAGACCTGAGGTCCTTTCACACTTTCTTCAGTGTAGCTGTTCTGATGAATACTCACTGCAAGAATCGGCTTTGCCTTCTCCATAATTTTAATGCGGTTTTGCATATCCTGCACTTTTTTATTTCTTGTTCCTTCTTCATAAAGGCCTTTATCCTCCTGCCTCGTCATTACCACAGTAAATCCCTGATTTTCCAGAGCTTCCTTTAATTTCATGGAAACAGCCAGATTAATTCCTTTTTCTTCCAAACCTCCAATCCCTATCATGCCCGGATCTGCTCCTCCATGACCTGCATCGATCACAATCACCTTTTCTTTTTCTGCGGTCTCATTTGATACCACAGCTGCCTCCTTTGATAAAAAGAACACACTAATAAGAAGAAGGACCGCCATCGTCATTTCCATCACATGCTTTTTCAACAAAAAACACCCCCTGGCATATTCTTATTCAGTATATGTCTCAGAGAGTGTTTTTATATTCTATGCGTTTTGTTTATTTCAGATTGTTACTGATTGCCTGCCATACATCGCTGCTTTCAAATCCAAGCTTCCATGCGGCAACGCCTGCCAGATTATATTTTGAAGAAAGTTTTACTTTTTCTGCAATAGACTGAGCATCTTCAATCCAGATCTGGAATTCAGCTCCTTCATTTTCAAAGGTGCCATAGTTCTGACTTGTATTTTTATCCCAGTATGTCTCCACTTTGTACTTTGAAATGACTTCCTGTACCTGTCCCATTCCAATCGCTTCACTGGAAAGGGTTCCTGCAAGAGTTTTCCACAGTCTTGAATAAAATGGCACTGCATTGATCACACGTTCCGCGGGAACTTCTGCCAGCGTATCCTGAATCCCTTTTTCCACCCACGGAAGGGAAGCAACGGATCCTGCTTCTTCAGAACCAACGTAATGTTCGTCATATCCCATGATGATGACATAATCCACAACACGTCCCTGTTCTGCCCTGTCATAATGGCTTGTAAAATCCTCAGGAACCGGGTTATCCACAGAAAGCACAAGGTTATTCTTATGGGTTTCCACAGAAAGCTCTCTCAAAAACTGCAGGAAGTGGATTCCCACAGCTTCCTCCAGATACTCAAAATCAATATTGATTCCATCAAGTCCTGCTGAAAGCGCTGCATCCACAAGCTGACGCACCAGATTCTGGCGGGAGCTTGTTCTGGAAAGAATTTCTGTTGTGCTGATATTTTCATTAAAATTATCAACAAGCCCCCATACCTTAAGCCCTTTCTCGTGAGCCTGACTTACATAATCAGAAGAAGCAAGACTGGAAATATTTCCTTCGTTATCTATGATGGAATACCAGGTTGGAGAAATAACGTTTACTCCCGTCATATTTGCAGTTGCCTCTGCAAATCCTGCGTTTGCCTCCATATTTGTGACCTGATGCCACACAAGATTTACTGGCTGCTCCATTTTAATATAGTTGTATTCTTCCCTGGAAAATTGTCTTTCAAATGTTCTCTTCTCCGGCTGGCTCACTGCTTTTTTCTGCACATAGCCAATATAACCGTCCATCGTAGCCACCTGACTCCAGTCCTCCAGTTCTTCCATAAGGATCAGATTTGTTCCTTTTTGCACTTTTGTCAAAACTTCTGATTTGATACCGCCCCGGAAACGGACGTATGTATCTTTTTTTGCAGTGACAGTATTCACATCTGAAAACTGATACTGAATGGCAATTCTGCCTGGATTTTCATAAATATAAGTATCCAAATCTGTATACTGTCTGATATAGGAAAGGCTTAAGTATACAGTTCCGTTACGAAGCCACACTTCGCTTCCCGCCTCTGAAGAAGCAGACATGGAAGTTACCTCTGAAGGCGTTGCATATAAAATCTGCTGGTTCTCTTCATCCCAGTAATATCTCTGGTTCAGATATGTATTTACCACATCAAGAGGAAGGTATCCCTCTTCTCCGACAATAATTCCTCTCTGCTCCAGCTTCTCTGTTCCCAGGATCAACGCAGCCTCTCCCTCTGCTACCTGTCCGTAATATTCGTTTAAATCCATACGGTCTTTTGTAGGAATATACTTTGAGATCACGTGAACCGCGCCGCCTGCAACAGCGAGCACAAGGATCAAAAGGCATACCACAAAAGCGGGCATGTATTTTTTCTTCATAATCATTCTTCCTTTCGGTACTTCATTATGGATTTCCTGTTAAGCCTTTACATTATATCATATTTCAAAAATATTTCATTACATAATTCGACATTTTAGATTTTCTTTATAAATTCAGACCCCTGATGGTTTGTATGAGTAGGGGCTCGTTTCTTTCAGGGGTCTGTCTGATTGTTATAATCCGCTGCTTCAGAAGCCTGCGTCTTCTCTGACTGGTATAAAATCAAAGCTTACACAGGCAATTTTTCCTGCTTCATCTTCTGTATAATCCCGCATGTACACCCCACCCTCTGCAAGCTGACAGGCTTTTGCAATGGATTTTGCTGTGCTCGGATTTCCGTTCAGATAAAGAGAGACTCCCTCTTCCTCATAATATTCCAGTTCCCTTCGCAGCGGTTTACGAGCTTTTTTCATTTTTTTGCGTGATATATTTTCCGTTATATACCCTCCTTTCTGTGAAAAATAGATTTTAGAAAAACACCTGACAGGCTGCGGAAAAGACCGAATGGAATTGTTTTATCTCACTGGGGGAAAATTCTGTGCTGCAGCAGGAATGCTGATGATAAAAATAGCACGAATCTCAAGACTTGTATAAATTGATAATTGGTGTGTTGCTAATTGGTTATAATTAAGGCTGTATATGGATTTCTTTTTTCTTAAGCATTTCCATTCCAATTATCTTTTCCTGCCTATATTATACCAATCCTTTTTTAGAATGCAACTGTTTTATGAAAAATATAAGATTTTTTCGTTATTTTTTCGAAATATTTCATATTTTATCAAATTAATATCCTTTACATCTTACATCGTTCTGTTATATAATATAGTCTGTAAAACCATATTATATTAATAGCAGATAATCATGACAATAGAGATAGGACGTGATGATATGAAAATAGAAAAAATCAATGAAAATCAGATTCGCTGCACCCTGACAAAACAGGATTTAGAAAATCATCAGGTTCGTTTAAGCGAACTCGCTTATGGAACAGATAAGGCAAAACGCCTTTTCCGCGATATGATGCAGCAGGCACAGCTTCAGTTTGGTTTTGAAGCAGATAATATTCCTCTTATGATTGAAGCAATTCCTGTAAATACAGACAGTATCATTCTCATTATAACAAAAGTTGAGGATCCTGAAGAACTGGATACCCGATTTTCTAAATTTGCCCCCTTCAAAAGAGCCGAGCAGACTGCTCCTCTGGAACTTGACGGTGCAGACAATATCATAGATATGTTTCAGAAAATCATGGAAAACGGTGCAAAGCGTTCCAAAAAAACTGAGGATACTGTAATGCCCTCTTCTCCTGAAGACAAAAAAATACCGGCATCAGAAGAACAGATTCCAATAAATATTATGCGTCTCTACACCTTCCGGACTCTGGACGATGCTATTGACGCCGCTCATGGACTGAAGGGCTTTTTTACCGGAGAAAATACCCTCTACAAAGATTCCTCAACAGGAGATTACCAGCTTGTTCTGCATCAGTCTTCCTGCCCTCCTGAGGACTTTAACAAAGTGTGCAATATTTTATCCGAATATGGAACAGGAAAGGCTTTCACACCTGCAGGAGAAGCCCGTTTCCGCGAACACGGAGAACTGATTTCAGAAAATGCACTTCAGCAGCTTATGCAAATTTAAGTAAATACACAAAAGCGGGTCGGCATATGCCGGCCCGTTTCTGTATGTTAAAACTCTTGCTTACTGTGCAAGAAAATCATTGATCTGCTGTACAAGTACATCTGCATCAAAACCATGCACCATTGCTGCCTCTGCCAGAGATTCTCCCTGAGAAGACGGGCAGCCGATGCAGTGCATTCCTGCTCTCATAAGAATTGCTGCACTGTTTGGATCCATAGCAAGAAGTTCACCGATTGTAGTCTCTTTTGTTACCTGTGCCATTACAGTTCCTCCTTTTATACTCTTATTTCCGCAAAATGCGGTTTCTGCTATTATAATACCAAACCGCTCCGGAATCAACTGCTTTATTTTAAGATTTGTTTATAATTTTATACTTGTAATCCCGCGTGAGATATATTAGAATGTCATTAGAACCCGGAAGGGTGCAAAAGAGATTATAAGGAGGATACAATTATGGCATATGTAATTTCAGATGAATGTGTAAGCTGTGGAACTTGCGAAAGCGAGTGCCCATCTGAGGCTATTTCTCAGGGTGATGAGCATTACGTAATCGATGCAGACGCATGTGTAGACTGCGGAACTTGTGCAGATGTTTGCCCAACAGAAGCAATCAAACCAGAATAATTCATTATCTGGTAATGCGAACAGGCTGTGGCATTTTGCCAACAGCCTGTTTTTCTTTTTCTCTATCTATGTATTTTCCCTCTCTTTTTTTCTTTTTTCTCAGACGCTGCCGCTGCTTCCCTTCTTGCAAGCTGCTGCCTTCTGATCGCAGCATCAATGGAACGGCATCTTCCCTCTCCGGCTCTCTTAATCTGGAGTTCCTGCTGTATCAGACGTTCCAGTATCTTTTGAAACTCCACAATTTTCCAGTTCTCTTCTACGCTCTCCTGTTCCAGTTCTCTTTTAATATCTTCCACTTCATTTTTAAAAATTTCCTGGTCTTCTTTTTCATCCTGTTGTCCAGTCTCCAGAAGACGAATTTTACTCCGTGCTCCTCCCGGAACATTCTGCGCAATTTTTGGAATCAGTTCCCTGATTGCCGACAGTTTAAGACCTCTGTTCTTCAGTTCTCTTATATTCAAAAACATCTGAATATCATATCCGGTATAGTAACGGTGCCCAAGCTCATTTCTTCCAATGGAAAGATTCAGCTCCTCTTCCCAATATCTGAGCACATATGGCTTCAGTCCTGTTGTCTCTGCTGCCTGTTGGACTGTATAATGTTTCTCCATATACTATCCCTCCTGTCCTTTTTATGATAACAGGGGTTATGTCTGATTGCAAGGAAAATAAGTTGACATAATTCTACTATTTTTTCATATTCACAAACTGTGTATATCTTGGCAGCCATACAAGCTCTACTGTACCGATGGGGCCGTTACGCTGTTTTGCTATAATAATTTCTGCAATATCTTTTTTTTCTGTATCTTTGTGATAATAATCATCACGGTAAATAAACATAACTACGTCCGCATCCTGCTCAATCGCACCGGACTCTCGAAGGTCAGAAAGCATTGGTCTGTGATCGGGACGCTGTTCTACCGCACGGCTTAACTGAGAAAGTGCAAGAACCGGAACATCCAGCTCTCTTGCAAGCGCTTTCAGAGAACGGGAAATATCAGAAATCTCCTGCTGCCTGGAATCGCTTTTTCCGCTTCCGCTCATAAGCTGAAGATAATCGATCATAATGACGCCCAGATTATGCTCCAGTTTGTATTTCCTGCATTTGGAACGCATTTCTGCAATAGAAATACCAGGCGTATCGTCAATAATAAGATTGGAACGCCCGATAATATCTGCGCCCTCTACCAGCTTCGTCCAGTCCTCATCTTTTAAGTTACCGGTACGCATATTCTGAGAATCTACGTGGGATTCCATCGCAAGAAGACGGTTTACAAGCTGCTCCTTTGACATCTCAAGGCTGAAAATCGCAACTGTCACATCTTTGCGGAACGCCATATACTGGGCGATGTTTAAAACAAAAGCTGTTTTTCCCATAGAAGGACGGGCTGCAATCAGCACAAGATCTGACGCGTGCATTCCTGAAGTTTTATAATCCAGATCCACAAATCCGGTAGGAATACCTGTTACAGAGCCTTTTAGTTTGGAAGCCTTCTCAATATTATTGATTGCATTTAGCACAACCTGCTGAATTGGCACAAATTCGCCGCCATTTGTTTTCTGTAAAATGTTAAACAGCTTTTTCTCTGCCTCTTCCAGAATAACCTCTGTGCTTTCCTTTTCCAGATAGCAGGAATTTGCGACCTCCTCATTGACCTTGATAAGCCGCCTCAGCATTGCCTTTTCACTTACAATTTTCGCATAATACTTTACATTGGCAGAAGTAGGTACTGCTGAAATCAGATCGCGCACATACTCCATGCTGCTAATATCCGGAGGAAGATCTTTCTCCTTCAGTCGATTCTGAAGCGTGATCAGATCCACCGGCTTTCCCTCGTTGCACAGTTCCACCATCGCATCGAAAATAATCCCGTACTGCTTCTGGTAAAAATCGTCGCTTGTAAGAATCTCAGATGCAACAAGAATGGCATCTCTGTCCAGGATCATAGAACCGATAACAGACTGCTCCGCCTCTATGCTGTGGGGCAGGATTCGTTTAATCAGAGCTTCTTCCATGCTTCCCTTACGCCTCTTTTACCCATACCTTCAGGCTTCCTGTTACTTTTGGATGAAGACGGACAGGAACATTCGTCACACCAAGGTTTCGGATCGGACCGTCCATCTGAAATTTTTTCTTATCCAGTTCCAGATTTAACTGAGCTTTTGCAGCCTCTGAAATTTCTTTTGCAGAGATAGAACCGAAAGTTCTTCCGCCCTCTCCCACCTTCAAAGTAAGGATTACTTCTTTTGTCTCAAGCTCCTTTGCAAATGCCTTTGCAGCCTCCAGATTTTCTCTCGCTACTTTTTCCTCATTTGCCTTCTGAAGCTTTAAGTCATTTAAGTTCTTCGGAGTTGCCTCCACGCCAAGTTTTTTCGGCAGGATCATATTTCTTGCATATCCATCGCTTACATTTACAATTTCCCCTTTTTTTCCAAGGGATTTTACGTCTTCCAGTAAAATAACTTTCATTTTATTCTGTCTCCTCTTCCTGATATAACTGGTCTATAATGTCTTTCAACATCTTTTCCGTATTTTCCGGAGTATCCTTTACCTGCGCTCCCGCAATGTTCAGATGTCCTCCACCGCCCATGCGCTCCATCATAACCTGTACATTCACCTCGTCAATGGCACGGGCGCTGATGTACACCTCCTGATTATAACTTGTAAGAACAAAAGATGCCTTGACTCCCGCAATATTTAAAAGCTCATTTGCAGCCTGCGCCCCTACCACAGTAGGGCTTTCCAGACCTTCACTGGGGCATTTCGCAATGGCAAAGCACTTTCTGTAAATTTCCGCGCTTCTCACTGCCTCCGCCCTGGCTTTGTAAGAATCAATATTGTCACGGAGAAGTTTTCTAACTCTTGTCACATCGGCTCCGTTTCTTCGAAGGAAAGCGGCAGCCTCAAAAGTACGGACACCTGCTCTTGTTGTAAAGTTATTTGTATCAATCATAATACCTGCATAAATACAGTCTGCCTCCTGGCTTCTGAGACGAAGTCCATCATAAAAATACTGAAGGATTTCCGCCACCATCTCACAGGTAGACGAAGCATACGGCTCCACATAAGAAAGAACTGCATTTTCAATCACTTCATTTCCACGTCTGTGGTGATCCAGAACCACGATCGTCTTTGTAAGATACAAAAGATCCTGACATTCTGTATAGCTTGGTTTATTCGTATCTACTACTACTACTACTGTATTATTGTCCACAAGCTCTTTTGCCTGCTCGCTGTCAATAAACATAGACGGCTCATAATCCGGATTTTCCATATACCCCGCCATAAGAGGTCTGATAGAAGTAGTGGGATCGTTTACAACTATATGCACCGGTTTTCCAAGAGTCTTTCCCGCCCGGTAAATACCGATTGCAGCACCGAGAGCATCCACATCTGTAATCTTGTGTCCCATGACAACTACCCGCTCTTTTGTGCTCATAAATTCTTTAAGAGCCTGGGCTTTCACTCTCGCCTTTACTCTTGTACTCTTTTCTGTCTGCTGCGCCTTGCCGCCAAAATATGTGATATTGCTTCCGTTTTTAATGACCACCTGGTCTCCGCCTCTTCCCAGCGCCATCTCAATGGCTGTTCTGGAATATTCATAGTTCTGAAGATAAGTGGAGGCATTTAAGCCGATACCAATGCTTAAAGTAACAGCCATCTCATTTCCGATATTTACTGTTTTTACCTCATCCAGAATATTAAATTTCTGTTCTTTTAACGCTTCCAGAGAACTCTGGCGCATAACAAGAAAATACTTATCCTTTTCAAGCTTTCTCACAAGACCGTCAAACGTAGAAAAATACTTTGTAATCTTCCTGTCGATCAGAGCGATAAGAAGGGAGCGTCTTACGTCCTCCACGCTCTCCAGAGCTTCCTCATAATTATCCAGATAAGCAAGAGCTATTACCAGCTTGTTATCCTCATTTTTCTGAATATATTCTTTCAGTTCTGTCTCATCGTAGAGATACAGGGCAATCATATTTACGTCATCTTCCACATTTTCCAGAACTTCCGCATTGTTTACCACATCTTTTATCGTTACCATCTGCATGGAAACGCGGTAAATCCTGTCTCCAAATTCCGTACTGATTTCTGTATTCTCTTTTCCTCCCTCATGGGGAAGTCTGTCCTTTGTAAGCTCCGGAAAAATACTGGAAATATTTTTTTTATAAAACTGATTCTTTCCTATAAGCTCTGCAAATAATTTATTCGACCATATCATTTTTCCATTCATATCCATGATACCGAAGGGAAGCGCAAGCTCTTCCAGCATTCTCCGCTCTAATCCGTCATACTGGTTGGCAAACGCGATCAGGTCATTTAAAATTACAGGTCTGTGATACCGCTGTAACCCTGCTGCGATTGCAATGTACAGCAAAAGCCCCACAGACATAAGCACACCTGCTCTTGTATCTGTCATATAAATAAGCAGATTCAACACCACCAGAAAACCGGATAAATATAATGGCCACCTGATAAAATTCTTTAATGGTCCCTTGAATTTCAGTTTATTCTTCATAGTTCCTTCCATTCTTTTACCATAAATTAACGAGAATCCATAGTTATTATAACAGATTCAAACATAATTTGCCAGATACAAGAGAAAAAAAGTGCCGCTGTCTTATAAACAGCGGCACATTACCTTCTATTAGTCCTGAATGTATGGCATCAGAGACAGATGACGAGCTCTTTTGATAGCTACAGTTAAAGCTCTCTGATGTTTTGCACAGTTTCCTGTGATTCTTCTCGGAAGGATTTTTCCTCTCTCGGAAACGTATTTTCTTAATTTTGCTACATCCTTGTAGTCGATTTCATTGTTTTCTTTACCACAGAAAACACAAACTTTTTTTCTTCTGCGTCCGCCTCTTCTTTTCATTGGAGAGTCCGGTCTTTCGCCTCTATTGTAAGCCATGATGGTTTCCTCCTATATTTTTCTTCAATCTGATCTCTTTCTGTCAGGAAAGTACAGTCCTTAGTTAAAAGGCAGCTCCTCGTCAATTCCGTCCGGAATATTCATAAAGCCGTCTGCACTTGCTGCTCCAGGTCCCGGCATAGATGGTGCCGGCGCACTCGTCTGCGGATGAGATGCCACATAGTTATCACTTGCCGCCTTGCTCTCAGCAAACTCCTGATCCTCCACAACAACCTCTGTTGTGTAAACCTTCTGTCCGTCCCTGTTTGTGTAGCTTCCTGTCTGAATACGTCCGGAAACAACGATTTTCAGACCCTGACGGAAATATTTTTCAGCAAATTCTGCACTGCGTCCGAAGCATACGCAACTGATAAAATCTGCGCTTGCCTCTCCGTCTCTGCGGAATCTGCGGTCAACTGCCAACGTATATCTGGCAATCGCCAGTGCGTTTTCTCCTGCGGAATAACGAACCTCAGGATCTC
>JAUNAX010000034.1 GCA_030527365.1 Eubacteriales bacterium | reverse complement strand
CTGCTATATTAATCCTGCAGCTTTCTTTTATTTTTTCAATCTGCTCCGGCGTCTTGATTAAATCGTGATCCAGAATAGGAACCCTCTTCTGGCGAAACTGCTCGTATTTCACATCAAATGCCTCGTGGCATTTCTTATATTTTTTTCCACTTCCGCACCAGCACGGGTCATTTCTTCCAATTTTCAAAGCCATTTTTTCATCCTCTTTTCTTTTTCTCTTTCGTTTTATCCAAATACAACATCAAGGGTCATCATTACCATAAAGCCCACTGCAAAAGCCACAGTTCCCACATTGCTGTGCTCTCCCTCATTCGCCTCGGGAATCAGCTCTTCCACAACCACATAAATCATAGCGCCTGCCGCAAAAGAAAGGAGATAGGGCAAGGCAGGATTTACATATCTGGCAAAAGCCAGAGTCAGCCCGCCTGCAAGGGGTTCTACCACACCGGACAGGACTCCATAAAAAAAGGCTTTCCCTCTTCCTGCTCCTTCTCCCCGAAGAGGAAGAGAAATCACAGCTCCTTCAGGAAAATTCTGTATGGCGATTCCTACACAGAGAGCAACAGCTCCTGCCATTGTCACACTTTCATTTCCCGACAGCACACCTGCAAACACAGCTCCTGCAGATAATCCCTCCGGAATATTATGAAGGGTAACTGCAAGGACAAGCATTGTCGTTTTTTTTAACTGTGTCTTAGGACCTTCTGCCTTCTTGCTCCCCATATGAAGGTGGGGCACCACCCGAT
This sequence comes from Eubacteriales bacterium, assembly GCA_030527365.1. Taxonomy (GTDB): domain Bacteria; phylum Bacillota; class Clostridia; order Lachnospirales; family Lachnospiraceae; genus Blautia_A. Next base: position 18,502 of record JAUNAX010000034.1, on the reverse strand, counting down.
CCATAAAAAGCAGAAATCCTATACCCAGAAAAAATCCTGCCACCGCCGGAACAAAGGCAAATTTTTTCATCTTCTGGCTCATTTCCATTGCCGGAATCAGAAGAGACCACACAGAGGCAGCAACCATAACGCCAGATGCAAACCCCAAAAACCCCTTCTGCACAAGAGGCTTTAAATCTCTTTTCATAAAAAACACACAGGCGGCTCCAAGAGACGTTCCGAGAAACGGAATCATCAGACCCCAGAAAATTGTCATTCCCCTTTTTCCTCCTTATTTTCATTTTCTTTTCCCTGTTATCATAACACATTTAATTCAAAATAACACGGTTATTCTTATCTTATTCCTTTTCTCTGCAAAAGTTACCGTTTTCTGTAAATTTCCTTGTCTCCCGTTTTTTTCTATGCTATACTTATAAATTGGACCAAGGGAGCTTGTACAACAGGCTGAGAGGAAGCGGGGCTTCGACCTTTTAACTTGATTTGGATAATGCCAACGTAAGGAGGAAAAATTTATTATGTTTCAATTACTTGTAAACGCCGATGGCGGTCTTACTACAGCCGGCTATGCTGTTTCTGCTCTCGCAGTTATTTTGCTTGTAGCCGCTGTTATCTTTTTCTGTTCCAGAAACAGTTCCACCAGGAAAATGACAACCCAGCAGCTTGTAACCTGCGCAGTTGCGCTTGCACTTGCCTATGTAACTTCATATATTAAAATTTTCAAACTGCCTTTCGGCGGTTCTGTTACTCTTTTCAGTATGCTGTTTATCGTATTGATCGGCTACTGGTACGGACCCAAAATAGGAATCCTGACAGGACTGGTATACGGAATTTTCCAGTTCCTGCAGGAACCATATGTACTTTCTCTGTTCCAGGTGTGCTGCGATTATATTCTCGCATTTGGAGCAATGGGAATCGCAGGATTTTTCTCAAAATCAAAAAAGCACGGACTAATCAAGGCATATCTGGCTGCTATTCTGGCAAGAGGCGCATTTCACGCACTTGGAGGATACCTGTACTGGATGGATTATATGCCTTCTAATTTCCCAAAATCCTTAACTGCTCTCTATCCTATCATTTATAATTACAGCTTTATTCTGGCAGAGGGTATTCTGACTGTAATCGTCATCTCCATCCCGGCTGTTTCCAAAGCCCTGAATCAGATACGCACAGCCACTACCATTTCTGCCGCTTCCCAAACACCACTAACCAACAAATAAGACAAATCAAGACTTCCTCTAAAAACGGCTGTCCCAGAGACAGCCGTTTTCCATTTTCTTTATTCTTTTTTCTCTTTTTTGGCTTCTTTCTTTTCCTTCGCCTGAGAATCTGTCATGATCTTATTCAGCTCGTCGATCATCTCATCGTCTTTTAAGCGGAATTTTACTTCCACACGCCGGGACGCATCCTTATCTACGTTTCCATTGGAATCCAGAACAGGATTTGACATGGAATGCCCGTTTACCGTGAGGTAATCCTGCAGATCAAGAGCTTCCTTATCTGATAGGAATTCTCCCTGAATATCAAGAAGATACTGTGCCACTGCAAGAGAACGCTGTTGGGAAAGCTCCAGGTTATAAGCGTAATCTCCGTCTGTATCTGTATATCCGTCAATAATAATTTCCGCAAGATACGGCTTATGGTTATCTTCAAGAAGCACCTTACAGTAAATAGGAAGAATATTTCTAAGCGCTGCTTTTCCCTCTTCTGTAAGTTCCGCCTCATCATACGCAAACATAACATTTGCATTCAGCGTCAATGCTCCTGTTTTGGAATCAATATCTACGTTTACATTATTTTTTGAAAACTCCTCTTTTAAAGACTCTACAACCTCTGCTTTTACACCAATGATATTGTCGATTTTCTGTTGCTGGTCTGCAAGAAGCGCAGTTTTCTCATCAAGAGCAGATTGCTGCTTATCCAGAGTCTTTTCCTGATCTTTCAGCTTTGCCGCCAGATCTGCAAGGAGCTGTTTCTGCTCTGCGAGCTGCTGATCCTGACTTTTTAACTGCTCATCCTGATTCTGGAGAAGTCCTTCTTTTTCATCAAGCGCAGACTGCTGTGCCAGAATCTCAGCGGTGTATTCTTCCTGAAGTGATATTTTTTCATCCCGCTCCTTAATGCTTTCGTTATAACTCTTCTGTGCCTGAAAAAGAGTGACACACATAATCAGCACGAAAAGAAGCAGAACGCCCGCCATCATATCTGAATAAGAACGCCAGACATTAAATCCTCCGTCTTCGTGTTTTCTTCTTTTACGCATCTAATTCTCCTCTTATTTGAATAAGCTGAATTTTCCTTTCTGTGCTGCTTTGGAAAGCTCCCGGATATTCTGGGAAATATCCTCCAGAAGCTCTTTCTGTGTCTCTCCCTGTTCTTCCAGAAGTCTCTGGAGCTTATCTATAGAAGCTTTCTGGGAAACACTGTCCATCCGTCCGCTGTGAAGCTGCAGATCTTTTCCGGAAAGTGAAACATCTGCCAGCAAACGGCGAACCTGTTCCATTGTCTGATAGGAAAGCTTCTGATACTGGGAAAATTCCTGCATTTTTACATCAAAATCCTGAATAAGCTGACGGTTTGCCTTTAACACTTCCGCACTTGCCTGACTGGACTGTCCTGCATTTTCCATACCTGCTGCCGCAGCCTCCACGTAGCGCTTCATAGTCTGATTGCAGGCAACCCAGAATTTTGCTGCGGACTGCTCTGCCTCTTTTAAGTACTCTGTCACATGCTGATAATCCTGCTGCTGCATTTTCTGAATATTCTGATTGTCCTGCACAATCCGGTTTGCCGTAGTAAGATAACGATTCTGCAGATTCCCCAGTTCTGTCACTGCATCTTTCATTACCCGTTCCTGCTGGAGATAATTGTCGCTTAACTGGGTGCTCATTGTCTGATAAAGAGTCGCTGTATAATCAGCATTCTCCTTTTGTGCCTTTTTCAGCTGATTCAGAGCTTCATTAAAATCCCGGAACTGCAGCTGGAAGGAGCTGTGCATTTCTTTCATAAATCCGTCCAGAATCTCTTTTACTGCATCCTGCTGACATCTTGTCACAGAAGTTACCAGCATATCAAGTGAATCATTCATTTTCTGAAAAGTCGGTGTGATTACTTTTTCAAAACTATCAGCCATCTGTACAGAAAACTGCTCTGCCATTTTATTCATGGCTTCTGTCTGAATCTTCTGACTGGATACAAGAAGATTTCTTGACTCATTTTCTGCTGTAGGCATCACATAAGCATGGAAACGATCCAAAAATCCCTGAAGATTTTCAGTTAAAGAGCTGTACTCACTTTTCATTCCATATGTATACACAATCGATAAGGCAATTCCGTAAATAGATGTGAGGAAAGCAACCTTGATTCCCTCTACAAGAGATGCAACAGAGCTTGTCATTGCCGCATAATCATTTGGATTAAAGTTTTTTAGTCCCCATACAAGCCCCACGAAAGTTCCAAGAATACCAAGACTTGTAAGAATATCCGGAACCATCTCCAGAAGTCGTCTGTGAATATGAAGATCTATTTCTTCCTCATTAATGAAATCCTCCACATCACCAATGCCTTCCTGACTTTTATCAATGCTTCCACGGAAGGTATCCAATTTTTTATCCAGATATGCTTCTCCGAAAATCTCATTTAATACGGATAAATCTTCTGCCTTTGCTTTTCCGGGCGCTTTAAAAATGCTGGAAACCTCCTCTGTTCCATGACGGAGTGCCTCAGAAAGATGATTCATTTTAAACATTCCGCCAATCATACCGGTGAGATAAATCAGTACCATCACTCCAAGAAACACAAAGTTATATACCATTACACTGGCAGCACCCTTGCCTGTATATATGGTCATTCCCACTGCAGCCGCAACCACAGTCAGGAATAAAACTACATTTACAATCTTTTTGCCCATAAAATGCCTCCCCTTTTGTAGATTTGTGTGAAATTAATAGAAAATTACTCACTTTTTATTATAATATCACAACATACTGACGCACACAAGACAAAATCCGCAAAAATGGTCAAAAACAAAACCAGGCAAATGCCTGGTTCTGCTGGTTTCAATAAACCTTATCTTCTTCTATAAACCGTCCTTTTCCGTCCTTTACTTCCACAATATTCACACTGCAGTTAGGCGGAACTTTTCCGTGCCAGAAATTTTCTCTGTCCTGATACACATTCTGTAAAAGCGCCCGCACTGCACAGCCGTGGGAAGAAATAAGAATGGTTTTATCAGAAAATTCTTCTCTTCCCGTAATGTCTTTCCAAAACGCTTCTGTCCGCTTTAAAATATCTTCTATATTTTCTCCATTTTCCGGACGTTCATATTCCAACGGACGCTGAAAGAATATTTCCATCTGTTTATGGGAAATATTTCCGGATTCATCTTTAAACTGCGTACCCTCCAAAGCTCCGAAATCAATCTCCTGAATCCTCTCATCTGTTATTACAGGAACTTTTCTGTCTCCGAGAATACACTCCGCAGTCTGCACTGCTCTTTTTAAAGGACTGGAAAAACAGAGGTCAAAAGGCACATCCCGTAAAGCCTCCCCTGTTTTTACTGCAAGACGGACCCCCTCCTCTGCAAGAGGAATGTCTGCCCTTCCCTGCACTTTTCTGAGACGGTTCCACGCAGTTACACCGTGGCGCACAACATAAAGCAACATCAGCTTCTCAACTCGATTCCAAGACCTGTGAGACCGTTTAAGATTTTTTTCATCACTGCATTGATCTCACCCTCCTCCAGCGTCTTATCGTGATCGCGGAATACAACAGAGTACGCCATAGATTTATAACCTTCTTTAATCTGGCTTCCCTCATAAATATCGAAAAGCTCATAACTTTCCAGAATCTTTCCGCCTCTCTGTACCAGAATTTCCTCAATCTGTCCTGCCAGAACCTCTTTCGGAACAACAAGGCTTAAATCACGTGTTACAGCCGGATATTTTGCAATACCTGTAAACTTGTGAGCAAATCCTGCAAATTCCAGAACAGAAAGAATGTCGATCACTGCAATATACGCCTTATCGCCAATTCCATAATTGTCTGCAACTGCAGGGTGTACTTCGCCAAGGTATCCAACCACCTTGCCGCCGTAGCACATATTTGCCTGTCTTCCAGGGTGCAGGTAAGTTTTTTCTGCATTCGGATCATATGACACACGCTCTTTCATTCCGATTTTTTCGAAAAATTCTTCGCATACACCCTTCATATCAAAGAAATCGCCTGCTCCGTACATTCCCAGAGTAAAGTGCATTCTTTCTTCCGGAAGCTCTGTAAGCGGAAGAGATTTCGGAAGATATACATTTCCCAGTTCATAAAGACGTACATCTTTGTTTCTTCTGTTGTAGTTTGTTGCCAGAGATGTCAGCATACCGTTTATCGTTGTAGTACGCATAATACTGTAATCCTCTCCAAGAGGATTGCTGATGGTAATTACGTTTCTGAGAGCATCCCCTTCCGGAATCAGCAGCTTGTCAAATACCTTCGGGCTCTCAAAAGAATATGTCATACCTTCAGAGAAACCGCAATACTCTGCCATATCTCTTGCAATTTGCTCGATACGAAGTTTAAATGGAAGCTTACCTGTTGTTGCCTCACCTGTAGGAAGTGTGGTCGGAATCTTATCATATCCGTAAAATCTTACAACTTCCTCTGCCACATCTGCCATACAATGAATGTCCTGGCGGAAAGTAGGCGCTACGATTTCATTTGTGTTTTGATCGTATGCAAGCTCTACACGGGCAAGATAACCGAGCATCTCTTCTTTTGTAAGCTCTGTTCCCAGAAGCCCATTGATTCTTTCCGGCTCAAAAGGAACACGCACCGGTTCTCTTATCTCGCTGCATACATCTACCATACCGCCTACAACTTCTCCTGCTCCAAGCTCTTCCATAAGCTGGCACGCTCTGTCAATGGCTGCCTGTGCATTATTTGGATCGAGACCCTTTTCGAATTTTCCGGAGGCATCTGTACGAAGACCGATTTTTTTGGAGGACAGACGGATATTTGTTCCGTTAAAGCAGGCTGCTTCAAAAAGAACGGTGTGCACTTCGCCTGTGATCATGGAGTTTTCTCCTCCCATGATTCCGGCAATGCCTACCGGCTTTTTGCCGTCACAGATCATAAGAACAGAATCGTCCATCTCTCTTTCCTGACCGTCAAGCGTAACAAACTTCTCGCCTTTTTCTGCACGACGAACCACAATCTCTTTTCCCTCAATATGGTCAAGATCATATGCGTGCATCGGCTGACCGTACTCTTCCATTACATAATTGGTAATGTCTACCAGATTGTTGATCGGACGGATTCCGTTTTTCGCAAGGTATCTCTGCATCCATTTTGGAGAAGGTCCGATTTTTACATTTTTTACAACTCTTGCACAGTAGCGGGTACAAAGAGACGAATCTTCTACTGTAACTTTAATATAATCGGAAGCGTTTTCATCGTTTCCTGTTACCTTTACTTCCGGAGGGCAGAATTTTTTATTAAAAGTAGCGGCTGCCTCTCTTGCAATTCCAAGAACACCATAACAGTCTACACGGTTTGAAGTAATCTCATACTCGATCACCGCATCGTCAAGATCCAGCGCCTTCACCGCGCTTTCTCCCACAACGGCATCTTCAGGGAAAATGTAAATTCCGTATTCCGGAGCTTCCGGATACATTTCTCTTGTACTTCCCAGCTCTTCAATAGAGCACATCATACCATAGGAATCTACGCCTCTTAATTTTCCTTTTTTAATTTTCACACCGCCAGGAACCGGTTTTCCGTCGTGACCTCCTGCTACACGGCCTCCGTCAAGGACAACCGGGACTTTATCTCCCTCTTTTACATTCGGCGCTCCTGTTACAATCTGCACAGTTTCATTTCCCACATTTACCTGACAGATGATCAGCTTGTCTGCATCCGGGTGGCGCTCGATTTTTTCAATCTGTCCGATTACGATTTTTTCAAGATCTGCATCAAGCTGTAAATATCCTTCTACCTTTGTGCCGGACAGAGTCATTGCATCTGTATACTCCTGAGCTGTCACATCAAGCTCCGGAACGTATTTTTTTATCCATGATAATGAAGTATTCATTTTCTCAATTCCTTCCGTTAATTATTAAAACTGTTTCAAAAATCTGGCATCGTTTTCGTAAAGAAGTCTCATATCGTCAATCTCATATTTCAGAAGCGCAATACGTTCAAGACCTACGCCGAAAGCAAAGCCTGTGTACTCTTCCGGATCGATTCCGCACATACGGAGTACATTCGGGTGAACCATACCACAGCCGAGAATCTCAATCCAGCCGGAACCTTTACAAAAACGACAGCCTTTTCCGCCACATTTGAAACAGGAAACGTCCACCTCTGCACTTGGTTCTGTAAACGGGAAGTGATGCGGTCTGAATTTTGTCTTTGTCTCCGGTCCGAACAGCTCTCTCGCAAACTCCTGAAGTGTTCCCTTTAAATCTGCAAATGTAACATTTTTATCAATCACAAGACCTTCAATCTGATGGAAGGACGGAGAATGTGTTGCATCTACTTCATCAGAACGGAATACTCTTCCCGGTGCGATCATACGGATCGGAAGCTTTCCTTTTTCCATTGTACGCGCCTGTACAGGAGAAGTCTGGGAACGAAGCAGAATTGAATCGTTAATAAAGAAAGTATCCTGCTCGTCACGAGCCGGGTGGTCTTCCGGAATATTTAATTTTGTAAAGTTATAGTCTGCATACTCTACTTCCGGTCCTTCCACAACTTCATATCCCATACCGATAAAGATGCGCTCCACTTCTTCAAGCGCAATGGTATTGGGGTGACGGTGTCCGATTTTTGCTTTTTTTGCAGGAAGGGTTACATCAATTACTTCTGCCTTCATTTTTTCTTCCCGAAGAGCAGCTTCCAGTTTTGTTCTGGACTCTTCTAAAAGCCCTTCGATTTTTGCTCTTGTCTCATTAACAAGCTGTCCCACCTTTGGACGGTCTTCTGCAGCAACGTCTTTCATTCCTTTTAAAATTGCGGTCAGCTCTCCTTTTTTGCCGAGATATGCCACACGCACATCATTGAGGTCTTCCAGATTGTGAGAGTTTTCAATTCTCTCTCTGGCGCTGTCCTCCAGCGCCTGCAGTTTTTCTTTCATATCCATGACTGTATTTCTCCTTTTTGTGAAATTAAAAAAGCTTCATCCCAAAAGGGACGAAGCGTCATTCCGTGGTACCACCCTGATTCCTGCTTGCAAAGCAGGCTCTCTGTCTGTTTAACGCACAGTATCGTCATTTCCTACTATTGGTTCAGAAATGCAGCTCCAGTGGGAAATTCAAGAATTATCTGAACTTAAGGAAGCTTTCAGCCGGTGACTTCCTCTCTCTGATAGAAAATAATTCTCTGTAACACTTTCAAAGCCTTTGTTTATCTGATTTTCACTTTTTACTATGCCACAACAATTATTTTATGTCAAGCCCTTTTTCGTCCTCTTTTCCTCTTTCTCTGTTTAACATGTCTCTCACAGAAGCCTGGGCTTTTCGAAACTCCGTCTCAAAATATGCGTTTATCTCCGCTCCATAAAGCATCAGATTCATACACACATACATCCAGAGCATCACAAGAATCAACGCGGTAAGGTTACCATATGTATTGCTGAAGCCGGGAAAAATCTCAAAATACAGAGAAAAAAAGTAGGAAAAAACAGACCAGGCAACAGCTGTGATAAAGGCTCCCGGAACCTGGCTTTTAAACGTAGCCTTTCGGTTTGGAAGCACCTTATAAAGAACAAGGAACACAAGAAACAAAACGCCAAATACAAGAAATGTCCTCGCCCCCAGAATTCTCGCAATGATCCGTCCCAGAAAAGGCACATACCTTGCCGCCATCGCCTGAATACCGTTTCCAAGTACAAGAAGAATCAGACTGACAATCAGCGCTATCACAAATAAAAGCGTATAAAACACTGCATAAATTCTGGTAATCAGCCAGTTACGCGTTTCCTTCACATGATAAATGGTATTAAGGCCATTCGTCATGGACTGAAGTCCTTTCCCCGCAGACCACAGGGCGATTACTGCCGAAATAGGAACAATGGCAGAACTTCTTCTGTAAACGTCTGCCACTATATCCAGTACAAAGCTCTGCAGATTCTGTGGCACAAACCCAATAATGGCATCCCGCATTGTGTTATAGGTAAGCGGAGTATACCGTATCAGCGTCGTAAGAAAAAGTACAAAGGGAATGAATGACATAATAAGGAAGTATGCGGCCTGTGCCGCATACGCCCCGATATGATCCCTTTTTACTCTTTCCATAAATCCTAAAAGCCTGTATATCAGGCCATGTCTTTCTCTCTTCTCTTTCATTTCCAAACTCCTGCATTACGCGCTTAAAGCTCCTCTCCGTCTGTATCATACCATGATTCCTCTCTTCTGACAAGTTTTACCCTGCCCGGCTGATTTCTACATCCCGGAAAAAATACAGAAGAATTTCTTCCCATGTATATCCGTCCTCTGCCATTTTTCCAGCTGCAGTCTGGCTCATGCCAACACCATGCCCATAGCCGCCTCCGCAGATAAGAAATCCATCTTCCGTTTTCTCCAAAGAAAAATACGCACTTGGAAGAAGGCTGCCTCCCTTTTTCTTCTCCTTTTCTTTCCCTGTAAAAATCTCTTTATCCGGAGCAAGAAACGAACGTATCTCGTATTCATTTATAATCTCGCCATCTCCCCCTTCTGTATGAACGCGGAGCCTTGTCACTGCGCCGCTCTCACTTTTTCCTGTTACCTCAAGCCCTGTAAGGCTTCCCTCGCATCCTTCTATATTTTGCGCCCGCTGTTCTATGCTCTTCCCGGAAACCTCTGTCTCCCATGTTCTCCAGGATTCCTCCGAATCAAAGCTGCAGTCAACGCTTTTTAAATACGGCGCCGGGCTTTCCGCTCCCCATATCTCATCTGTACTCGTCACTCCTGCTGACGTTGAAAAATAATACGCCTCTATTGGCTTTCCGTTCTGGCTTAAAATCTTTCCTTCCGTTTCCTTTACTGCCTGCGTTGTGCTCTCTTCCGGTCCGATGTTGTTATACACCTGGTAATTCACGCTGTCGTCTACATCTGCACCGTAAGCTTCCAGTTTTTTTTCTTTTATCTGTTTCCAGGCATACGTTCTCGCACATACTGCCTGTGCCTTTAACGCCTCTGCCGGATAAGAAGATGGCATCTCACTGGGAACAACCGATTCCAAATACATTTCCAGCGGAAGGGTATTTACAATGAGAAAGCCTTCCGGCTTTTTTGTAATTTTTAAGCTTCCTCTGTAAATCGGCGTTCCCTGTTCTCTCTGCACAGAAGAAATCTGAATTCCTTCCGTTCCTCCTTCAAAAGTGCAGCTTAATTCTTCCTCCCCACAGGTTTCCCCGTCAAAAACATACTCCTGCCCCTGCCATGTAAGACTCACACTTTGATGATAGTAAGACTGATACCCGGAATCCATAATCAGCACCCGGATAAGTGGTTCCTCCTTCTCTGTATTCATGGCAAATGCCGTGTCAAAAAGCAGGATCCAGAGAAAGATAATAAAAATCCAATAAAAAAATCTGGTTTTCTTCATAATATATTGTATGAAGGAAACCAGACTTTATATGCTTCTTTCCGTCTGCTTATTTTATATAAAAACGATATGCAGTCACAGAATGGTACATCTCTCCCGCCTCCAGAATCGGAGAATGAAAAGCCTCTTCGTTTACTGCGTTTGGCTCTACCTGTGTTTCCAGACAGAAACCGTTTCGTTTTTCGTATGTATGTCCGTTTTTACCGGCTTCATTTTCAATAAAATTGCCGGCATAAAACTGTACACCAGGACAATCTGTGGAAACACTCATGGCAATTCCTGTCTCCTCACAGTAAGCTTCTGCAATGCGGCGCACATTTCCAGGCGCGTAATTATCCGTCACAAAATTATGGTCATATCCACCTGTAAACTGAAGCTGTTCAAAATCTGCCTCAATATCCTGTCCGATTGGTTTCATTCTGAGGAAGTCCATAGGTGTTCCCTCTACAGAAGCATTTTCCCCTGTTGGAATTGAATGGCTGTCGCATACCGGATTATACGCATGTGCATAAATACAGAGTTTCTGTTTTAAAACGTCGCCGCTTCCCTCACCTGCAAGATTAAAGTAAGAGTGATTTGTCATATTTGCAACGGTATCCTCATCGCAGATTCCGCTGTAAACAATTCTCAGTTCATTTTCCTCTGTAAATTCATATTTCACAGAAACACGGAACTCTCCTGGAAAACCATTCTCTCCATCCGGACTGATTCTTGATAATGTCACGCTGTTTTTTTCCTGGGAAAGGGTAAGAACCGACCATATTTTTTTCTCAAAGCCATCGGGACCGCTGTGAAGATTATTTTCGTTTTCATTTTTTGGAAGAACAACTTCTTTTCCTAAAATGGAAAATCTTGCTCCTGCAATACGGTTTCCGCTCCGTCCGATCGTAGCTCCGAAAAAACAGCCATTTTCTTCGTACTGCTCCACATTATCATATCCGAGAACAACATCAGTAAGCTTTCCTTCTCTGTCCGGCACGCATAATTTTACAAGAATTGCGCCAAACTGGGAAATCTCTGCGTACGCGCCGGATTTATTCTCCAGACGGTAAATAGAAATTTCCTCCCCTGTGGAAAGCTCTCCAAACTTTCTTTCTGAAACACTCATCTTTATTTCCTCCTGGTATGTTATATATAAAAGAAAAGAGCCTGTCGGCTCTCATTTTTTCAGCAGTCCCAGAATGCCGTTCCCTTTCTTTTGACGCCTAGCCTAAGCTAGGTGGGTATCCTCAACATACCTTCTGCCTTCCACAACGAGAGGCCTGACATCCGGCATGCGATGTTGGATTCCCATGATGTCAATGTAGGTTCAAAAATAAAAGGGGTATCGCACATTCCAGGATTTCCTTTTCTGCTTTTTATTATACCCTAGTGTATGCTGTTTTTCAACAGAAAATACAGTTTTTTTTATTTTATTTTCAAAATAGAAAGAACTGTTTCGGGCATATCCGAAGCATCTACTACACAATTATGAAGAACGGGCGCTGTACGGATTTCCTCCACTGCACCCGGAACAGGAACTCCTGAAATTTCACTGAGACGGTCAATCAAAGCAAAATCCTCTTCCCCTCCTGAAAGTTCTGTCACTGCCTCCATTACGCTTCTTGCAAACTTATACGGACTCGCAGTAGAAGCAATGATAACAGGCGTTTCATCTCCTGAATCCATTCTGTATTTTTCGTATACACCTGAGGCAACTGCTGTATGCGTATCCAGAATATATCCGCTCTCCTCATACACGCGCTTAATTGTTTCGGCTGTCTCCTCTTCTGTACAATAATTTCCGTAAAAATCAGCAAGCGCTTCCCTCATTTCTTCTGTTATGGTGTAGGCGCCGCCTGTTGCCAGATCCTCCATAAGTTTTTTGCACACAGAAGCGTCCTCTCCTGCAATCTGATAAAGAAGGCGCTCCAGGTTGCTGGAAATCAAAATATCCATAGACGGAGAGCTTGTAAGGATAAAATCTCTTCTTCTGTCATACGTTCCTGTGGAAAAGAAATCATACAGAACCTTATTTTCATTGGAAGCACAGATCAGTTTATTTACAGGAAGTCCCATCTGCTTTGCGTAAAACGCAGCAAGTATATTTCCGAAATTCCCGGTGGGAACTGCAATATTTACTTTTTCCCCGTTTTGGATACATCCCTCTCCCACAAGAGAGGCGTAAGCATACACATAATATACAATCTGAGGAACCAGTCTTCCAATATTGATGGAATTGGCAGAAGAAAACTGAAATCCCGCTTTGCGAAGCGTTTCTTTCATCTCCTGATCATTAAACATTTTTTTGACAGCTGTCTGGGCGTCATCAAAATTTCCAGTAATCCCCACAACGTATGTATTTTTTCCTTTTTGTGTCACCATCTGTTTTTCCTGCACAGGACTGACGCCGTTCTTTGGATAAAATACAATGATTTTTGTTCCGGGAACATCTGCAAAACCTGCCATAGCCGCTTTTCCTGTATCTCCCGATGTCGCGGTCAAAATCACGATTTCATTTTCTATATGACTTTTTCTTGCTGCCGTTGTCATAAGATGAGGAAGAATCGAAAGCGCCATGTCCTTAAAGGCAATGGTAGCTCCGTGAAACAACTCCAGGTAATATTTTCCGCCTGCTTTTCGGACAGGCGCAATTTTTGCTGTGTCAAACTTGGAATCATACGCCTTCCCAATACAGCTTTTCAGCTCTTCTTCTGTAAAATCTGTAAAAAAACGGCGCATTACTTCGAACGCTACCTCCTGATAGGACATTTTTGCAAGTTCTTCCACAGGTATATCAAGCTTTGGAATCACTTCCGGCACAAACAGCCCTCCATCTGAAGAGAGTCCTTTTAAAATTGCAGATGAAGCCGTAATTCCTTTTTCTGTTCCTCTTGTACTTTTATATAAAACCTCCACCATGATCCCCGCCTTTCTTCTATGTTTTTCAGTGTGTTTCATTATACCATGCTCTTTCACAAAATACCACACTAAATTGTAAAAAAGTATGGAACCGGGAAATAATCTGCCGCAAAGATAAAAAGACAGGCTGCATATCCTGTAAATACGCTCCTGTCTTTTCCCCTTAAATTATTTCATAGCTACCAGCTCAGATACAGAAGAACGTGTCTCCTGTTCCTCTGCCAGCTCTTCTCCCTCTTCCGGATAAGTGTAAAATTCGTGTACTCCATATTTAAAAAGACGCTTCAGATCTTTTTCAAACCAGGCAACATTATGTTTCTCTGCTGCTGATTTCTGAATAAAAAACAAAGCTCCCTCTGAATAATCCACGCCTTCCAGCGCCTGCTTCACTGCCTCTTTTGTATCCTCTGTCACAGTCACTTCATTGATTCTTCCATCGTATACCGGAGAAAACTGAGGAACTCCATTTACATATTCCCATACAACTTCGGATACACTGTCAGGAAATCCTTCATGCTTTACACGGTTCATAATCACATTCGCGATCAGAGTTCTTCCCTTAATGTCTTCTGTACCGGCTTCCGCTTCCACAATACGAAGCAACGTGTCGTAATCCTCATCAGACATCATTTTCGGTGTCTGGGCAAAGCTGCTCGCTCTGGAACTAAAATTATCAATGGTATTTTCCATAGAGGCACTTACATCCAGCGCCACAGCTCCTTCTTCAATATGCTTTACTCTCTGTCCCACCATAACATCTTCACAAGAAGTGCCAATCCTGTTTATGGTACTTCCCGGAGCCGGAGTCTCTCTTACACCGGATACCACACCTGCCATTCCGGCAGGGAGATATGGTTTCTCCTCTTTTTCCGTGTCAGAAGCCGCATACACCTGACTTCTAAAATCAGGAGGAAACACATTGCAAACGATTATAATAGCAACGGTCAGAAATGCCCAGGCTGTAAGAACAGTGAAGCTGCGCATGGAATCTCCCGGGAAAACTCCCTTCTTTTCTCTTTCTGTAAGATTCACATTTTTTCTCTTTTCTTTCATACCCTTTATTCCTTGCATTTTTATTATAGTTTTCTTTCGTTTTTTCTTTATTTTGTAATATTTTTGTAATGTATAAGAAAATTATATTTAATACACATCTTTCTGTCAAGGCTTTTTTCTTTTTTTCGTAAAAATAAAAGGAATTCCCTGCGTACCTTTTTATTATAGGCAGATACTGCAGGGAAGGTCAAGAATATTTGTTCGTGTTCTTACAACAGGATTTTCATCAATAAAACGGCATCTGACAAATCCCAGCAAAGTTCTACCGGTTATTAATAGAAGCTATCAGCGCATCAATGGAAGCATGGATAATATCTGCGTGAACGCCTGCACCCCATGCCATTGTACCATCCGGCTTACGGATTCCCACATAGGCAATGGCACGGGAACTGGAACTTTCCTCAAGAGCATGTTCCTGATAAACCTCCAGCTGATATTGCAGCTCATACGCTTTTTTCAGAGCATTGCTTACCGCATCAAGGCGTCCGTTTCCTTCTGCCTTTGTTACTGTAACTTCGCCGTTAAAAGAAGACGTTACCTGGGTAATAATCCCGCCGTTTTTCTGCTGGAAATGCACTTCTAAAATTTCATACGGCTCTTTTGTATTCTCAAATGTTTTCTTAAACAGACTGAAAATTTCATCCGGGTGAAGCTCCTTATGGCTGTGATCAGACACTTCCTTTGCTGCATACCCCATAGCCTCGCGCATTTTTGCAGGAAGATTCAAACCGAATTTTGTCTCCAGAATATATCCGATGCCGCCTTTTCCAGACTGACTGTTAATACGGATCACATCTGCGTCATAATTTCTTCCCACATCTGTGGGGTCAATGGGCAGATACGGAACATTCCAGTGCTCCAACTCCCTTCCCTCTCTCCAGCGTATTCCTTTTGCAATGGCATCCTGATGGGAGCCGGAAAAAGCTGCAAAAACAAGAGCTCCGCTATAAGGACTTCTCTCATCTACCTTCATTCCCGTGCAGCTTTCATATACCTCACAGATATGCGGCATATCAGAAAAATCAAGATTTGACTCAACACCCTGAGAATACATATTCATTCCAAGAGTTACTATGTCAACATTTCCCGTGCGCTCACCGTTTCCGAAAAGGGTTCCCTCAATACGATCGGCACCTGCAAGAAGCCCCATTTCAGCATCTGCCACTCCACTGCCGCGATCATTATGCGGATGAAGAGACACGATTACATTTTCTCTGTACTTCATATTTTCGCACATATATTCTATCTGACTCGCATAAACGTGCGGCATAGAATGCTGTACCGTAACCGGAAGATTAATAATACATTTGTTTTCCGATGTAGGCTGCCACACATCAAGAACTGCATTGCACACCTCAAGCGCATACTCCGGTTCTGTTCCCGTGAAGCTTTCCGGGCTGTACTCAAACTGGAAGTTTCCTTCCGTCTCTGCAGCCAGCTTTTTCAGAAGGATTGCTCCTTCCACTGCAATTTTTAAAATCTCCTCTTTTGATTTTTTAAACACCTGTTCCCTCTGTGCAGCAGAAGTAGAATTATATACGTGTACAATAGCTTTTGGCGCACCCTTTACTGCCTCAAAAGTCTTACGGATAATATGTTCTCTCGCCTGTGTAAGAACCTGTATCGTCACATCCTCCGGAATTAAATTCTTCTCGATCAAGGTGCGGAGAAATATGTATTCTGTCTCTGATGCAGCAGGAAAACCTACTTCAATTTCTTTAAACCCGATTTCCACAAGTAATTTAAAGAATTCAATTTTCTGTTCCAGGCTCATAGGGATCACAAGTGCCTGATTTCCATCACGAAGATCAACCGAACACCAGATTGGTGCTCTGTCTACATATTCTTTTTCCGCCCATTTCATACATTTTATCGGCGGCATATGGTATTGTCTTTTATATTTTCCTGCATTCATCATTTCTTTTTCCTCCATTTCTTTTCATTATTTTATGCCATTTATTTTATACTATGGAACATTACGAGGTAATTTCCTATAGCATAAAAAAAGCCCTCCATCTCTGCAATATATGCAAGAGACGAAAGACATTTACACCTTACGCGGTACCACTCTTATTTTATGAAAAAATCATACCCTTATCAGATACGGAACGCATATACGTCCTTATATCCTTTCTCTGTAACGGGAGAACCCGTCTCCTCCTACTCTCTTTTCAAAAGATTTCAGTCAGATGCTCCAAGGTGAGTTCTATATTTCCCTTCCGCTGTCTCTCAGCGCCAACAGCTCTCTGTGCTCCAGTCCATATATACTATTCCTTTTCTTTGCATTTATCTATATTTGCATCTCGTTAATACGTTCTCAGTTTAGCACTTCAACGTGTTTTTGTCAAGATGTTTCTGCATCTATTTTTTTAATGCTATTGTTTTTCAAATGCAAAAATAAGTCCATGAATGCACAATAACATTCACAGACTTATTTTTTACAGTCGGGGCAACAGGATTTGAACCTGCGACCTCACGGCCCCCAGCCGTGCGCGCTACCAAGCTACGCCATACCCCGAAACGAATCTTATTATAACATATATAAAAAAAATTTCAACTACTTTTTGCGCTATTTTTAAAAATTCTCAAAACTATATTCCGCTATTTTTCTTACTTTTTCAAAAAAACTCTACTTTTTTACTTTCAAACCCACTCTTTTTCCTGTTTTTCAAATTTTCTCTTATTTCTCCGTTTATTTTGCAGGCTACGATATATCTCCGTTTATTTCCTGCCTGTTCATCTTAAAATTTTTCTGACTTATACTCTGAAAAAGCAGCACACCATAAGACTGCGCCGCTCTTTTTCCTTTACTTATTATTAATGTAATTTACAAGCCCTTCCGCTTTTATGATCTTCTGCATAAACTCCGGGAATGCCTGTCCTTTAAATTCAGTTCCTTTTGTACGGTTATAAATCATACCGGAATCAAAATCTACCTCCACTTCGTCGCCTGCTTCTATGCCTTTACTTGCCTTCGGGCACTCGATGATAGGAAGTCCGATGTTAATAGCGTTCCTGTAAAAAATTCTGGCAAAGGTTTCTGCAATCACGCAGCTTACACCTGCTGCCCTGATTGCGATTGGCGCATGTTCTCTGGAAGAACCGCAGCCGAAGTTTTTATCTGCTACAATGATGTCGCCTTTTTTTACCTTTTTAACAAAATCCTTATCAATGTCTTCCATACAGTGCGATGCCAGCTCTGCCGGATCTGAGGAATTCAGATAACGGGCAGGGATAATTACATCTGTATCTACATTATCTCCAAATTTGAACACTGTTCCTTTTGCCTGCATAACTCTTCCTCCTTATAATCCCAGCTCTTCCGGCGCGGAAATTCTTCCGGTTACTGCGCTTGCTGCTGCCACTGCTGGACTTGCAAGATAAACTTCTGAATCTACATGCCCCATACGTCCCACAAAATTTCGATTTGTTGTGGAAATACATCGTTCTCCCGCCGCAAGAATGCCCATGTATCCCCCAAGGCACGGACCACAGGTAGGAGTGCTTACCACTGCGCCTGCCTCAATAAAGATTTTTAAAAGTCCCTCTTCCATTGCCTGTAAATAAATCGCCTGCGTGGCAGGAATTACAATACAGCGCACACCTTTTTTTACTTTTCTGCCCTTCAAAACCTCTGCCGCTGTGCGAAGGTCATCAATTCTCCCATTTGTACAGGATCCAATGACTGCCTGGTCTATTACTACCTCTTCTTTTATTTCGGAAATGGTCTTTGTATTTTCTGGAAGATGTGGAAAAGCTATCGTCGATTCCAGTGTACTTAAATCAATGGTATACTCTTCATCATAGACGGCATCTTCATCTGCCTCGTACACTTTATATGGACGTTTGGAATGCTCTTTCATATAAGCCTCTGCAATTTCGTCTACCGGAAAAATACCGTTCTTTCCGCCTGCCTCAATCGCCATGTTTGCGATAGTGAAACGGTCGTCCATAGAAAGGTTTTTGATACCCT
>JAUNAX010000033.1 GCA_030527365.1 Eubacteriales bacterium | reverse complement strand
CTCTTTCAAGAAGAGTTTTCTGAAGACGGATTCCCATTTCCATAAGCGCTTTTGTATCCATCTTTAAAACGCCATCATATTTCAGAAATTCTCCTCCAACCATTGTATATCTGACATTCTGGCTGTTGCTGCTGTATAAAATACTGGAAACCGGATTATAAAACGGGAAGGTATCCATCTGATAAAGATCCCAGATTACAAGGTCGGCAGGAGCCCCCTCTTTTAGATACCCTGTTCCAAAAGGAAATGCCCTATGACCTGCCATCAGATGTTTCCAGATTTCTTCTCCTGAAAATGCGGAGGCATCGTCTGCCTGGAATTTTCCGAGAAGCCCGAAAAGTCTTGCCTGCTCTACAGGATTTAAAGTATTGGAACTTGCCGCCCCGTCTGTTCCGAATCCATAATTCAGCTTTGGATAGAAATCAAAGAATTTCCCTCTCCCGGAAGCCAGCTTCATATAGGTTTTGGGACAGAACGCAAACCAGGTATCGTCCTTTATCAGTTTCAGATCCTCTTCCTCAATCCAGAGCCCATGCCCCACAAGAACAGGAAGCTCAAATCCTCCTGCCTGCGCCATAACTCCAAAAGGAGTAAGCCCTGTCTTTTCTCTTGTTTTTTCTACCTGAGGTCCTTCCTCTGAAATGTGCATATGAAGAGGCACATTTAATTTTTTCGCCTCATCTACAATCTGTCCAAGAGTCGGCTCCGGGCAGGTGTATACTGCATGAGGTCCCATGTGAAAAGAAATTCTATCGGAATCCTCTCTGTGATTTCTGATAAACTCTGAAACTTCTGAAAGCCTTTCCGGAAATTCTTCTGTTGCGCCGAAAAGAGTCGGTGCAAGGTCACCCCGGATTCCGGTTTCCTTTACTGCCCTTAATACGTGGTCTTCCCCAAAATAATGATCTGCAAATACTGTCACACCATTATTAAGCATTTCTGCAATTCCGAGAAGAGTTCCCGTATACACATCCTCGTCTGTCATTTTGCTCTCATACGGCCATATCATTTCATTAAACCAGGCATCTGCCGTTACATCTTCCGCAATGCCCTTAAAAATATTCATGGCTGTATGCGTATGAAGATTCGGAATGCCGGGTGTTATATAAAAGCCGGAGCAGGAAATCACTTCTTCTGCTTCCGGAAACTTTTCTTTTCCTGTTTCCGCTATTTTTTCAATGCGTCCGTTTTTGATATATACGTCCTGATGAAGGGTACACTTTCCGTTTTCATCAAGAAGAGACGCATCTTTTAATAAAATTGCTTTTTCCATGTCTGTCCCCTTTCATTTTATTATTGCAAGACATTACAAACTGTGATAGCATAAATCTGTTGCCATACAGGCAAAATCCCTTTTATAAGGAGTATACTTATGAAAAAAGTTCTTGTCATCGGTTCTACCGTAGTAGATGTTGTCGTAAATCTCGTGGACCATCTCCCAAAAACAGGAGAAGACGTTCACATAAGAAGTCAGCATATGTCCCTTGGAGGCTGCGCCTACAATGTTTCAGATTCCATTCGCCACTTTCAGGTTCCCTATATTCTCTTTTCTCCTGTAGGAACAGGTGTTTATGGAAACTTTATAAGAGAAGAGCTTCACATACGTGGAATTTCTTCTCCCATTCCCACTCCGGAAAAAGAGAACGGCTGCTGCTACTGTTTTGTGGAAAATACAGGAGAGCGCTCTTTTATCTCCTACCACGGAGCAGAATATCTCTTTGAAAAAGAATGGTTTTCCCTCATTCCTCTTGAGGAAATCGACTCCGTGTATATCTGCGGTCTTGAAATCGAGGAAAGCACAGGAGAAAACATTGTGGAATTTCTGGAAGCCCACCCGGAGCTTACAGTTTATTTTGCTCCCGGACCAAGACTTACCGTCATCAATCCCAAGCTTGTAGAACGACTCTACCGTCTTTCCCCCGTTCTTCACCTCAATGAAACAGAAGCGCTCTCTGCAAGCGGGAAATCCACTGTACAGGAGGCTGCCTCTTTTCTTTATGAAAAAACAAACAATACAGTAATTGTCACTCTGGGAGAAAAAGGCTGCTTTTTCTTTGACGGAAAAGAATCGGAAACTGTCCCCCCTGTACCTGCCATTCAGGTGGATACCATAGGAGCAGGCGATTCCCACATCGGTTCTGTGATCGCCTGTCTGAAAAAAGGTGAACCTCTTAAAACAGCCATTCAAAAGGCCAACCGGGTTTCTTCTTCTGTTGTCTCCTACTCAGGCGCGCTTCTTTCTGACACTGCTTTTGATAAGCTGGGGCTTCTTTAAAAGAAGCCCCTTTTTCTTTCTTATTTTCCGCTTAAACGCTCTTTTTTCTTTTTCTGAGAATAATAATAAACGCCAAGTCCGATTAAAGTTGTAAGGTATGGCACCATAAGGATGATTTCATACGGCATAGTTGCAGTAAGCTGCATTACGTTTGCAAGCGCCTGCGCCACACCAAAGAGCAGGGATACGAGGAAGCCTCCGATTGGAGTGTTTCCGCCCATACTTGCAGCAGCAAGAGCAATGAAACCACGTCCGCCTGACATATCCTTTGTAAACATATTCATATATCCGCCTGACAGATAGAATCCGCCGAATGCTGCAAGTGCGCCGCTGATCACAAGGGCGATATACTGCATTTTTCTGGAATTGATTCCTACGGATTCTGCAGCGTCCTTATTTTCACCTACAGAACGGATAGAAAGCCCCAACGGTGTTTTATAAAGGAAAAGATGCAGAAGGATTACGGCAAGGATTGCAAGCCATGTAAGTATATTTTGTCCTGATAAAACCTCTCCGATAAATGGAATTTTTTCAATAAGCGGAATGGTGATATTTGGTGCAGATACACTCTTGATGGAAGTAGATACCCCTCTGTCTCCTGAAAAGGCTACAAGAAGAAGAACCGTTCCTCCTGTTGCCGTTAAGTTTATGGCAATGGCAGCCAGAATCTCATCTGTCTTTAAATTCAGTACAAAGAACGCCAGGATAAGACCGATGAAACCACCGATTACAACGGTAATTAAAAGCCCCAGCCATGCACTGTGTGTCAGAGAGGAAAAAATAACTCCGAACAGTGCTGAAAAAAGCATGATGCCTTCCAGTGCCATATTTGTAATACCGGATTTTGCCGCAATGGCTGCCGCCAGAGTTGCAAACAAAATAGGGGTGGCAGCCCTTAATATGGCGCCAAAAAAATCCGGGGATAAAATCGCATTCCACATATTATGCCGCCTCCTCTTCTTTTAATGCTGCCTTTGCTTCTTTTGCAATCAGCTTGTGTTTGTATTTGCTTAAGAACTGTTCTGCTACTACAAGAAGGATAATGATACCCTGTGTAATCTGAACGATTTCCAGAGTAACGTCTGTTCTTCTTGCCATAATAGAAGCTCCTGTTCTTAAGTATGCAAGGAAGAGAGCCGCAAACGGCGTATACAGCGGATTCTTTCTGGAAAGAGTGCAGATAATAATCGCATCCCAGCCATATCCCAGAAGAGAAGTCCAGGTAAATCGTTTGTAAATCGGGCTTAACATTTCCACGCCGCCGCCAAGACCGGCAATGAAACCGCCCAGAAGCTGAGAAATAAGAATTACCTTTATAATGCTGATACCTGAATATTTTGCAAACTCTTCGTTTTCACCTGTAAGGCGAAGCTCATATCCTGTTTTTGTCCGATAAAGGAAAAAATATCCAAAAACAGCCACGCCAAGCGCAATGATAATTCCCAGATGCACACGTGTTCCATCAATAAGAACAGGAAGCTTGGAAGCCTCGCTGAGCTTATAGGAAGCTGCACTCGCCTTAGGATCTGCAATTACATTATTCAGCATATAGTTTCCAAAATACAGAGCAAGATAGTTGATCATCAGAGAAGATACCAGCTCACTTGCTGTTGTTGTGATTTTCATAATCGCCGGGATTGCTGTAAAAAGCGCACCTACAAGACCGGCACAGAGAAGCGCCGCTACAGGAGAAATCACATTCCCTGTCACATAAATTGCAATACAGGAAGCGATCAGACCACCTACATGGAACGCACCTTCACCTGCAAGGTTAATCTGGTTCGCGGAAAACATAATACATACGCCTGTTCCTGTAAAAATCAGAGGAATCATGGATTCTACTACATTTCCCATATTTCTTTTACTTGTCAGCGGACCTGTAAGAAGATATTTAATCGCTTCTACCGGCTGGTCGCTTACCATGAAAATAATTCCGAAGGAAATGGCAAGGGCGATCAGAACGGAAAGGATTGTCCGCAATACGTCAAATCTCTTTGCACTACTCATACATGACTCCCTCCAATACTTCATCTTTCTTAATACCAAGCATATGCTGGCCAAGCTCATCTTCTGTCACACGCTCCACATCATTAAAGAAGCCTGCAAATTTTCCCTTATACATAACAGCAAGACGGTCACTTAAGGAAAAGATTTCTGTCAGGTCTGCGGAAATCAGAATCACAGCACAGCCTGCATCACGGAATTCCAGAAGACGTTTTCTGATAAACGCCGCCGCTCCTACATCAATTCCTCGGGTGGGCTGGTTTGCAATAATAATATCCGGTTCTGTAGAAAACTCTCTTGCAACGATTACCTTCTGGATATTTCCACCGGAAAGCATTCCCACATTCTGTTTTCTTGATTTACATTTTACAAGATATTCTTTAATCAGCTCATCGCTTCTCTTATCCAGAGCCTTCTGTTTCATAAAAAATTTTCCGGAGTATTTCGGATCTCTGTACTGGTTGGAAAACAGATTTTCTTTGATACTCAGTGTTTTGGCACATCCGGAAGTCATACGGTCTTCAGGAATATGAGCAAGCTTCATATCACGAATATCACGGATAGATGCCTTGGCAATGTCCTCGCCCTTAATCTGAATGCTTCCTTTATATTTCTTGTTTAAACCGGTAATGGTATCGATGAGCTCTGTCTGTCCATTTCCTTCCACACCGGCAATTCCAAGAATTTCTCCGCCCTTTAAGTCAAAGGACAGATCGTCTACTTTCATAACACCCTGTGAATTATGGACTGTAAGATTTCTTACCTTTAAAAATACATTATCTGAAAGATGCTGCTCATTTTTGTCAAACTGTAAGGATACTTCATGCCCTACCATAAGCTTTGACATCTCCTGGGTGGTAATATCTGCCACCTCATATGTACCCATACTTTTTCCGTTTCTCATAATAGTTGCACGGTCGCATATCTTTTTGATCTCGTCCAGCTTGTGAGAAATAAAAATAATCGTATGTCCTTTTTCTTTCAGCTTTAAAAGCTGTACGAAAAGCTCTTCTGTCTCCTGCGGCGTTAAAACAGCAGTCGGCTCGTCCAGAATTAAAATTTCCGCTCCTCTGTACAGCGCCTTTAAAATTTCCACCTTCTGCTTGATACCAACCGGAATCTCTTCTACTTTTTCCTTAACATTAATATCAAAATTATATTCTTTTGCAATGTCCTGGGCAGCTTTTACCGCCTTGTCCATATCAATGAAAATTCCCTTTTTCGGCGCAACGCCAAGAATAATGTTTTCCGCAACAGAGAGAGATGGCACAAGCATAAAGTGCTGGTGTACCATACCGATCCCCTTGCTGATAGCGTCCTGTGGAGATTTTATGGACGTCTTACTTCCATGCAGGATAATTTCGCCCTGGTCCGGAGACTCAATTCCGAAAAGCACTTTCATAAGCGTACTTTTTCCCGCGCCATTCTCTCCCAGCAGCGCATGGATTTCTCCTTTTCTAAGTTCCAGGGATACATCTTCGTTTGCAACCACACCATTTCCGTAAATCTTCATAATGTGGTTCATCTGTAATACCACTTGATTATCCAAATCCTTTCACCCCGTCTCGCTTTATTTAAAAGATTTAAAAAGGAAAATCCAGTTCCAGATGAATACCGGGACTGGATTCTCCATGCCGTTATTTGTTTATTTTACTTTTACGGAATCATATAATGCCTGAATTTCATCTTCACTCATTGCATTTTCGCCAAGAGCTGTCGGAACTTCCAGTTCACCGTTTATGATCTGGTTTTTCAGTTCTTCTACTTTATTGCGGATTTCTTCCGGAACTACCTCTTTGTAGTGGTCATCTTCTACAAGCTCTACGCCGCCTTCTGCAAATCCAAGATACTCAAGCTGTCCGTATTCCAGCTCTCCCTCCATATCCATCTTAATGGCACGGATCAGAGAGTTTCCTACGTTCTTAATTGCAGAACTAGGAATGTTTGCTGCATAATCCGGGAGTTTTGCTGCCTGGTCAGAGTCAACGCCGAACGCATATCTGTCAGCTTCCACAGCCGCCTCGATCTGTCCGAGACCTGCGCTTCCTGCTACGTTAAATCCAACGTCTGCACCATTCTGATACTGTGTGAGAGCCATATCTTTTGCAGCAGCAGAATCATAGAAGTTTCCTACATATGCCATAGCTACCTGGATCTCTTCGTCAATATCTTTTGCACCCTGAATATAACCGATTAAAAAGTCATCAATAACAGAGTTATCCATACCGCCAAGGAATCCAATGATCTTATTGGAAGGATCTACTTTATCAAGGGTCTCGTCTGTTGTCATCATAGCTGCGGCAGCACCTACAAGGTAAGATACCTCGTTCTGTTTGTACATAACATTGTAAATGTTCTCACCGCCGTCTTCAAAATTAAACGCCTCGTCAAAGTAAATGAATTTCTGATCCGGATAGTCAGCGGAAGCATTAGTAAGTGCGTCCATCATCTGGAAGGTACCTACGATAATAACATCATAAGAACCATCATCACAGTAATCATAAAGAGTCGGCTCCCATTTTGCCTCATCTGCTGATGTTGCACCCATCTGCTCTACCTTAAATGTGAATTTGTCTTCTCCCAGTTCTTCCTGAAGTTTTGTAAGACCTTCGTTTGCAGAATCATAAAAGGATTTGTCTCCAAGTGTACCGTTAATCAGAAGGGCAGCTTTATAAGGCTCGTCCTTTGCGTAGACCGGTACGGTCACTGCTCCTGCGGATACTACCATTGCGGCAGCCATTGCTGTGCTTAATACTCTTTTTTTCATTTCTTTTCCTCCTTTATTTTGTGAGCTTTTTTTATACTCCATAAAGTATCATCGACCAGTTCATCAAGACTTATGGATTTGAATCTCCCTCTCATATAAGTATCAAGACGGGAAAAAGCCTGATGAAGCAGCTCTTTTGGAATGATACGCATTCCCTTTTGGATTACAAGAAGGGGCATGATCATACCTGCATTACAATCCACATCAATACCACACATGGTAATAATGTAAAGTGTTTTCTGAAAATCTCCCTCTCCGTAATAAAGAGCAATGATTTCACAGCAGGCATTTGGATACGCATGAATCCAGTTATACCGTTTATATTTTTCCTGACAGGCGAGAAGAGCTTCCTGCCATGTGTCATATTTTTCACAGCATTCCCACGCAAAAGAAACAACGGAATAATACTCGCTGTCCTCCGGCATCAGGGAAATAGCATTTTTCACAACTGTTTTTATATCCGCTTCCACAAATGCCATTGCAGTCATGACTGCGTTGAAAACTTCTCCCAAAATTCCGTTGGCTGCATGGGAAACTTCTCCGTCCTTCCATGCAAGTTCTGCCGCAAGATACGGATTTCCCGGCGCTGCCATTCCGCAGATACCAGCGCGCATCTGTGCGCCAATCCATTCATTAAACGGATTTCGGTATGTTCCGCTTTCCGGTGGGAAAATTCCATTTTTAATATTGCGGATTGCGATCTCCTCTGCTGACCAGCCGCAGGGAATCAGTCCAACCCAGGAAAGAGCAATATCTTCTGATGTCACCTCATAGCCCTTCTCTGAAAAAGCGTCCAGAAACGCAAGCTCAAATGTAATATCATCATTATATGTATTTGGCTCTCTTAAATATCCTGTCACTTCTCCAAAAGCTTTTTTGAGATTCTGGAACGTATAGCCTTCCACCATAGTCCCCATTGCTCCACCAATTAGCTGCGCTGTCCAGGCTCCCCGGATCTGCTCTTTAAATTCTTCTGATTCTATATTTACAGAAAAGCTTTCCGGAAATTTCACCTTTTCTCTGTACTGCTCAAAAGAATGGTACACAGTATAATCCCAGTAAGAAGAGGCTTCGTCTTTCTCTGCCTCTGCAAGCTCCCTCCGGATAAGAGCGGAAATCTGATGAAGCTTTACGAAATCCTTTTCCTCATTTGCCTTCAAACCTTCCTGAAGCAGGCGGTATCCTTCTCCACTTACGCGGTATCCTCTGTTTTCCAACGCCTGTACAGCTGCCACCATAATTTTCTCCGGTGCTCCGGAGCCTGGTACATTGCTTCCCCAGTCAAGAGAAAGATTGTTGTCATAGAAAGCAGATACATCTACATTATCTGTCCAGGTTTGCTCCTCCTCACTTCGAATGACAGGCTGCGCGTTTGTAAAAACCTCCTGTGCCATTTCCCAAGCTTTCATTGATTTCCTCCATATTTGTTCTAGTTTTTTCGATTTTTCCTTTGTTCTTATGCACAATTTTTTCTCAATAGTTTTATTGTACAATAGAACCCTGGAAATTTCCACACATTTTTCAAATTTCGCAAAATATATTATTTTCTATCAGGTGCTCTTGCCTTTTTTTCTTATCTATGTCAATATAGAAATGAACAATTCCTTTAAGGAGGTACGTGTATGTACGCTTTTTTTACTCTCATTGCCGGAGCCTGTCAGTCTGCTATGGCAAGTCTGAACGGTATGCTCAGCGACTGTGTGGGAATGTTTGGTATGAGTCTTATGGTCCATGCAATTGGCGGAATTCTTCTGATCCTCTATATCAGGCTTTTTGTCCATGAGAAACTGAAGCTTACAGGAATGCCCTGGTATCTTTATTCTGCCGGCTTTTTCGGAATTTTCCTTGTTGCAAGCTCCAGCTACTGCATCAGTGCTCTTGGCGTTTCCGTCATGACCTGCATCTCTGTCACAGGACAGCTTGTCATTTCTGCAGTCATCGACCACTTCGGCTGGTTCGGCGTTCCCCGAATCCCTTTTAACAAAAAAAGGATTCCCTGCTTTATTATGATTCTTGCAGGACTGATTCTTGTAAATATCGCCTGAATTTTCAAACAGAAAGGAGAGGTTTCTCATGGCATTTGTGCTGACACTTGCATTTGTAAACGGCTGTGCCACCGTCATATCCAAAATGATCAACTACCGCTGTACAAAAATCCTTGGCACTTATAACGGCTCCCTTGTAAATTATGTGGTTGCCACTGTACTTTCTTTTGTACTGCTTTTGTTTTCTTCCAGGTTCAATATTAATTTTTACGCTTTTTCTGACGCTTCCTGGTGGATGTACCTTGGAGGCGCATTTGGAATCATTGCATTTCTCATTTCTATGGTTACCCTTTCCCGCCTGAAAGTAATGGAATCTACCATCCTTCTTCTTGTGGGACAGCTTACAGCCGGTATCCTTTTTGATGCCTTCATGTTCAAAAATTTCAGTCTGTTAAAGCTCGCCGGCGTTCTTCTCGTTGCAGGGGGAATTATCTGGGATAATAAAATTTCCGCCTCCGCACAGGAACCGTGATCACACCTCCGTAATTCTGGACTGGAGCAATTCCATGTCCAGAATCCGGATTTTGTTTCGGTATCTTTCTATAATGCCCTCTTCTTCCATACTGTGGAATATTCTGTTTAAATGGCGTTCCGATATGGCGCATTCCAGAGCTGTCTGACGACAGGAGATTGTAAAATTCTGTTCTCTTGTTCGCATTGCCCAGCCATAAAGACATCTTGCCACCCGCTCTCTGGCATCATAAAGTCCCACACGAACCCGTTCTCTTCCGCTTTCTGTCAGTTCCCATGCAAGCTGACGACAGATATATCTTAAAAAAACCGGATCCTTCATCAGCTTTTTTTCTGCAATCTCAAGGGGAATCCTTAAAACTATGGAATCCGATGCCGCAGCTACGCTGTGAAAAAAATCAATTCCTGATGCCAGTTCCATCTCTCCAATCATTCTTCCGCTTGGAATGTCAAAATCAATGGCGATTTCCTTTCCCTCGCTTGTACTGTTGGATATTCTGCATTTTCCTTTAAGGAGAAAAAAAATAGCTTCTATTTTATCTCCCGTATGGAAAAGATACTCACCCTTTTTATAATTTACAAGGCTTAAGCCTGCTATGTCCTTCTCATCCAGACAGGTGAATACTTCCATCACATTCAACCGTTTCAGATATTCTCTGATTTTTTCCTCTTTTTTCTGCATTTTTCCACTTCCCGCTGATGTCCATTTCTAATCTGTCAATTGTTACTTCGTCTTTAATATAACCAAATCCACAAAATAAAAACCGGATATATGTCTGCTTATTTTATTTTTCCACGTTTTTCATAGAATTTCGCAAAAAAAATTGTGCATTTTTCATATGTCCGATTTTTTTGTTTTATTTCTTTTTATTTATTTTCCTCTCTGTCCTGTGCGATCAGCTGGCGAAGTGCGCCGATTCCCACACGGACTGCCATATCGGTATCGTGTGCCTGAGGATTGTCAAGACCTTTTTTCGCACGCTCCTGATTTCCCACTGCCAGAAAAGCAGAACCGCAGCGTACTCTTAAATAACTTGCCACTGTGAAAAGAGCCGCAGATTCCATCTCTGATGCAAGACAGCCAAGACGAAGCCATGCTTCCCATTTATTTAAAAGCTCGTATCCAACCGGTTTTGTCTCCGGCTCGTGCTGACCGTAGAAGGAGTCCTTACATTCCACAACGCCTGTGTGATACGTCACACCAAGCTCTTTTGCAGAACCCACAAGCGCATTTACCACGTCCAGATTGGCAACTGCCGGAAATTCAATAGGCGCGTACTCTTTACTTGTTCCCTCCATGCGTACTGCACCTGTTGCAACAACAATATCTCCGCCTTTTACTTTTATATCCATGCCTCCGCAAGTTCCCACACGCACAAACGTATCTGCACCGCACTGTACCAGTTCCTCCATTGCAATAGAAGCAGAAGGTCCGCCGATTCCTGTGGAAGTTACACTTACCTTTTCTCCGTCCAGGTATCCGGTGTACGTTACATATTCCCGGTTGTCTGCAACAAGTACCGGATTATCAAAATACTTTGCAATCGCGGCGCAGCGTTTCGGATCTCCCGGCAGAATCACATATTTTCCAACTTCTCCGGGTGCTACATGAATATGATACAATCTTCCGTCATTTGAATAAACCATAGTAAAATCCTCTCTTTCTTTTTTGTAATTTATAATACCATATCACTTTTTATTACATTTTCTATTTTCCTGCTTCCCGGTTTCTTCTATTTTCAGAGAAAGGCATATTTTTTCTACCTCTTCCAACGCATTTTCCATAATTGTCTCTGTATCCATTTCCGCAATATCCGTACCGTCTGCAGCCACGCAATAATATTTTCCATGCCCGAAAAATCTGGAGAGTGCTTCCATATAAGGACTTCCCATTTCCATATCAGAGCCTTCCCAGATTCCGCCCCTTGTTGTAAGAAACAGCATCCACTGAAATTTGCAGATTCCAGTAAGCCCCTCTTCTGAGGTGGAAAACGTAATCCCGTCTGCTGAAATATTTTCAATATAAACCTTCAACATGGCAGGAATACTTAAATCCCAGAATGGCGCTGCGATTACAATTCCATCCGCCTCACGAAACTGATTTCCCAGGCGAAACTGAGGTGCGTCATGCTGTCCGTTCAAAAGAAGGCTGTCACGAACTTTCAGGCTTTCCGTATTCCAGTATTTTAAGTCCATATCCATAAGAGTCAGCACCTCAAAATTACAGTCTTTATACTGGCTTTTTAAGGTTTCCACTACTTTATCAAGCATTTGTTTTGTGCGGGATTCTTCTCTTCGCACACAGG
Organism: Eubacteriales bacterium; assembly: GCA_030527365.1. Classification (GTDB taxonomy): domain Bacteria; phylum Bacillota; class Clostridia; order Lachnospirales; family Lachnospiraceae; genus Blautia_A. The sequence continues at coordinate 7,456 of JAUNAX010000033.1, read as the reverse complement.
AGTCAATTATCAGTATTTTCTTCATTGTTATTTCCTTTTTCAAACGTTTCTTATTTCTTTTCAGTATAACGGATTTGTACATTTTTCACAAGTGACAAGTTGCAATTTTTTCGATATACTTAAAGTAACTTTCAGAAAATTGCAGGAGATGACTTTATGAAAATACTTTTAAAAAACGCTATGGTAATTACCATGAACGAAAAACGGGAAGTATACAAAAAGGGCAATGTTCTTATCGAAGACGACAAAATCATCAATATTGGACATTTTCCCATTCCTGAAGACTGTGACGAGATTATGGACTGTGAAGGAAAAACCATTATGCCCTCTTTTGTCAACACCCACACTCATACTTCCCAGCAGCTTGCAAGGGGGCTTGCCGATGATGTTCCCCTTCTTACCTGGCTTCACGACCGTATCTGGCCGTATGAGAGCAATATGACAGAAGAAGATTCCTATGTTTCCACTCTTCTTTTCTGTGCAGAGCAGATTAAGGCAGGCTGCACCTCCATTGCAGAACCGGGCGGACAGTTTGTCTCCGGTATGGCGAAAGCCATTTCTCAGGCAGGGATCCGAGGAAAACTTGCAAAATCCGTTATGGACTGCGGAGAGGGGCTTCCAAAATCCTGGCAGCATACAACAGACGAAGAACTTGCCATTCAGGAAGAAGATTTAAAAAAATTCCACAACACAGCAGACGGTCGGGTAAAAGTGTGGTTCGGTATCCGTACCATCTTCAATGCAACAGACGAACTTCTCCTTCGCACAAAGGAACTTGCCGATAAATACGGAGTAGGCGTACATATGCACATTGCGGAAGCAAAAGCAGAGGTGGATTACGCAAAAGAAACAAGAGGCGCAACTACTGTCACGCACTTAAATAATCTGGGATTCCTAGATAAAAACATTATTGCTGCCCATGCCGTCTGGCTTTCCAATGAGGAAGTGGAAATGTTCCGCGATCACGATGTAAAGGTTTCCCATAATCCGGCGTCTGCCATGCGCGTTCTCGGCTTTGCCAAGATCCCCCGTATGCTCCGGGAGGGCGTCTGCGTAGCCCTCGGAACAGACGGAACCCCTACCAATAACAGAATGAATATGGTAGATGAAATGTGGGTAACTTCTCTGATTCACAAAGGTTGGCGTCTCGAACCCGATGTTGTAAAGGCTGAGGAAATTCTTGCTATGGCAACCATCAACGGAGCAAGGGCAGTTGGAGAGGAAGACCTTTACGGCAGTCTGGAAACAGGAAAAAAAGCAGACCTCATTATTATTAATCCGAACAACAGCCCGGATATGCTTCCTGTCCACGACCCCATTGCAAACCTTGTAACTTCTATGCACAGCACAAATATCGAGTGTACCATGTGTAACGGACGGTGGCTTATGAAAAACCGCGTCCTTCTTTCCATTGATGAGGAAGCGATTCTCCGCGAGGGAAGAGAACACGCTGAAGCAATCTGTAAACGCGGCGGAATCCGCCTGCCAGACCGCTTCCCAATGCTTTAAAATTTTCCTTTTCCTATATTTATCGTTAAAAAAATCAGAGTATCGCAATATGCCGCAATACTCTGATTTTCTTTTATAAGGTGTATACCATTACCCCTGTGATGATCATAAGATTTCCAATTAACTGACCTTTTGTAAATTTTTCTTTTAAAATAAAATACGACAGCACCATCACAAACACATAGCTGAATGTATCAATCACTGCTCCATATTTCATATCCACCTTCGTATAGGCGTAGGTATTTAAAAGAAGAACAGAAAAGGAAATGCCATAGGCAGTAATCACACGCCAGTTCAGATACTCAAAAATCCAGCTTTTATGCTCTTTTTCCGCACTCTGCTTTAATAACACCTGGGAGATAGCTGTAAAAAAAGTTGCTGCAAACATAAGAAGTAAATATGGCGTCATAGCATCTCCCCTCCTTTTTCCTCTTCTTTTGGCGCGCTCAATGACACAACCACAACACCAGCCATCACAATCATAAGACCAATTATATTCTTTCCGCTTAACTGTTCTCCGAAAATCATAACTGCCCATAACTGGCTCCATAAAAGATACACGCTTCTGTTTGCATATCCGATATTCAGGTCAAATTTTTTGATAATCTTCTGCCAGCAGAAAGCATACAGAAAACATACAAAAAACATAAGAAATCCAAATACATAAAGCATTGGATTTTTCAGCCCTCCTGCATTTAATTCTCTTGATGCAAGCTTTGAAAATACACTTGTAAAAGAAAACATCATCACACTTAAATGCAGGAAAAGATAATCTTTTATTCGTTCCATAATTCCTCCAGCGAAACTCCGTCTACAAAAATGGCACTGTATGCCTCCCTAAGAAGTCTTTCAAATTCCTGTATATTTTCCACCTCTGCCACAAGATGCCCAAGACGGTTTGTGCCGTTTTCCATTTTTTCTACCACATATCCCTCAGGAAAATCAAGTGTCATTAACACGCCTTTCTCTTGTAGTTTTTTAAGTCTTTTCTCATCAACAGATGTGAGCACTCCGGCTTTGGGGCTCATAAGAAGCCTTGCCATGCAGGGGCGCTTTTTTTGTAATTCCGGAAAATCCGGCTTTTCTCCCATTGCACTTTTCAGAATTTTTTTATAAAAATCAAAGCTGTAATACAGAGAAATAAGCTCTGGAATGCAGGTGGCTCCTGTTCTTCCTCCAACCTCGATCACAGAAACTTTCTCTCCTTTTACAAACACGTCTGCATTAAAAAAGCAGTTTTCAAGTCCAAGAGCCGCTACCGCAAGTTCCATCTGATGACGGATCTCCTTTTCTGCTGCTTTGCCGCCGCTATACGGAAAGCTATGCCCTGCCGGAATTGTGATTTTCTTACTTTTGTATACAAACTTATCGTGAGGCGCAAGAAAAACAAGACGTCCATCCTGCACTACACCGTCCACTCCGATTTCTGTTCCGGAAAGCGCTTCCTCCACAAGAATATAATCTTTTTTAGAACAGGAAAATGCCTGCTCTGCCGCCGCAAAAACGCCTCCAGCTTCTTTTACAAGGGTAATCCCCCTGCTTCCGGAGCTGTCCACGCACTTTATGACAACAGGAAAACCAATCTCTTCTGCCGCATTTTTCGCTTCCTCACAGGAAAATACTTTTCTGAAATCAGAAGCAGACACGCCTCCTTTTTGAAACGCCTCCTTCATCTTTGCCTTGTCTGTCACAAGGTCTGCCGCTTCTTTGGAAATTCCGGAGAGCCCCATTTGTTCGCATACATATCCGATAGAAGAAACTGCCACATCTGTTCCTGTTGTACAGATGCCATCTATTTTTTCCGAAACCGCCGCTTTTAAAATCGCTTCTCTGTCTGTTGTGTTAATATAATATACCTTATCCGCAAGAGCAAACCCCGGATAATCCCCTTTGATGCTTGCCACAATCACAGTAAGCCCCATCTTCTTTGCAGCCCGGATTAAAGGAACCTGATAAATCCCTGCTCCAAGAATCATAATTTTTTTCATTTTTTCTTAACCTTTTTTTCTGTCTGTCTCCCCGTAATTTCACGGACTACAGAGACCACGCTGTTTTTATCTGCTGCATTTATGGTTTCCCTTACAATATACTGCGGAGTATTATTTAAAATCATAATGATTTTTCCAAGGTACTCTCCCACAACGCCAAGAACCATGAGAACCACTCCGAAGAACACAACCATCACACATAAGGTGGAAGACCAGCCCACAGGCACGGAAGGATGAAGAATTTTATTGATGATTACAACTATGGCAATGATCACTCCTGCCATTGCGGAAAAAATCCCCATAAAAAAGGAAATCCGGAGGGGAATCACAGAAAAATTCCAATATGCCAGCCAGAGATTTATAAGTTTTCGAAAGGTATACCCTGATGTTCCGCATTCTCTTTTATGATGTTCTACCGCCACGTTTCCGATGTTGTGGGTAATGCGGTAAAAAATTCCATCTACATAGGGATTGAAACTGTCATACTTAATCACCTCGTCCCGGACTGCTCTCGTTACCAGCCAGAAATTGCTGGATACAATATCTTTTGGCCGATTCAACATAATTCTTGAGCTTACCTCGTTTAATTTGCTTGTGAAATTCTTTAACGGAGAATTTTTCTTTACCGGGTAGACGCCATACACCACATCATACCCTTCCTCCATTTTATGGATAAGTTTGAAAATCTGGGAAGGGTGCGTCTGCATATCGTCGTCCATTCCCAGAACATAATCTCCCTTTGTATACTGAAAGCCCGCCATCAGAGCATTGTGCTGTCCGAAATTCCGCATAAGATTTACGCCGCACACATTTGGATATTTCTCGCCGAGACGCCGGATTTCTTCAAAGGTTCCGTCCTTTGATCCATCGTTTACAAGGACAAATTCGCATTCATAACCCTCGTTTTTCTCAAATTCCTCCATGACAAGCTCTACTACTTTTGCAATAGTCTTTTCTGAATAATAACATGGTATGATAACCGAAACTAACATTTACAACTTTCCTCTTCTTTTTGTAAAAAATCATAAAACAGAGGAGTTCCTCCTGTGTGAAGAAAAAGAATCCTGCTGTTTTTGATATTCTTCTCTTTTATATACTCTTCCATTCCCCAAAACGCTTTTCCCGTATAAATGGGATCAAGGGGAATACCATTCGTTCTGTACTGCCTTCTGATGCACTCCTTCACTCTCTCATCATACAGCCCGTATCCTCCAATACGGTATTTGTCCAAAAGAAAAATCTCTTTTTCGTACCCTGATTTTAATATCTTTCCTGTTTTTTTATGATAATCTTCAATCCCCTCCTGAATGATCGAAAACATTCTTTCTTTTTCTCTGGAGGAAATCATAATTCCCATAATCTTCTTTTTGTCCTCTTCCTGAAAATGTCCGCAGAGAAGCCCGCTCTGGGTTGCACCTGTCCCGGACGGGAGAAAAATATAATCAAACTCCCAGCCCATTTTTTTCTCAAATTCCCTAATTTCTTCATATGCCTCTGCATATGCTGCAGCAGCTGTTCCTTCATTTCCTCTTCCTGTTTTATCGCCATAAATATAATAAGGCTTCTTTCCCATCTCTTTGAGACGATTCATCTGAGCTTCCACTGTCTCTGCAATTTCCGTTTTTTTACAGTGTACGATTTCTGTCCCGCTCCACTCTATAAAGCGTGTATTATTCGTAACCTTTTCTTCCTCGTTTTCTCCATGGGAACAGATCATCACACAAAGAATTCCCTTGCTGCAGCAAAGATTAGAAAGGACACGACAGAGATTGGAGTGCTTTTCTCCGTAAATCAACATGGCATCGCATTTTTTCTTCTGCATATCCTGAAAAAAAACCTCTGCAATGCGTACCTTATTTCCTCCCATCGAAAAAGAGAGCAGGTCTTCCCTCATAATATATATTTCATTTTTCTTTTCGGATCTTAATTTTTGAATCTCCGAAGCCATTTTTGCACCTCTTTACTTTTAAATTTTTCTAATCTGCCTGTATTTCTTCCAGATTTTTCTTAAGCTCAATCATCTTGTCACGAAGCTCTGCTGCCTGCTCAAAATTCAAATCTGCGGCTGCAGCACGCATCTGCTTCTCCACCTGAGCAATCAGCTTTGTAAGCTCCTTGCGGTTCATAGATTCCGGATCTTTTCTAAGCTTATCCTCTGTCTTTGCAACTGCTTTGGACACAGCAATTAAATCACGCACTGCCTTTTTAATGGTAGTTGGCGTAATTCCATGCGCTTTATTATATTCTTCCTGAATTGCCCTTCTTCTCTCCGTCTCGCTGATTGCTTTTCTCATAGAATCTGTCATATTATCTGCGTACATGATAACATGACCTTCGCTGTTTCTTGCTGCTCGTCCGATTGTCTGAATGAGAGATGTCTCAGAACGGAGAAATCCTTCCTTGTCCGCATCGAGAATGGCAACAAGAGTAATCTCCGGAATGTCAAGACCCTCTCTTAAAAGGTTGATTCCAACAAGAACGTCAAACACATCAAGGCGCATATCACGGATAATTTCCGCCCGCTCCAGAGTATCTACATCTGAATGAAGATACCGGACACGGATTCCAATATCTTTCATATAATCGGTAAGATCCTCTGCCATACGTTTTGTAAGCGTAGTGATCAGAACCTTATTTTTTTTCTCAATCTCTTTATTTACTTCCCCTACAAGGTCATCAATCTGTCCCTCTACAGGACGAACCTCCACTTTTGGATCGAGAAGACCGGTTGGACGTATAATCTGCTCTGCACGCAGAAGTTCATGGTTAAATTCATATTCGCCCGGAGTTGCAGATACAAAAAGTACCTGATCAAGCTTTGATTCAAATTCCCCGAAATTAAGGGGACGATTATCTTTTGCAGACGGCAGACGAAAACCGTAATCCACAAGCGTCTGCTTTCTGCTCTGATCTCCTGCAAACATTCCTCCAACCTGGGGAACTGTCTTATGAGACTCATCTATAATAAGAAGGAAATCATCTCCAAAATAATCCATTAAGGTATATGGCGGCTGCCCTGGTTCCAGACCTGAAAGATACCTGGAATAATTCTCAATTCCGGAACAGAACCCGGTTTCCTTCATCATCTCTATATCAAAATTGGTGCGTTCCGCAATTCTCTGCGCCTCTAAAAGCTTATCCTCGCTTTTAAAATATTCCACCTGCCCCCGAAGTTCTTCCTCAATTTCCCCAGAAGCCTTTAAAATCTGCTCCATAGGAACAACATAATGGGAAGCCGGGAAAATTCCCACATGCTTGTCCTCGCACTTAATTTCTCCTGTCAGCACATCAATGTCTGTGATACGCTCAATCTCATCTCCGAAAAATTCCACCCGCACCGCGCAGTCCGTATAGTTTGCCGGGAAAATTTCCAACACGTCTCCTCGCACACGAAACGTTCCCCTGTGAAAATCCATCTCATTTCTCGTGTACTGAATATCCACAAGCTGACGGATTACCTCGTCTCTGTCTTTTGTCATACCGGGTCTTAAGGAAATCATCATATCCTGGAAATCCTTAGGCGAACCAAGTCCGTAAATACAGGATACGGAGGATACAATAATCACGTCCCGTCTTTCGGAAAGGGCTGCCGTAGCAGAAAGACGAAGCTTGTCAATTTCATCGTTTGTGGAAGCGTCTTTTGCAATATAAGTATCTGTGGACGGCACGTATGCTTCCGGCTGATAGTAATCATAGTAGGATACGAAATATTCTACCGCATTATTTGGAAAAAATTCTTTGAATTCGCCGTAAAGCTGTGCCGCAAGGGTTTTATTGTGTGCAAGTACCAGGGTCGGTTTATTTAAAGCCTGAATCACATTTGCCATTGTAAAGGTTTTACCTGAACCTGTGACACCAAGCAGAGTCTCAAACTGATTGCCTTCTTGAAAGCCCCTGACAAGTTGTTCGATGGCTTGTGGCTGGTCACCGGTAGGGCTGTATTCTGATACTAATTCAAA
>JAUNAX010000032.1 GCA_030527365.1 Eubacteriales bacterium | reverse complement strand
GTAGAGCACTTGACTTTTAATCAAGTTGTCCGGGGTTCGAATCCCCGATGCTTCATTTCGCTGGAAATCTTAATGGTTTCCAGTTTTTTTTTGTTTTCCAGGAAAATTTGTCCGCTTTGTGTTTCAGCAGATCTTTTGATATTCACAGGTTCTACTTTTGAAATTACAGCATAAAATAATAGTAGCTAAGAAAGATATGGAAGATGCGCACTTCTGTATTGGACAGGCTGTAAGAAAAGGAGGATTTTTATGAAGAGTTTAAAAGATAGCTTTTGTCAGGCGATTGCAGCATTTATTTGCTTCGTGATAAATCTTCTTTCCGGAAAAAACAGAAGAAGAGAAGAGGAGGGTCTTTTAACTGCTTCAGTCTGTGGAAACAGTGGAAATCTTTTTGTGAACAATGGAAATGATGTGGAAAACTTTTGTGCAGATGAATTTCTTATAAAAAGAAGTGAAAGCAGAAAGAATATTAATCATATAGAGTCAGGGAAAATCTGGAGACAGAAAACTTTGCAAAAAAGGAATGTGCCGGAACAATGTTCAACTCAGAAAGAACTCTGTAAAATCAGAGTACCATGTTTGGAAGAATACGGCGGATCTCCGCCTTAAAAACACAGCTTTGCATATAGATTGAAAAAAAGGCATATAATAGGGAAAAAAGCAGGATTTGTATATGAAACATCAAATCTCTTTTTTATTTTGGAGAGTTGCGGCTCTTCTTTTGATTCCCTATTTTGCCGTAATAGGATTTCAGGGAAAGGAAATTGCCCTGATGAATCGTATCCCGAAGGCAGAAGACTGCCTTCCTTTTATTTTGTCAGAGGAAATTGAAGCAGACAGCGAGGAAGAAACACTAAAAGCACAGGCTGTTATTGCAAGGACGAATCTTTACAGAAGAATCAAAGAAGGAGAAAGTCTGTATGATATTTTAAATGAATGTGAAAACAGTAGAAAAGCAGCGGAAAAAATATATTTAGATGCGGTAAAAGCAACAGAGAATATAGTGTTATCGTGGAAAGGTGAGTTGAAACAAATTCCTTATCATGAAGTCAGCAGCGGAAAAACAAGAAGCGGAGAAGAGGTATTTCGAGATCAGGATTTTGCATATTTGAAGTCTGTGGACAGCAGTGCTGATATGGATTCTCCAAATTATCTTTCCAGTGTGTACATAGAGGAAGGACAGCTTCCAAAAGAATTTGAAGTAGAAGAAAGAGACAGTGCCGGATATGTACAGAGTATTGAAGCAGACGGCAATATTCTGGAAGGAGAGGGCTTCCGTCGTGGAATGGGACTTTCCTCAGCAGATTTTACAGTGCAGAAATTAAATGGGAAAGTACGCTTTTTGTGCCGGGGGAAGGGGCATGGGCTTGGATTTTCCCAGTATGGAGGAAATGAGCTGGCAAAAGAAGGAAAAAATTATAAGGAAATTCTGACGGCATATTTTCCTGAAATGAATCAGGAAAACATACATAAACTTTTTTAATTACGTGAATAAACAACCATATTCTGGACACCCTATAGATACAGAAACATAGTAGTAGCTGCGGAAAACCCGGACAGTTACAGAGAATCTAAGCAGAGGTGAAGGGAATATGATGAATAACAAAAAAGCAAAAATCATCTTAAACGGCGCAGTTCTGGCAGTAATGGCGGCACTGGGAATTACAGTTTACCAGATTGGTACATCTTCCTCAAAAGAAGAAATTATGTATGAAGAGGTAAAGGAAGAAGCAAAAGAAGAAAGCAATACAGAGCCGCAGATTTCAGAGGAGACAAAAGAAGAAGCACTGGTAGATGCAGACACCAGTCAGGTGAAAGCAAGCATGGAGGAATCTGAAGAGGCTGAAGGAACAGAAGACACAGAAGAACTGTCGGAGGAAACACCAGTAGAAACTGCAGCAAATCCCCAGGCAGCGCCTTTAAATCTTCCGGACGTAAATTTCTCTGAGGAAACATTGATGGAGTGGCCAATTCATGGAAATATTCTGGTAGATTACAGCATGGATTCCACAGTATATTTTCCTACTCTTGACCAGTACCGTTTAAGCCCTGCTATTGCAGTACAGGCAGATGAGGGAGCGCCTGTTATGTCTGCTGTAAACGGAACGGTTTATTCTGTGGAAGAAACTGCAAAAACAGGAACAACGGTAACTATGGAGCTTGGAAACGGGTATCAGGCTGTCTACGGACAGTTAAAGGATTTGAATGTGTCGGAAGGCGATACTGTAGAAAAAGGCGCGATTATCGGGTATGTCAATGCACCGACAAAATATTACAGCGAAGAGGGAAGCAATCTTTATTTTGCAATGAAAAAAGACGGAAAACCAATCGATCCGATTGCTTATCTTCCGTAAGACATTCACAAAATCAAAAAAGCTGCGTATAATAAAGCAGGTGGATAAGAAAATTCGCAGTCAGCGTTTCAGCCACCTGCTTTCAATTTTTTGATAAAAATACGAGTTTTGGCTGACTGCTTTTTATAGAGAGTTTCAGGAATGGCTGTCTGAACATAAGTATAGATGGCTGTTCTTACATAATATTAGTGGGAAATGGTGTATAATGAGAAATAATATAATGGCTGGATAAAGTAAGAAGAAAGCTGTAAAAATTCAGGAGAACGGAAGAATGAATTACACATATATGGTATGTTGTGCAGACGGAAGTCTGTATACAGGCTGGACAAACTGTCTGGAGAGAAGAATAAAAGCGCATAACGGTGGTAAAGCGGGGGCAAAGTATACAAAGTCAAAAAGACCGGTTACATTGGTGTATTATGAGGGATTTGCAACGAAGGAAGAAGCTATGCGAAGGGAATATGAGATCAAACAGATGTCCAGAGAAAAAAAGCTGGAGCTTATGGAGATGTTCTAAAAAATTTAAACAAAATCTATAAATTCCTGTCAGGAAAAGAAAGAAAAAATATGATATTTTTAAGATAGAATAAAAGGGAAAAGGTGGGGGATTATGATAAAGGTATTATTTGTAGATGATGAAGTGATGGCAATGGAGTATTTACAGAACATGATTTCCTGGGAGGAAGAAGGTTTTTCTGTAATCGGACATGCACGAAGTGGGAAAAAAGCGTTGGAAATATACGAAAGAGAAAAACCGGATATAGTAATTTCAGATATAAAAATGACAAGAATGGACGGTCTTGAGCTGACAAAGAAGCTGAAAGAGAAAAATACAGATGTGGTGGTAATTCTGCTTTCTGCTTACCGGGACTTTGAATATGCTCAGAAAGGCTTTGAATATGGTGTTTCCAATTATCTTTTAAAGCATGAGCTGTGCGAGGAAAAGCTTATGGAGGAATTGGAAAAGGCGAAAGAGCGGCTGAAGGACAGCGGAAGAAAAAAGAAGATTTATCAGAAGTATTTTGCAAAACAGTTGATTTACAACATGGAAGATGTGACAGAGGTGGAAGAAAAAGAATTGGGAAATCGCTTCTTTTTGATTCTGGCTAATAAAAATCCTGTTTTCTGCAACGGTGTATTCAGGGAACTTTCCTGGTCAGACGAGGAAAGAGAGCTTTTGCAGAATAGTTCTGAAGATACAGACGAGGAGATTTCTTATGTGTCAGATGTTAGACTGACGTCTGGCAACAGCATTATTCTTTATAAAATAGGAAATATCAGCAGCCGTTACGAACTTACAAATAAAATAGAAAATATGGCAAAAAGAATTTCTGCCGCGCTGATTAAAGCACAGAGCAGTTCTTTTAATATGATTTACAGCAATGAAATTACAAGGACAGAAATAAGCGGTACATTTCAAAAAATGTCAAGAATGATACATTATTCTGTTTTCTGGAAACCACGCTGTATTTATGCGCTGGAGCGTTTGGAAGAAGCCGGGACAGAAGAGAAAATATCGTGGAATGAGCAGGAAAAAGAGCTTCGCGACATTATTTTTGAGGGAAGAAAAACAGAGGATTTTATTTCTTATTTATTTGAACTTGTCAGATACCCGAGAGAAAATTTAAGGGGGTTTCGAGATCTTCTCTTTGTTCTTGATAACTTGGCAAAGGAACTGGAGGACAGACATGGAATTACACCTCTGGAGAAAGAAGAGAAAGGATATAAGCTTCCGGATATAGAGAATTATTACATACATAAAATGAATGATATTTCTGAGATCATACAGGAAAGAACGGAGAAAAAATATTCTGGTATTGTCGTTGATATGATGCGATATATAAAAAAGAATTACTGTAAAGAAATCAGCTTGGAATCTCTGGGAGAGGAGTTTCAGATGAATGGTGTATATCTTGGACAGATTTTTCGAAAAGAGACAGGAATTACATTTTTGAAATACCTTACAGCTCTTCGAATAGAAGAGGCAAAGCGGCTTTTAAGTCAGGGCGATAAAAATGTGTCTGAGGTATCCGAAATGGTAGGATATAAGACAAGCCAGTATTTCAGCCAGATATTTATAAAAAAAGTAGGAATGAAGCCCCAGGAGTATAAAAAATGGAGAAAAGATATATAAGAAACAAATCATTAAAAAGCAGGATTTTAAAAACGCTTTTTGTAGTCCTGGCAGTTTCCATGATATTCAGTACGGTAATAAGTTACGTGTACTTTGAAAAAATTCTGCGGAAACAGGTAATCGAAGAAGAAATAGCCGGACTGGAACAGGTAGCAAGTCAGCTTGAATTTATGGTAGAAGATATTCGGAATTTTGCGGCGGGTATTATAGCTGATGAGGATTTGCAGAATGTACTGAATATTAAAAAGACAGAAAGTGCAGCTTTTGATAAGGTAAAAAAAGAAAATGAAATGTCTGACAGGCTTGTTTTTTATAATAGCCTTAGAACATACATAGCCGGCTCTTTTGTGATTTTGGAAAACGGGGAAAAATATTGCAGCACAGGTCCGCTTTCAGCTGAAGAATATATGGAAGAAAAACTGAAAATAAAAGAACTTCAAAACTATACAGGAAGCAAAAAAGAAATGTTTTCTTTGCCATATTACGGAGTGGATAACTGGATTTCCAAACCGGTTATCTGTTTTGGAAGCCCCATGTATAATAAATTTCAGTTTGGAGAAGAACAAGGAACACTTTACCTTGAAATTTATCTGGAATATTTTTTGAAGCAGGTGGAAGCTTACGGAGAAAATCAGAAGAATATCTGTCTGATGGGGAATGATAATGAGGTTTTATATGAGGGAAATAAAGAGGGGGAACTCAGCAGAATTATAAAAAAACAGAAGAATGAGATAAAAGAGGGAACTTCAAAAGCGGAGGGAAATTATTTTATATGCAATGATGTTGGGAACTCCGGCTGGAAGCTGTATGTTATGATTACCCCGGAATATCTGTGGCAGAGATGCCGGTTTGTTTTTATCTTTTTCAGCCTGTCTTTTGTGATTTCAATTTCTGCAATCTTGATTACGACATCAAGGCTTATGGAGCAGATTATCCGTCCTGTAACGGTTCTGTCCAGGAGAATGGAAAAGACGCACTATAATAAACTCCGCGTTCAGGAAATGGTTCATACAGGAGATGAAATCCAGGTATTATATCAGTGCTATAACGATATGGTAGAGGAAATTCAAAGAGGGATTGAGCAGCAGAGGATTTACGAGAAGCGTACAAAGGATATGGAATTTGATATTATGCTTTCTCAGATTAATCCTCATTATCTTTATAATGTGCTGAATACAGTTGTGTATTTGTCGGCAGCAGGAAAAAATAAGGAGGTTGTAAAAATTACAAATTCTCTGATTTTCAGTTTACAGGAGACGATGCGCCTTGGCGAAAAAAATATAGAAACGACTGTTGAAAAAGAGCTGATGCTTACGCAGTGTTATCTTGATATTCAGAAATATCGTTATCCGGATGTATTTGAGACGGTAATAGAATGTGAGGAAAGTTTAAAGCAGTGTCTTGTTCCAAAAACTATTATACAGCCGCTTGTGGAAAATGGAATTCTTCATGGAATTCTGCCATTGGAAGAACCGGGAATAATTCATATCCGCATTTATAAGAAAGAAGATTTTCTCTGTATTGAGGTGGAAGATAACGGAGAAGGTATTTCCAGGGAGAGACTGGAAGCTTTTGAAGAGGGAGAAGAACTGATATATGAGGAAAATGGAAGAAAACATATTGGAATAAGTAATGTAAGGGACAGAATTTCCTATCTTTATGGAGAGAGATATGGGATGTGGATTGTGAGACTTCCAGAGAGAGGAACAAAAATAATCTTACATTTACCCTATAAAATTTAAACAGAAACTAAAGATTATCGTATGGGAAGAAATGCCGGGGAATGTTAAAGTAAAACCATCTTAAACGGAGGGAGCGTTTTATTTATGAAAAAAAGAACGAAAAAAATCATGGCTCTGATGATGACAGCAGTCGTGGCAGCAACAACATTTGGAACAGGAGGAAGCACTCTGGTTTATGCGGAAAAAGCAGAGGATTACAGTGAGCCGCTTCCGGAGGATTATGAAGGAACCCTTACAATGTGGGGATGGGATGATCCTTATTTTGAAGCAATTACAAAAGCTTTTAATGAAAAGTATCCAAATGTAAAGTTTGAATATACCCCGATGGCAAATGGAGATTCTCTTCAGAAGTATCAGACAGCTCTTGCTACTGGAACAGAGCTTCCAGATATTGGATGGGCGATTGTTGATTCCAGAGCAAAAGTTTTTGAGCTTGATATGTGGGAAGATTTATCAGTAGCGCCATATAACTTTGATATTAATGAGGTGTATGATTATCTCCATCCTAAAATGGTAAATTCAAAAGGAGCTGTATGTGGAATTGAACAGTGTTTAAGCCCGGCAGGAATTGCCTACAGAAAAGATCTTGCAAAAGAATATCTTGGAACAGACGATCCGAAGGAACTGGAAGCTATGTTCCCTACCTGGGAAGCTTTTATTGAGAAAGGAAAAGAGGTACTGGAAAAGAGCGACGGAAAAGTTTATATGTGGCCGGGAATCGCAGATGCGCAGCAGTTTATCAGAGAGCAGGGGGCGGTTTCCTGGATTGATGGAGATACAATTAATGCGACAGAGAGTCTGCAACGCTCTTTAGATCTTGCGTGTCAGTTCCGTGACGCGGGAATTGTAGATAAGCTGGAAGCATGGAGTGCACCGTGGTATGCTTCTTTTGGAGAAGATACGCATATATTCGCAGGCTGTGCAACCTGGTCTGTTCCGTTTACGATTGAGCCCAATGACCCGAATGGAGAGAGCACGGGGCACTGGGGTCTTATGAACGCACCAGAAGGAAATATAAGTTGGGGCGGAACTACAATGGGAATTACAAAAACATGTAAAGATAAGAGACTTGCATGGGAGTTTATTAAATTTGCGACGCTTTCCACAGAGGGGGCAGAGGTATTAAATAAAATTGGATATTTGACATCTGCAAAAGCTCCTTATGAGGAAAATCCGGAACTTAAAGTATGGAAGAGTAAATGGTTTGGCGACCAGGATCTGGGAGCATATTTCTTAGATGAAATTATTCCGAATATTGAGACACGTCCTATGAACCTTGATGATAATATTATTCATGAAACCCTTAATCTTGTGACAACAGCATTAAATAACGATACCAGTATGACAGCGGAAGATGCGATGGATTATCTGAAAGAAGAGCTGGAAATGAAGCTGCCGGATTACACAATCAAATAATATTGTATGAAAATGAGGGTGCTGCATAAGACAGCACCCTTACAGGTTCAAAGGAGGGAAATTATGAGGAAAAAACACAAAACTCTTTCAAAGTGGCCATTTATATTTATGCTACCGTATTTTGCATTTTATTTTATGTTTTTTATTTATCCGACAATCTATTCTTTTGTAATCAGTCTTACAGACTGGGACAGTGTAGCAGGAGCAGCAAACCGCCATTTTGTGGGATTTGCAAACTATGTAAGATTGATTACAAAGGATAAGCTGTTTTATAAGGCGCTTGGAAATACATTCCTTTTTATGATTATATATATTCCGCTTTTAATTATCGGCGGACTTGTACTTGCAGTGCTTCTTTATAAGCTGAAAAAGTCATCACGTCTTTTTCAGACATTAAATGTACTGCCTTACATTACAACGCCTGTTGCGATTGGTGTGATTTTTTCTTTTCTGTTTGACTGGTCAACAGGAATTATCAATAAAGTTCTTGTAGATGTGGGAATTATTGAGGAAGGAATCAACTGGCTGGGTAGCCCTCTTACAGCAAGAATTGTCGTAATTCTCTTAATTGTGTGGAAAAATCTGGGATATTATCTTCTGATTTATCTTGCGGCTCTTTCCACTATACCGGAAGATGTTTCAGAGGCTGCGATGGTGGATGGGGCAAATAAGTGGCAGGTATTTCGTCACATTACCATCCCATATCTTCGCCCGATGACGATTTTCCTTGTGCTTACAAGTATTATCAGTGGATTCCAGCTTTTTGACGAGCCGTATCTTCTTTTCAGCACACAGCAGGGAAACAGCATGGGAGGTCCGGGACGTTCCTGTATGACTGCCATGATGTATTTCTTTGACCAGACGTTTAAGAGTTCTACAAGACTTGGATATGGAGCTGCCGTATCTTACGGAATTTTTGTAGTGGTACTTGTAGTAAGTCTTATTGTCTCTAAAATCATTAACAAAAAGGAGAGGGAAGCATGAAGAGAAAAGTGAAAAACAGCCTGTTTTTAATTCCGCTTATTATTATCAGTATTATTTCTGTGATTCCCTTTTATTTTATTATTTCAATGGGGACACACAGTACAACGGAAATTTATAATGTAGATATTTTTACCTTTGGAAATAAGCTGATAGAAAATCTTCAGACGATTATTTCCGGCGGATTTTTAAAGTATTACTGGAATACCATTTATACAGCGACGCTCTCAGCTGTTTTGAGCGTACTGATCAGCGCCATGACTGCATATGGACTTACCATTTATCAGTTTAAGGCAAAGAATTTCCTGAAAACTTTTATTGTGGCAAGTATGATGATTCCGGCGCAGATAGGGCTTCTTGGATATACGATCGAGATGAGAAATCTTCATCTTGTAAATACACACTGGCCTTTGATCCTTACATGGGGAGCCAGCGCATACGGCGTGTTCTTTATTGTACAGTATCTTTCCAGCTCACTTCCAAAGGAGCTGATAGAAAGCGCCAGAATTGACGGTTCCGGAGAAATTCGTACATTTTCCAGTATTGCCCTTCCTATGATGAAACCGGCACTCGGCACTTTGTTCATGCTGATTTTCCTGTGGTCATGGAATAATTTCCTGATGCCGAGTACCGTTCTTACAGACAGTAATAAATTTACGATTCCTCTGGGAATCCAGACGCTGGCTACCGCATATACGCAGGACTGGGGAGCAAGAGGCGCGGCTCTTACCATTTCCGTATTGCCTATTTTGATTATTTTTGCCATCGGTTCCAAGTATTTTATTAAGGGGCTGTCAGCGGGGGCTGTAAAGGGTTGATTTTCTGAGAAGAAAAGGAGAAGTATGATGCAAAGCTATATTAATATTTCAAAGACAAAAGAAAAAGAGACTTATTCTCTGGGAGAGAAGTTTTCAGGGCAAGGTCCTCAGGGAACCATAGGATTTACAAATTATTATCTGGAGAAAAACGGAGTTCCTTTCTTTGGAATTGCAGGAGAGTGCCATTATTCCAGAGTTCATGAGGAGCAGTGGGAAGATACGATATTAAAAATGAAAATGGGTGGAATCAATATTGTGTCTACGTATGTGTTCTGGATTCACCATGAAGAGCAGGAGGGTGTTTTCCGGTTTGACGGAAACAGGAATCTGAGAAAATTTGTTGAACTTTGCAAAAAACATGGAATGTATGTGATTGTGAGAATTGGGCCGTTTGATCATGGAGAGGTGCGAAACGGAGGTCTTCCTGACTGGCTTTATGGAAAGCCTTTTGAAGCCAGAAGTCTTGATGAAAGATTTCTTTTATGTGTAAAAAGCTTATACCATGAGCTGGGAGAACAGCTTAAAGGATTGTATTTTAAAGATGGCGGCCCTATAATTGGAACTCAGCTTGACAATGAATATATGCACTCCGCAGCGCCGTGGGAAATGACGACAGGTGTAGCAAATGAATGGACGCCGGGAGGTGAAGATGGTGTTCAGTATCTCCATACCTTAAAAAAATTGGCACAGGAAGAAGGTATCCTGACGCCGTTTTATACAAGTACAGGATGGGGAGGAGCTGCTATGGACGAATCGGAAATGATGCCTCTTTGGGGAGGCTACGCATTCTGGCCCTGGATTTATTATGATTACAGGGGAGAACATCCGGCAACTCCGGAGTATATTTACCGTGATAATCACAATAACGAAATTCCTAAAACATATAATTTTGAACCGGAGTATGAACCGGAAAGCATGCCGTATGCCTGCTGTGAAATGGGCGGAGGAATGTCCTGTTATTATTATTATCGCTTTCAGCTTCCATATGAGAGTGTAGATGCTATGGCAAATATTAAAATGGCAGGAGGCTGTAATTTCCTGGGCTATTATATGTTTAGAGGAGGAAGCAACCCCAGGGGTGAGAAAACCCCGTTTTTGAATGAATGCCAGTGTCCGAAAATTTCTTATGATTATCAGGCAGCAATCGGAGAGTATGGGCAGCTTCGTCCAAGCTTTTACAGATTGAAAGCTCTTCATACATTTGCTTCGAATTATTCCAGTTATCTCTGTAGACTTGTGACAGCGCTTCCAAAAGGGGCAGAAGATATAAAACCGGAAGATGTAGAGACACTTCGTTATTCTGTCCGTACAGATGGGAAATCAGGCTTTGTCTTTTTAAATAATTATCAGGATCATGTGGAATGTAAGACAAAAGAAGGAGAATATATCTGTCTGGAAACCACAAATGGGAAAATCGAGATTTCAGATATTTCTCTGGCAGCAGGAGAAGAAGCGATTCTTCCTTTCGGACTTGATGTGGAGGGATGCCGTCTGATTTATGCCAAGGCTCAGCCATTATCTATTGTACGCGAAGGCGGAAAAACGGTATATTTCTTCTTTGTTCCTGATGGAATGAAGGCAGAGTATGTGTGGGATGGAAAAACGGTAGGTGCGCTTAATGGACACGAAGTGAGGGAAGAAAAACTTTATGTGGTTCCGGAAGAAGGTAAAATGTCTTCTTACAGAATCTCAGGTAAAAATGGAGATGTGGAAATTGTAACGCTTACAAGAGAGCAGAGTCTTCAGTTTTACGAATTCCAAAGAGAAGGAAAAAAGACAGCCGCACTTTGCAATGTTCCGTTTTTGTATGACGGAGAAAAAATCCATCTGGAAAGCGCGGAAGAAAAATCGACCATAAAACTTATGATGTATCCGGCAGCAGAATTGAAACATATGGGAGAAAGTATCAATGTTTCAGAAGTTCAGGAAGGAATTTTTAAAGGAATCCGGTTTTCAGAAAATATTTCTGCAGAAGAATTAAAGCTTCAGAAATGCGGTCCGTACAGATACACATTTACTGTGCCGGAAAATTATGAGGAATATAAAGATGCACGCATTCAGATTTCCTACGAAGGAGATATAGGATATGTGTTTATTGACGGAGAGCTTGTATCTGACAATTTCTGTAATGGAGCTGTCTGGGAAATCGGTCTGAAAGAAGTATGGAAACCGGAGATGGGAAGAGAGTTTACACTTCTTATTACGCCGAGAAAAGAAGATCAGAGTGTGAATGTATCTTCTACAATGGCAGGACGCATGGAAATGCTGAAAAAAGCAGTGGGGGAAGTAAAAGCTGTTAAAATACAGCTGGTGAAAGAGCTGATATTTGAAATTTTGTAAACACAGGAGGTTTGTATGGACTTTAAAACGAATAAGCTTCTTCACGGAGGCGATTACAATCCGGAACAGTGGCTGGACAGACCGGATATTCTTGAGAAGGATTTAGATATGCTGGAAGAAGCCGGCTGCAATGTAGTAAGCCTTGGGATTTTTTCCTGGTCAACTCTTGAGCCGGAGGAAGGCGTATTCAATTTTGACTGGCTGGAAAATATTATCAATAAGCTTTATGAAAGGGGAATTTCCGTAATTCTTGCAACTCCGTCCGCTTCAAGACCAAAATGGCTGGCTGACAAATATCCGGAGGTACTGAGAGTTGATGGCAAGAGAAAAAGAGCGCTTTACGGATTTCGCCATAATCACTGCTATACCTCTCCTGTTTACAGGAAAAAAACAGCAATCATAAACAAAAAACTGGCAGAGCGTTTCGGAAATCATCCGGCAGTGATTATGTGGCATATTTCAAATGAATTTGGGGGAGAATGCCATTGTCCCCTTTGTCAGGAAGCATTCCGCAACTGGCTGAAGGAGAAATATGGCACGATTGAAAACTTAAATAAAAAATGGTGTACAACTTTCTGGAGTCATACATATAACAGCTTTGAACAGATTGAAAGCCCGTCTCCCATTGGCGAGACACAGCTTCATGCGTTAAATCTTGACTGGAAACGTTTTGTGACTCATCAGACGGCAGATTTTATTCATCATGAAATCCAGGCTGTCCGTGAGGCAGGAAGCGAGCTTCCTACAACTGCAAACCTCATGTACTATTTTGACGGATTAAATTATTTTGAACTTGCCAAAGAAATTGATGTAGTTTCCTGGGATACATATCCTACATGGCATAAGCAGGATGTGATTGAGACTGCCTATGAAAATGGAATGTGCCACGATCTGATGCGTTCTCTCAAGAAAAAACCGTTTTTCCAGATGGAATCATGTCCTGCCTCTACAAACTGGCAGAGTGTGAGCAAGCTGAAAAAACCGGGGGTACTATTTGCACAGTCCATGCAGGCGATTGCCCACGGGGGCGAAGGAGCTCTTTATTTCCAGATTCGCCAGAGCAGAGGTGCTTCCGAGAAGTTTCACGGAGCTGTTATCGATCATTACGGAGGAAATGATACAAGAGTATTCCGTGAGGTAAGTCAGGTTGGGAAAACTTTAAAAGAAATTTCGGTTCTTGCAGGAAGTGAAGTAAAAAGTCAGGTTGCGCTTCTTTATGACTGGGACAGCCAGTGGGCAATGGAGGACAGTCAGGGACCGAGAAATAAAGGGCTTCACTATAGAGAGGCGCAGTTAAAGTATTATAGAGGTTTCCGAAAGCTTGGGCTGAATGTAGACCTTGTAGATATGACATATGACCTTTCCGGCTATAAAATTTTTGCGGCTCCGATGTGTTATATGTTTCGTGACGGATTTGAGGAAAAAGTGCGGGAATTTGTGGAAGACGGTGGAATTTTTATTGCCACTTACTGGTCTGGAATCGTAGATGATACAGATAAATGTTTCCTTGGAGGAGTTCCCCACGAACTTATGGATGTTCTTGGAATCCGCAGTACAGAGATTGACGGTCTTTATGACTGGGAAGAAAATTGTCTTGTTCCTGTCCAGGGAAATGTTCTGGGAATGGAGAAAACATACTCCTGTAAATATCTCTGTGACATTGTAGAACTTCGCGGAGCAAAGGCTTTGATGACTTATGGAGGCGATTTTTACAAAGGTTATCCGGCTCTTACTGTAAATTCTTATGGAAAGGGACAGGCATGGTATGTGGCAACAGATGCAGAAAAAACCTTCCAGGAGGATTTGATCAGGGAAATCGCAGAGCAGAGCGGAATTTCCTGTGGCGTGGACGGAGAGATTCCGAAGAATCTTGAAGTGACTTCAAGAGAAACAGAAAAAGAGCGATTTTACATTTATCAGAACTGGGGAGATGAGGAAGTAAGCGTTCCACTCCCGGAGGGTAAGGTGGAGACTGTTTACGGAGAGTTTGGAAAAAAGCTTTCTCCATATGGACTTATAGTTATTAAGGTAACGAAATAAGAGAACAGTAATTGAGCTGTAATAAAAAAGTAAAAGGCTGTGGAGTTTCCTGTTTCGGGATTCCGCAGCCTTTTTGAGCAATTTGGTAAAATTCCGTATTGGAGTTTTGGCGGCTTTTTTTAAGGCAGAACTGCCACAAAGAAGTACATGACAATAAAGTGGCAGGCGCTTCCAAGCATGATAAATACGTGGAAAATTTCGTGTGAGCCGAAGTTTTTATGTGTTGCATTAAAAATAGGAAGTTTTAATGCGTAGATAATACCGCCCAGGGTGTAAATAATACCGCCTGCGAGAAGCCAGCCAAAGCCTGCTCTTGGAAGGGAATGGAAAATAGGTACAAAAGCCAGGACACAAAGCCAGCCCATTCCAATATAAAGAACAGAGGAGAGCCATTTCGGACAGTTTATCCAAAGTCCTTTTAAGAGTATGCCGATAATGGCGACTGCCCATACAAGCGCGCAGAGAACATATCCTGTGCGGTTATGAAGGGCGATAAGGCATACGGGTGTGTAGCTTCCTGCTATCATAATAAAAATCATCATATGGTCTATTTTTCGAAGCCTTCTGTTTACTTTTTCTGTGGAATTAACAGAGTGGTAAAGGGTGCTGGCTGCGTAGAGAAGAATCATGGTAAGGATAAAAATACTGATTGCCACAATATGAAGGGTATCTTTGCTTCTGGCAGCTTTTACAATCAGAGGAGCAGCGCCTGCAAGGGCAAGGAGCATGGCGATGCCGTGAGTTATGGCGCTTCCCGGGTCTTTTAATTTCAGTTTCATGTAGGTCGCCTCCTGAAAATATTTTTGATATAGTTTTTAAAACTACATATTGAGTATATGAATACTATAACACAAAAATTCCAAAATGCAAGGAAAAATTTAACGTATAAAAATTTCTCCATCTGCAGATACTATTTCCATAAATGGAAAGTACAGCAAACGGAAAGTACAGCGATGGAGGAATTTTTTATGAAAGCAACAGGAATTGTAAGAAGAATCGACGATTTGGGAAGGGTTGTAATTCCAAAAGAAATCAGAAGGACTCTGCGGATCAAAGAGGGAACGCCTCTTGAAATTTTTACAGACAGAGAGGGGCAGATCATACTGAAAAAATATTCTCCTATTGGAGAACTGAGTATTTTTGCGAAAGAATACGCGGAAGCTCTGGCACAGACAACTGGATTGGTGGCGTGTATTACAGACCATGACCAGGTTGTGGCGGCGGCAGGACCGGGAAATAAAGAGTTTGCAGGAAAAGAAATCAGTAAGGAGCTGGAAGGAGTGATCGGAGACAGGGAAGGTATCTGTGTAAACGGAAATGAGAAAGGAAAAATCCCTGTGGTGTCAGACCAGGCAGGGAATTTGTATTCTCAGGCTGTACAGCCTATTATATGTGCGGGGGATACTATTGGAGCGGTAATTCTTATGGGAAGAAATGAAAAAGATGTGATGGGAAATTCGGAGCGCCTTCTCGTGCAGACGGCAGCAGGATTTCTGGGACGGCAGATGGAGCAGTAAATTAAAGGGCTTCCGTGAGAGCGTGATATTCCTCAAGTGTCATTCCTGTGAGGGAGAGCCAGGCTGCCAGCGGTTTTGTCACGTACCGGATATGCCAGGGCTCATAGGGGAATTCTGTGATATGTTCTTTGTTTTTCGGATACCGCAGGATAAAACCGTAAAGGGAGGCATTTCTGGCAAGCCAGATACCTTCCGGTGTTTTGGCAAATTCCTCTGAAAGTTCCATGTTGATACAGGGACAGGAAAGGTCAAGAGCGAGTCCGCTCTGATGCTCGCTTGTTCCGGGAGGGGCAACATAGGGGCTTCCTGTAAAAAGCTGTTTCTGGCGAAAATAAGAACGGTATCCGGAGATTCCATAGAGATTCAGTCCTTCCTGACGGGCTGCGTGAAAAAGAGAGAGAGCTGCCCGTGCAGCCTTTGGCTCTAAAAGTCGTTTTTCATCGCCGGGCGGAGCATCAAATGGAATGCCGCAGTCAACCAGGTTTGCCGGAATAAAACCGGCAGGAAGGGGATATTCTTTATTAATAAGCCGGATATAGGTGTGATTGTCCATAAAAACCTCCTTTCCCTTTTATGTCTATGAGAGGGAAGGGAGGTTTATGACTTTAAAAAAATTACATATTACTCAGTGATTTTTCGCTCATTTCTTCCAGAAGATCTTTTTTCATATCATAAAGTTTCTGTGACAGGTCTACATAAACTTTCTGTGGATTTACGAAACGTCTTGATTCGTCCCAGAGAGTATTCTGCTCTTTCTGGCAGTATTCACGAAGCTCCATAACAGAAGGAGAAGTGTAAACACGTTTTCCGTCTTTGATAACGGGAACAAGAAGCTCGCGAAGCTCATATGTTCCTCCAAGGATTTTGGTTTTTTTCCATGTATCAACAGGATCGAAAATTACCATTGTTTCTTCCGGATCCAGCGATTCATCTGTAAGACAGATAAGATCTGCTTTGATTTTTCCTGTTGTTTTGCTGTAAATACGGTAAACGGTCTTATCCCCCGGATTTGTAACTTTTTCTGTGTTTTCGGAAAGTTTGATTTTAGGTGTAAAGGTATTGCTTGTGCTGTCTTTTACAGCGGCAAGTTTATATACGCCGCCGAAAGCCGGATTATCATTTGCTGTGATCAGGCGTGTTCCGACACCCCAGGAATTGATTTTTGCGTCCTGGGCTTTCAGGCTTTCAATCAGGTACTCGTCAAGGTCACTGGAAGCGGAGATCACAGCATCGTCAAAGCCTGCGGCTGCAAGCATTTTATATGCTTCTTTTGAAAGGTAAGCAAGGTCACCGCTGTCGATGCGGATTCCATATTTTTTCGGAACAATACCTTCTTCACGCATTTCTTCAAATACACGAATTGCATTAGGAACACCGGATTTTAACACATCGTAAGTATCAACAAGAAGAGTGCAGGAATCAGGATACATTTTCGCGTATGTTTTAAATGCAGTATATTCGTCCGGGAAGCTCATAATCCAGGAATGGGCGTGAGTTCCAAGAACAGGTACGTCAAACATTTGTCCTGTAAGAACACAGGACGTTCCGGCACATCCACCTATTATAGCTGCACGTGCGCCGAAAATGCCGGCGTCAGGTCCCTGGGCGCGTCGAAGACCAAATTCCATTACGCCGTCACCCTTTGCAGCATAGCAGACACGGGCTGCCTTTGTTGCGATCAGGCTCTGGTGGTTCATAATGTTTAAAATAGCAGTTTCTACAAGCTGCGCTTCCATAATAGGAGCTACAACTTTTACAATAGGCTCTCTTGGGAAAATTACAGTTCCTTCCGGAATGGCGTAAATATCGCCTGTGAAACGGAAGTTGCTTAAATATTCCAGAAAGTCTTCTTCAAAAATATGAAGACTTCTCAGGTATTCCACATCTTCTTTTGTAAATCTCAGGTTTTCAATATAATCAATCATCTGTTCCAGACCGGCGCAGATGGCAAAACCGCCGCCGCAGGGATTATTACGGTAAAACATATCAAAAATAACCGTCTGGTCTGTAGGGTTTTTAAAATATCCCTGCATCATGGTCAATTCATATAAATCGGTGAGCAGGGTAAGATTATTTGCTCTCATGCTTTTTCTCCTCTGATTAAGGTTAAGATATTTGCTGCCGAACAGCATTTGTATTTGTTTTTCATTATACCACAATCTCGCAGAAAAAAAATCGTAAAAAAAATAAAAAAAATTCAAAAAAGGGGTTGATTTTTTCAGAAAGGTATTATATAATACCATTTGTCGCGAGCGATAAGAAATAAAAAACACATAGGGCTATCGCCAAACGGTAAGGCAACGGACTCTGACTCCGTCATTTCAAGGTTCGAATCCTTGTAGCCCTGCTCAATGAGGTATCTTCGGAAGAAGGTACCTTTTTTCGTTGTGAGGAGAAAATAAATGGGGTATAATAAAATCAAGCTGGAAAAGGAGGGTTGGGCAAATGAATGAAAAGCAAAGAGTTTTATTGGAGTTTTCGCAGATTGTAAAAAAAATTCTGGGAGAAAACTTAAAAAAAATAATAGTATATGGGTCTTATGCCCGTGGCGATTATCGGGAAAATTCAGATATAGATATTATGATTCTGACGTCACTTTCTAATATGGAAATTGAGAAGGTTGAGAATAAAATATTCGATGTCGCGTTTGAATTTGAACTGGAATATGGTATAGTTATAAATCCCGTGCTGGAAAATGAGGAACATTTTAATTATTGGCTCGGAGCGTTCCCATTTTATGATAATGTAAAAAAGGAAGGCGTTGAAATTGGATAACAGACAAAAGGAGAATAAAATATGAGAACAATAAAAGCAGAACCATTAACAAGAGAAACATTTGCACCATTTGGAACTTTTTATTCCATGACAGAACCGCAGGGGTATTCATTAAACGGAGAAATTCACAGATTTTTCCCGGACAGAATCGCGGAGACATATACAACCCGAATTGGTTTTTCTCCGATTCTCGTAAAGAAACCGGAGGAAATGAAGATTACACAGGTGGAATATCACACAACTACACCGGAAATGATTCTTCCCCTGAATGACGATATGATTCTTCATGTTGCGCCGGCGTCAGGCGGTACACCTGTAACAGAGTATACGAAGGCATTTGTTGTACCGAAAGGAACGCTGATAAAGATTTCTACTGCTGTCTGGCATCTGGCGCCTCTTCCTGTACATGAGGAAGAGTTACAGGCGATGATTATTCTGCCGGAATGTACATATGTAAATGATTGTACAGTAGTGGATTTAAAGGAAGAAGAGCAGTTTGTGATTGAGCTGTGATTTGTGCCGACAGGGACAGGATTTAATATGGGGGAGCGAATTTGGAGAAATTTATATCTAAAGAAATTTTGGACATCCTTTCTTATCAATCGCAACTTAAAAGAAGTCTGAAACAAATATCGTTAAGTCAGACTCCTTTGGAGGAAATTTTAGAAGATATTGGAAGGTACAGAGCCAGTTATATAGATGTTTTGGTTCAGGAAAATTTAATAGGATCAAGATTTAAAAGTGATGATTCTATTATACGAAAATATGAAAAGACATTAAAAAATAATGGAGGGTTTAAGCAGTGTTTTAACGATGTTCTGGGATTTCGGCTTAAATATGAAACTTATCCAACAGAATTCCCAGAGTATTTCAGAGTAGTTGATTTGAGAAGCGGAAAGAAAAGTGATGATGGTTATAGAGCAATACATTTATATTATCAAAGGGATAATAAAGCTTATCCAATAGAAATACAGTTATGGTGTGGAAAAGATTATTATTTTAATATGTGGAGTCACAGACATGTATATAAATATAAGAAACCAGAGGTTGGAAAAAAGTTATATGAGATGTTTGAGACTGGAAGTATACAAAAAGAAGAGGATTTTCTGTTACAACTGCAAATTTTGGAGGAAAATAATGGGTGATAAGAAAATTTATGTAATTGCGAAGGTTTTTGATAAACAGGGTTGTCTCGCATATCAATTTAAAACAATTAATGAAGCCAGATGCCTTCCGGGAGTGTTAGAAGCGCTCAGGGCAGATGGGGTGCAAATTGTAATTTTGGATAGCCCGGAGATATACGCAGAGTATGAACCATATCATTACGTCAATGATTTAAAAGAATTTATAGATGCAGTAAGTAAATTAAACAGGGCAGCGTAAAAGAAGAGCAGTTTGTGATTGAGCTGTGATTTGTGCCGACAGGAGAGGATAAATG
>JAUNAX010000031.1 GCA_030527365.1 Eubacteriales bacterium | reverse complement strand
AGAAGGACAGAGAGATGAATGAGAGACAGAAAACAATTCTTGTAGCAGAAGATGACACGGCAATCAATCATTTAATATGTAAAATTCTGAAAAAGGGAGGATACAGAGCAGTATCTGCTTTTTCCGGTACGGAAGCGGAGCTTCGTTTTGACATGGAAACCTACGATTTGGTAATTCTTGATCTGATGATGCCCGGTATGGACGGGGAGTCGCTTCTTCAGAAAATCCGGACAGACAGAAAATCAGAAATTCCCGTTTTAATCCTCTCCGCAAAATCAGCTCTGGAAGATAAGGTAACTCTTTTAAAAGGCGGGGCGGACGATTATATGACGAAACCCTTTGAGCCGGACGAGCTTCTTGCAAGAGTGTATGCGCTTTTGAGGAGAAGCGGGATAAAGGGAGGAAGGATAGAATCGGTATCTGAGGAGGAAATTCTTACTTTTAAAAATTTAAAGCTTTTGAAAAAAGGGCGCCAGGCGTCTGTAAAAGAAAAGCTCCTTACACTGACTCCTTATGAATACGAAATCCTTCTTCTACTTATGGAAGAGCCAGATAAGGTTTTTTCAAGAGAAAGCCTTTATGAGAAGGTGTGGAAAGGGGGATATTACGGGGAAGACAATACGGTAAATGTTCATGTGAGTAATCTTCGTAAAAAAATAGCGGCTGTTGACAGGGAAGAGGAGTATATCAAAACTGTTTGGGGAATTGGATTTAAGATGGCATAATCTTTATGAATTCTTTAAACTTTCTTGAAGACTTATTAAGCCCCTTTTTTGTATACTCTTAATCACAGAAGGGACGTAAGTCTCAAAGAAAGGAAGAAAAAGATGGGAGAATATATAGTAAGAACAAAAAATCTCACCAAGAATTACGGAAAATTCTGTGCTCTTAACTGTGTGGAAATTTCCGTAAAAAGAGGAGAGATATACGGGCTTGTAGGCGACAACGGGGCAGGAAAAACAACTTTTTTAAAGCTGTTGTCAGGTCTTGCTGCTCCTTCAGATGGGGAAATTGCCCTGTTTGGACAGCATGAGGAAAAAGAAATTCAGAAAATGAGAAACAGAACGGGTGTCCTTATTGAAACACCTGGATTTTACCCGCAGCTTAATGTAAGACAAAATCTGGAATACGCAAGAATCCAAAAAGGTGTTCCGGGAGAAAAATGTGTGGAGGAAATTCTAGAGCTCACAGGACTTCGT
This sequence comes from Eubacteriales bacterium, assembly GCA_030527365.1. GTDB lineage: Bacteria > Bacillota > Clostridia > Lachnospirales > Lachnospiraceae > Blautia_A. The sequence goes on along the minus strand of JAUNAX010000031.1, from coordinate 18,521 downwards.
CTGGCAGCAGAGAAAAAAGCAAAATCCCTTTCTATTGGAATGAAACAGCGTCTGGGACTTGGAATTGCTCTCATGGGAATCCCGGAGCTTCTGATTCTTGACGAGCCCATAAACGGTCTTGATCCAAGTGGGATTGTGGAGATGAGAAACCTCCTTCTCCGCCTCTGCAGGGAAAAAAACATTACGATCCTTCTTTCCAGCCACATTTTAAGTGAGCTGGAGCAGATGGCAGATACTTATGGCTTTTTAAAGAACGGACATCTTCTCCGGCAGATTTCCCGGAAGGAAATTCTGGAAGAGTGTGCAGATTATGTGGAAATCGCTGTTTCCGACAGAGAAAAATATGTGGTTCTTCTGGAAAAGGAGCTTTCTTTGAAAAATTATAAAGTGATGCCTGACGGAACAGTACGGATTTTAAAAGCAGAGTCTTCGAATGAAGCATATAGCCGTCTTGCCCAGAAACATGGAATTGACGTTCTGGAGCTTTCACGGAAAAGCCAGTCTCTTGAAGAATATTACCTGAACTTAAAAGAAGGAGGAAGCACGTTATGTTAAATTATATGAAAAGCGAGTGGTATAAAACCGTTCATAGCAAAGGAATTTATATTGCAGGAGGCGTGATGTGCGGTCTTGTCCTTCTTATGAACCTGATTTTATGGGGAAGCAATCATTTTATTACAAATTTTCCATATGGAACATTTCGGTTTTCTTTAAATACCTTCACAGCGCAGCCAATTTGGGTAATCGTTCTTGGAAGTGTAGTTGCAGGTACAATCTTTGTTGACGACAGAAAAGCGGGAGTCATTAAAAATGCAGTTGCCTACGGTGTTCCAAAGGAAAAGCTTCTCATTGGAAAATGGCTGGTATCGTTGGCAAGCTGTTTCATTTTAATGTGCGTGGTATTTGCTGTGTATGTAGGAAGTGCATACCTTCTTCTTGAAAATCCGGAGTGGGAGCCTTTGAAGCAGATGGTGATGGCAATCGTTTCCACTCTTCCTTTTTCTATTGCAGCTATGATGCTTATGCTGGGACTTGGCGTGTCCCTTGAAAAAGAAACGGTTATGATGCTCTGGTGGATGGCAGTGATTTATTTTATTCCTATGGCAGTAGACATACTTGGTTTATATTTTAAAACATTTGAAAAAATTTCAAGATGGCTGCCCTATACGTTTTTACGCTCAGAAGTCCTTGTGACAATGGGAACATATCAGTGTCTTTGGAATACACCGGAAGGATTTTTTAAATGTATGATAACCGGTGTGATTGGAATCGTTGTTTTCGGTGCCTGGGGAATGATAAAATTCAGAAAACAGCAAATGTAAAGAAACCTGACAAGGAGGAGGCAATGAAAGAAGTAGTGATTCTTATTTTAAGCATTCTTGTGTGTTATCTTCTGTGGCGCCTTTTTGCCATAAAATACACATTAAAAAAGGCAGAGAAGGAGCTTCGTGAAATTTCAGCGGAGCCGGAAGAAAACAGAGTTGTAAAATTTCCTGTTCCGGATAAAACAGTGGAATCCTTTCTTTGTGCAGTAAACGAGAATCTTGAGGGAATCCGTAAACTTCGCATTGCCTATGGAAAAACAGAGGAAAAGCTAAAAGAAGAAATTGAAAATATCAGTCATGATCTTCGCACGCCTCTCACTGCCATTCTCGGGTATTTAAAAATGATGGATACTGGGGAAATGAACAGTGAGGAGCAGGAATCCTTAAAAATTGTGAGAAAGAAAGCAGAGGAGCTTCAAAAGCTGATTGAACAGTTTTATGAGCTTTCCAGAGTAAGCGATGGAAATTTTCATATGGAAATGGAAGAGACAGATGCAGGAAGGATTTTACGGGAATGCTGTCTTTCCCATTACGGGCTTCTGGAAAAATTAAAGGTGGAGCTGTCGATTCCGGAAATCCCGGTAAAAATACGGGGCAATGAGGAGGCTCTTACAAGAGTATTTGTAAATCTTCTTCAGAACAGCGTGAGATACGGGCAGACGGAGCTTACTGTTTCGGTACAGAAGAGAGAAAAAGAAGTTGTCTTTATTTTTGCAAACGACATAGAGGAGGGGACAGAACTTTCAGAGCCGTCCCGGATTTTTGACCGGTTTTATATGCAGGAAGCTTCAAGAACAAAGGGAGGAACAGGTCTTGGGCTTACAGTGAGCAGATACCTTGTGGAATACATGAACGGAAAGATATGGGCAGAATATAAAAAAACAGAGGAAAAAACATTTCTTGAGATTATCGTAAGTTTTCCGTTGATATTTTTTTAAGAGATCTTTGCGAAAATATTGGAAAATCCATGTAACTGTGATAAACTATATACGTTTAAAGGTGTTCGGAAGAGCTTTGGAGCACAAACACACAGAGACACAGGAGGTCAGATAAGATGAGAGTAGAATTTGATAAAGCATTGGAAACAGGAAACGAGATGATCGATTCCCAGCATAAAGAGCTGATCAGCAGAATCGACCAGCTTCTTGTAAGCTGTCAGGACGGCAATGGACAGGTAAAGGCAATCAAAATGCTGGATTATCTTTTGGATTACACAGAGTTTCATTTTGATGCGGAGGAAAAACTTCAGGAAGAAATCAGTTTTCCTGGAATAAATGAGCATAAAGCAAAACACGCAGAGTTTAAAAACGCAGTAAAAGAACTTCAGGAGATGCTTGAGGAAGAGGAAGGACCAACAGAGGCTTTTGTAGCTCAGGTTCAGAAAAATGTAGTAGACTGGCTGTTCGATCACATCAAAGTATTTGACCGGGCAGTTGCCGAATATAAGGGCTGAGAAATTGGATACAGAAAAGAAGTTTACTGTCCGTATGGCAGAAGAGAAAGACGCGGAAGCGCTTCTTTCTATTTACGGCTACTATGTGAAACATACAGCAGTAAGCTTTGACTATGAAGTGCCTTCTCTTCTGGAATTTACAGAGAAGATGAGAGACATAAAGAAGCGTTATCCATATCTTGTTGTGGAAGAAGACGGAGAAGTAAGAGGTTATGCCTACGCCGCTGTTTTTAAAGAGCGAGTGGCATATGACTGGTCTGTGGAGACAACCATTTATTTGAATCCGGAATATAAGGGAAGAGGGTATGGAAAGGCGCTTTATGAAAAACTGGAGGAGCTTTTGAAAAAGCAGAATATCCAGAATATGAATGCCTGTATTGCCTGCATTGATGTGGAGGACGAGTACCTCACAAATGACAGCCCTAGATTTCATCATCATATGGGCTTTCAGATGGTGGGAAAATTCCATAAGTCAGGCTGCAAATTCGGAAGATGGTACGATATGATATGGATGGAAAAGATAATCGGAGACCACAGAGAGCCTCCGCTGCCAGTCTGTCCTGTTACGGAAATTTGAAGTTTATAAGCAAAATATAACACCGCCTGTTCATTTTAATATAAGCATGAACAGGCGGATTTTTTTATCATAGTAGTATGCGGGCAGTATTCATCAGGATAAGAGTGTTATTTTCTTCATAAAATTCCTGTATAAAATACAGCCAATTATAGCAGCGATAAGCTCTGCTACAGGGAAGGTTGCCCACACACCGTACAGCCCGGCGGTTTTCGCCAGAACTGCAGACATAGGAATAATGATAACCAACTGGCGTAACAGAGATACGACTAATGACTGTACGCCTTTTCCAAGTGCTTCAAAAGCTCCGGAAAGCACACAGCCTACTGTGGAAATTATAAAGCCGATGGCAATGATGCGCAGCATGGGAACGCCGATTTCCAGCATTTCTGCATTTGCATTAAAGAGTTTCATAATTCCCTGTGGGAAAGCCATAAACAGAACAGTACCCAAAGCCATGATTACTCCGGCTGCTTCCAGGCTGGCTTTTAAAGTTTCTTTCATACGTTTTCTGTTTCCGGCTCCGTAATTATAGCTCATAATAGGGCGCATTCCCTGAATTACTCCGTTGGCAGGCATATATACGAAGGTCTGGATTTTGATATACAGTCCGAAAACAGCGATGGCTGTAGCGGAAAATGCTGCCAGCACAGAGTTTAACGCTGCGACCAGAACAGAAGGCAGGGACATCATAATTGCAGAAGGGATTGCCACAGTATAGATTTTCCACAGCATATTTTTTTCAAAGCGGAATCCTTTTAAATGAATTCGTACAGACGTACATTTTTTCAGGAAGAAAACCATAGAAAGGGCAGCAGCAAAAATCTGAGAGGCTACAGTTGCAATGGCAGCGCCAGTAACTCCCATAGCAGGAATGCCAAACCAGCCGAAAATAAAAATCGGGTCTAAAATAATATTAAAAATAGCGCCTGCACCCTGGAAGATCATGGGAAGAACCATGCTTCCTGTTGCCTGAAATAATTTTTCCGCATATAAATGATACATACTTCCAATACTGAAGCATAAAACAATCTGCGTATACTGGCAGCTCATTTCATAAATCTGGGGACTGTCTGTAAAGTTTCTAAGGAATGGTCCGGTAATAAAGAGTCCCATCAGCACAAACAACAGCCAGTGAATACCGCTTAACAGGAAGCCATGGGTGGCAGCAGATGTGACTTCTTTTTCGTCTTTTGCGCCGAGAGCACGGGCAACGCAGGAACTAAGCCCGATTCCAAAGCCACAGGACACTGCGATGATCAGATTCTGCAGGGGAAAGGCGATGGATACCGCTGTCAGAGCGTCTTCGCTCACTCTTGCCACATACATACTGTCTACAATATTATATAATGCCTGTATCAGCATGGAAATCATAGGCGGCACAGACATGGAAATCAAAAGGGGCATTACTTTTTTAGTGCCCATAATATTTTCCGTTTTTTGCATTTTCATACCTCTTTTCCAAAATTATACCTTAAAAAGAATAGTCACTTAGAATAGGTTTGTCAATGCGTTTTTTCGAAATTCGTCAGACATTTCTACCCACGACATGAGACTAGCCGTGAGATTTATAAACAGATGAATAAAGAGATTGTAAAGAAGGAGCAGAATAAAATGAATACATCATTTGGGAAACTTCTTGAAAAAAGTATTTTTAAGAAGTGTTTTTTTATCTTTATTTTGGCAAGTGCAGTGATTGGAGGCGTTATAAATGCCAGGGCAGTACAGACGGTATCAGAAAGTAATTTTCTGTCGTATTTCGTTGGGATTCTTTATACTGCAATGGGAGTTTCTGCTTTGGTTGGAAATAAAATCATGGAGAGATGGAGATATAAACGTCTGGAAAGAATAATAGGTATCTATAGTTGCTTTTTCATATATGACTTTATGATTCTGTTTCTGTGGTGGGTTGTTTCAAATATATTTTCTTTTTCGGCTAAAACGCAGGCTGTGGGCAGTTTCATAATGGATATTCTGGCAGCTTTTATTGTAATGTCAGGGTATTTTCATGCAAAACAGATAAAATACACATCATATTCTGTACAGATCGGGCTGAAGGGGAAAGCCTGCCGCATTGCTATGCTGAGTGATATTCATTTAGGTGTTTTTGTAGGGGAAAAACATATCCGCCAGATGGTGAAAAAGATAAATCAGCTACAGGTTGACTTCGTTGTTATCTGCGGAGATATAATAGACGTAAATAATCATATTCTGGATAATGAGGAAGAACTTAATAAAATTAGTTCGGTATTGAGGGGTATACAAGCGAAAGATGGCGTATTTGCAGTGTTAGGAAATCATGATCCCAAAATCACAAATAAGAAATTTGTTCATTTTCTGGAATTATCCAATATACAGCTTTTGCACAATCAGGTGATACATCTTCCAAATCTGAATTTGATAGGAAGAACAGATGCAAGCAATAATGACAGAAAACCAATGGAAGAACTGGAAAAAGAAATTTCCCGTTCTGTACCCAGTATTGTTCTGGATCATAATCCGGCTGGCATTTCAGAAGCAAACGCATATGGAGCAGATCTGGTGTTAAGCGGTCATACTCATAAAGGACAGTTTATACCTGTAACGTATTTTACGAAAATAGCAAATGGAAAACATTATTTTTACGGATATGAACGATTTGAGAAAACACAGGCGATTATCTCGTCAGGAGTTGGCTTTTTTCAGCTTCCTGTTCGAATTGGGACAAGCAATGAAATTGTAGATATTCATCTCACTTAATTGAAGGGCAGCTTTTTGGGCAGTCGTTCTTATGAGCGGCTGCCTTGTTCATTGTCCAAATCTTATTTTGTATCGTATTTTTTTAAATAGTCATCGCAAAAATGGTTCCATTTTTCTTGATATTCCCTATGACTTACCAGTATTATATCTTTGGGAGAATAAATATTTCGGCTTTGAGCTTCCTGAGCAAATTCTAAGGCAGTTTCATCGGTTGTATCTATAATTGCACGAATAGTATTCCAGTTATTTAATACTGCATAATAAAGACGGGTATGTCCGTCCAGGGAGATGTATCTGTCTTTATATGGCATTACCTGAATAATAATGTCGTAAGGAGTATGAATAAAATTACGAATTGCTGTGATTTTATCCTGATCCACATAAAATTGAGACGGCTGAATTTGTTCGATTGGAATATTTAGTATCTGTGGTAAAGGATATTTTTTTATAAGCTTTCCACGGATATTATAAAATTTTGTAATATGTGGAGTATAAAACCGAAATTCTTCAATTAAAGGAATATACAGGCGTTCATCATTGCCGCGAATAATTGCTTCGAAATCAGAAATAATTTCTATTTCATAAGGGGAATTATCAATAAGGAAACATCCATGTTGGTATAAGACTTTCTGAGAAAAGCGAGTATCTGAGTAGGTATCAATTCGTTGGATTTTCATAGCCTATAGTTCTCCGTCATTATTGAAAAACAAGATGGGATTCCGTTTGAAAATTCAATTATAAAAACGGGATAAATATATTCGTTTTTCAAATATTCAAACGGAATCCATTTAAAATCGTGAACGTGATTTTGCTCTTATATTCGGAATTTATTGCCTCTGGTAAAACAAGTTATCTTCCTCTTTCTGCGATAAAATCAATTACCTCCTGTCTGGAAGGCATCACGCGCAGGGCGCCTTTTTTTGTAGTGATAAGAGAAGCAGCGGCATTGGCGAAGGTAAGCATTTCAAAAAGATTTTCTTCTGTAAGATTTTCAAGTCCGTGCTCTAAAATATAGTTTAAAACACTTCCACAGAAGGTATCTCCTGCTCCTGTTGTTTCGATGGTGTTTTCCTGAATGAAAGGAGCTGCTTCCACGCGCATATCTTTATAGTAAGCGCGGCTTCCTTCTTTTCCCATTGTAATAAGAACAAGAGGGATGTTGTATTTTTCGCGAATCAGAGCTGCACCTTTATCGTAATCGGTTGTGTCAAACAGGAACTCTACTTCATTATCAGAAATTTTCAGAACGTCACATTTTGTCATTCCATATTCGATTTCTCTTCTGGCGTCTTCAAGAGATTTCCAGAGAGGAGGGCGAAGATTGGGATCAAAAGTAATGAGGCAACCTGCGTCTTTTGCAACTTCGATAGCGTGGCGTGTTGCCTCTCTTACGCCCTCATGTGTGGAAGAGAGTGTGCCAAAGTGGAAAAGACGGGAATTCTGGATTAAATCATCGGGAACCTCATTTTTTGTAAGCATCATATCTGCGCCGGGATTGCGATAGAAAGAAAAATCTCTGTCTCCGTCCGGATAAGTATGTACGAAAGCAAGGGTTGTGTGAACCTCTTCGTCCATAAAAAGAGCGCGGGTATCAATACCAACTTCCTCTACTGCATTTTTTAACTGTGTTCCAAACATATCCTGTCCTACTTTGCCAATAAAAGCAGTTTTTTTGCCAAGACGACTGAGCATGGCAAGGACATTGCACACAGCGCCACCGGGATTCGCCTCGAGAAGAGGATTTCCCTGAGAACTTGTGCCGTTTTCTGTAAAGTCGATCAGGAGATCGCCAAGAGTTGTTGCATCAAATAATTTGTTTTCCATTCGTTCTTCCTCCAAGTACGTAATCTTAATTCCAATTTAGCGCAGCAAGAATGATTTGTCAAACAATTTTCTTTATTTTTTCGGGCAAAAATGGTAGAATGAAAAAAATGGGAGGTGTGCTATGGACGAGAAATTATATCAATATATGGACTGGCCGCGGATAGAGGCGGTAGTGTACGGAGAAGAAGCGTCTCCGAAAGATGTAATGGGGCCAAGGATTACAAAGGATGGCGTTCTGATCCAGGGATTTTTTCCGGAGGCGAAGAGTGCGAAAGTAATTGCAGGAAGAAAAGAGTATCAGATGGAGATGGAAGACGAGGCAGGGTATTTCGCATTGCTTCTTCCTGCAAAACGGATTCCAAAATACAGTTTTCTTGTACAGTGGGAAGATTGTGAAAAGCAGTGGAAAGATCCGTATCAGTATTCCGGACAGATGCTCCCGGAAGAAGAGAAGGCTTTTTGTGCAGGGGTATATTATGAAGCATATAAAAAGCTGGGAGCGCACCATATGACTGTGGACGGTATTAAAGGAACTTACTTTGCTGTGTGGGCTCCAAATGCAGAGAGAGTCAGTGTTGTGGGGGATTTTAACAACTGGGACGGACGTTTCCTTATGATGCACAGAATGCCTATGTCCGGAATATTTGAATTATTTGTGCCAGATGTGAAAGAGGGAACTCTTTATAAATATGAAATAAAAGAAAAGAGCGGAAAGGTTTCCTTAAAATCAGATCCTTATGGATTCCAGGCTGAGAAGCCAGGAGGCTGTGCTTCCGTTGTAGCAGATTTGTCCGGTTTTTCCTGGGACGATGGAAAATGGCTGGAAGAGAGAAGAAAATATGATGACAGGAAACAACCGGTTTCCATTTATGAGACAGATATTACAAAGTGGGAGAGCGGAGAAGAACTTGCAGAATTTATGAAAGAGACAGGATATACCCATGTGGAATTTAAGCCTGTTATGGAATACCTGGAGGAAAGTACAGAGGGATATTCCACCTCATCTTATTACGCACCTACTTCCAGATTTGGAACTCCGGAAAAATTTCAGAAGACTGTCAACCTTTTGCATCAGGCAGGAGTTGGAGTGATTCTTGACTGGACACCTGCTCAATTTCCTAGGTTTGAGGGAGGGCTGGAAAAGTTTGACGGCACGTCTCTTTATGAAGTCCCAGATGAAAACTGTGCGGTTCATCCGATGTGGGGAACTATGCTTTATAATTACGGAAGTCCGATGGTAAGGGATTTTCTTATAGCAAATGCCTGCTTCTGGGCGGAAGTTTACCATGTGGACGGTTTCCGTATGGACGATGTGGACGCTATGCTTTATCTGGACTACGGAAGAAATATGGGAGAATGGCAGCCAAATCTTTACGGTACAAATGAAAATCTTTACGCAGTGGAATTTTTGAAGCACTTAAATTCTATTATGAAAAAGAGAAATCCGGGTGTGATTTTAATTGCTCAGGAAGACGGACTCTGGCCGGAGCTTACAGACAGTGTGGAAAACGACCATCTTGGATTTGACTATAAATGGAGCGGCGGCTGGACAAGAGATTTTCTGGAATATCTTGCATCAGAACCGGAAAACAGGAAAAACAGCCACGACCAGCTTACGCTTTCCACTCTTTATGCGTACAGCGAGCATTACGTTCTTACTCTGGGAAGCAGAGATGTGGGAACGCTTGAAGATTTCCGCAGTAAAATCTGGGGCAATGAAAAGCAGAAAGAAGCGGAGATTCGGGCAGCCTATGGATATATGACACTTCATCCGGGATGTAAGATGTCAGCTCCTGATAAAGATATGCCAAAGGAACTAAAAGAGTATATCAGGGATTTGAATACTTTATATAAAGAACAGCCGGCTCTCTGGAAAAAAGATGATGATTACGAGGGACTTGAATGGATTCAGCTTATGAAATATGAGGAAAATGTACTTACCTTTCTTCGAAAAACGGAGAATCCGGAAGAAACCCTTCTTGCAGTATGTAATTTTTCAGCAGTTCCTTATGAAAACTATCCGGTTGGAGTACCTTATGCGGGAAAATATAAAGAGATTTTTAACAGCGATTTAAAGAAATACGGCGGAGACGGCGTGGGAAATCCGAGAGTAAAAACTGCAAAACAGCAGGAATGGGACGAGCGCCCTTATTCCATAAAGATGAAGCTTCCGGCTCTTGGAATCCTTGTATTTTCTGTGACACCTCAGAAAGAAACAAAAGAAAAGAAAATCAGGAGGAAGAAAAAATGAGTCTTGCAGACAATATTTTTATAGAAATGTGTAAGGACATTATTGAAAACGGTACAAGCACAGAGGGAGAGAAGGTACGCCCTGTATGGGAAGACGGAACGTCCGCTTATACCATTAAGAAATTTGGCGTAGTAAACCGTTATGATCTGAGAAAGGAATTTCCGGCTCTTACTCTTCGAAAGACAGCTCTTAAAAGCTGTATGGATGAGATTTTGTGGATATGGCAGAAAAAATCAAACAATATTCACGATCTTCACAGCCATATATGGGATAGCTGGGCAGATGAGGACGGTTCCATCGGAAAAGCATACGGATACCAGATGAGCGTAAAGCACAGCTACAAAGAGGGGATGATGGATCAGGTGGACAGGGTTCTTTATGATCTGAAAAACAATCCTTATAGCAGAAGGATTATGACGAATATTTATGTGCATCAGGATCTTCATGAAATGAACCTTTACCCATGCGCTTATTCTATGACTTTTAATGTGACGAAAGAGCCGGGAAAAGAGAAGCTTACCTTAAATGCGATTTTAAATCAGCGTTCCCAGGATATTCTTGCCGCAAACAACTGGAATGTGTGTCAGTATTCCATTCTTCTTATGATGTTTGCCCAGGTTTGCGATATGGAGGCGGGAGAGCTTCTTCATGTCATTTCCGACTGTCATATTTACGACAGACATATTCCTGTTGTAAAGGAACTCATAAGCCGCACACCATATCCTGCGCCGATTGTAAAGCTGAATCCGGAGATTAAGGATTTTTACGATTTTACAACAGAGGATCTGATTGTGGAAAATTATGAGACATGGCCGCAGATTAAAAATATCCCAATAGCTATATAAAAGGAGAGACAGAAAAATGAATATTATTGTAGCAGTTGATAAAAACTGGGCGATTGGAAAGGACAACCGTCTTCTTGTAAGTATCCCGGCAGATATGAAAATGTTTCGACAGGAAACAACCGGTAAGGTGGTAGTCATGGGCAGAAAAACTCTGGAGAGCTTTCCAAACGGACTTCCTTTAAAAAATCGTACGAACATTGTGCTCACTGGAAATAAGAATTATAAGGTAAAAGATGCTACGGTTGTTCATACCATTGAGGAACTTCTTGAGGAGATTAAAAAATATCCGAAGGAGGAGGTATACTGTATCGGAGGGGACAGCGTATATAAACAGCTTCTTCCATACTGCGATACGGCACATGTAACAAAAATTGATTTTGCATATGAGGCAGACAGCTATTTTCCAAACCTTGATGAGGATAAGGAATGGCATATAACTGCTGAAAGTGAAGAGCAGACGTATTTTGATCTGGAATATCAGTTTGTAAAATATGAGAGAATCCTGTAAATCAGGGTTCTCTTTTTTTCTGGCGGCAAAGTGTTACAAGTTTGCTTTGTCCAGTTAAAAACTTAAAATTTTAACTCTTTTTCGCTTTAATAGGTTGAAATATTTTGAAAATTGCGGTATTATAGAAAAAATATTTGAACGAGGAGAGAAAAATTATGGAATGCAGGATCGCGTTAATTCCGGGGGACGGTATTGGACCGGAGATTGTGAGAGAAGCAAAAAAAGTGCTTGGCAGAGTATGTGAAAAATACGGACATACTTTTACATATGAAAAACTTCTTCTCGGAGGAGCTTCCATTGATGCTTACGGAGTTCCGCTTACAGAGGAGACAGTAGAAAAGGCGAAGGCAGCAGACGCCGTTTTAATGGGTTCTATCGGCGGAGATGCAAAAACTTCTCCCTGGTATCAGTTAGAACCTTCCAAACGTCCGGAAGCAGGACTTCTTGGAATCCGGAAAGCTTTAAATCTTTTTGCAAATTTAAGACCTGCGTATCTTTATCAGGAATTAAAGGACGCCTGCCCTCTGAAAGAAGAAATGATAGGGGAAGGCTTTGACATGGTTATTGTCAGAGAACTTACAGGCGGGCTTTATTTTGGAGAGAGAAGAACAACAGAAGAAAACGGCGTACGCACAGCCGTAGATACCCTTACCTATAATGAAAAGGAAATCCGCCGCATTGCAGTGAAGGCGTTTGAGATTGCAAGAAAGAGAAGAAAACAGGTAACAAGCGTAGATAAGGCGAATGTTTTGGATTCGTCCAGACTTTGGAGAAGCGTTGTGGAGGAAGTGGCAAAGGATTATCCTGATATAACCCTTTCCCATATGCTTGTTGACAACTGCGCCATGCAGCTTGTACGCGATCCGGGGCAGTTCGATGTGATCCTTACGGAAAATATGTTTGGCGATATTTTATCAGACGAGGCAAGCATGGTGACGGGCTCTATCGGAATGCTTTCTTCTGCCAGCTTAAATGAGACGAAATTTGGGCTTTATGAGCCAAGTCACGGTTCTGCTCCGGATATTGCAGGACAGAACAAGGCAAATCCCATTGCAACAATTTTATCAGCAGCCATGATGCTACGTTATTCTCTTGAGCTGGAGAAAGAGGCAGACGCAGTGGAGGCGGCAGTTCAGAAGGTTCTGACAGCAGGATACCGCACAGGCGACATTATGTCAGAAGGCTGTAAAGCAGTGGGAACAGAGGAAATGGGAAATTTGATTTCCGAGGCTATTTAAAAGAAAATAAGTGGAAACAGAAATACACATACATAAAGGAGAGACAGATATGAGAAGTGATGCAGTAAAAAAAGGAACACAGCAGGCGCCTCACCGTTCTCTGTTTCGTGCCCTTGGCATGACAGAGGAGGAGATGGAACGTCCTCTTGTTGGAATTGTAAGTTCATATAATGAAATTGTTCCGGGACATATGAACCTGGATAAGATTGTAAACGCAGTAAAACAGGGAGTGGCAATGGCAGGAGGAACTCCAGTTGTATTTCCGGCAATCGCAGTATGCGATGGCATTGCAATGGGGCATATTGGAATGAAATATTCTCTTGTCACAAGAGATTTAATTGCAGATTCTACAGAGGCAATGGCAATGGCGCATCAGTTTGACGCACTTGTTATGGTTCCTAATTGTGATAAGAATGTGCCGGGACTTTTAATGGCAGCGGCGAGAATTAATGTGCCGACTGTATTTGTAAGTGGAGGTCCTATGCTTGCAGGAAAGGTGGACGGACATAAAACAAGTCTTTCCAGTATGTTTGAGGCAGTAGGTGCATACGCTGCGGGAAATCTTTCAGAGGAAGGTCTCTGCGAGTATGAGAATAAAACGTGCCCTACCTGTGGTTCCTGTTCCGGTATGTACACCGCGAACAGTATGAACTGTCTTACAGAGGTTCTGGGAATGGGACTTCAGGGCAACGGAACGGTTCCGGCAGTTTATTCCGAGAGAATCCGGCTTGCAAAACACGCAGGTATGCAGGTAATGGAAATGTACAGGAGAAATATCCGTCCGAGAGACATTATGACAGAAGAGGCAATTTTAAATGCGCTGACAGTAGATATGGCGCTTGGCTGTTCGACAAACAGTATGCTTCATCTTCCGGCTATTGCTCATGAAATCGGAATGGATTTTGATATAAGCTTTGCAAATGAAATCAGCGAAAAAACACCGAATCTCTGTCATCTTGCTCCGGCAGGTCCTACTTATATGGAAGACTTAAACGAGGCAGGCGGCGTATATGCGGTAATGAACGAGCTGAATAAAAAAGGACTTCTTCATACAGAATGTATGACTGTCACAGGAAAAACCGTGGGTGAAAACATCAAAGACTGTGTAAATAAAAATCCGGAAGTGATCCGCCCTATTGACAATCCATACAGTGTCACAGGCGGTCTTGCAGTCCTGAAAGGAAATCTTGCTCCAGATGGCGGCGTTGTAAAACGTTCTGCAGTTGTGGAGGAAATGATGGTTCACGAAGGACCGGCAAGAGTGTTTGACTGTGAAGAGGACGCCATAGCCGCAATTAAGGGCGGAAAAATAGTTGCAGGAGATGTGGTGGTAATCCGCTACGAAGGACCGAAAGGCGGACCGGGAATGAGAGAAATGTTAAATCCAACTTCTGCGATTGCAGGTATGGGACTTGGCTCTTCAGTAGCGCTTATTACAGATGGAAGATTCAGCGGAGCGTCAAGGGGCGCCTCTATCGGTCATGTTTCTCCGGAGGCAGCAGTGGGAGGACCGATTGCCCTTGTGGAAGAGGGAGATATAATTTCTATAGATATTCCGAATCTGAAACTGGAAATTAAAGTATCAGATGAGGAAATGGCGAAACGAAAAGAAAAATGGCAGCCGAGAGAGCCGAAAGTAACAACCGGTTATCTTGCAAGATATGCGGCAATGGTAACCTCAGGAAACAGAGGCGCAATTCTGGAAGTGCCAAAATCAAAATAAGGAGGAGATGCTATGGAGCTGACAGGTGCACAGATTATTGTAGAATGTCTGAAGGAACAGGGTGTAGATACAGTATTTGGATACCCTGGAGGAGCAATTTTAAATGTATATGATGCGCTTTATGAATATAGAGATGAAATTAACCATGTGCTTACTTCACATGAGCAGGGCGCGGCTCATGCGGCAGACGGGTATGCGCGGGCAACTGGAAAAGTAGGAGTTTGCATGGCAACCTCCGGACCGGGAGCTACCAACCTGGTAACAGGAATTGCAACTGCATTTATGGATTCTGTTCCAGTTGTTGCAATTACGGCAAATGTGGGAAAGACTCTTCTTGGAAAAGACTCTTTCCAGGAAGTAGATATTGCGGGGATTGTAATGCCTGTAACAAAGCATAGTTACATTGTAAAAGATGTGACAAAGCTGGCAGATACAATAAGGAAAGCCTTCTTTATTGCAAAGAGCGGACGTCCTGGTCCTGTTCTTGTAGATGTAACAAAAGATGTGACTGCGGCAAAATATGAATATGTTCCGCACCGTCCCGCAACGGTAACAAGAGAAACAAAGGACATCACAAAAGAAGATATTGAACAGGCAGCAGAGCTGATTAAGAAAGCGGAGAAACCTTTCATTTTTGTTGGCGGAGGCGGTGTAATTTCTGGAGCTTCCAGAGAGATAGCAGAGCTTTCCACAAGGATTCAGGCTCCTGTGTGCGACAGCCTTATGGGAAAAGGCGCATTTTCCGGGGAAGATCCCATGTATACAGGAATGCTGGGAATGCATGGAACGAAAACTTCAAATCTTGGAGTCAGCCAGTGTGACCTTTTAATTGTACTTGGTGCAAGATTCAGTGATCGTGTAACAGGAAATGCAGATACATTTGCTAAAAATGCAAAGATTATCCAGATTGATGTGGATGCGGCGGAAATTAACAAAAACGTGTATGTGGACGCTTATATTGAAGGAGATTTAAAAGAAGTATTAAGAAGGCTTCTTGAAAAAATCCCGGCGCAGAATCATCCGGAATGGGTTGCACATATTATGGAAATGAAGGAAAAATATCCGCTCCGTTATGATGAATCTCAGCTTACAGGTCCATATGTAATTGAAAAACTGTACGAGCTTACAAAGGGAGATGCCATTATCAGCACAGAGGTAGGACAGAACCAGATGTGGGCTGCCCAGTATTATAAATATAAAACGCCGAGAACTCTTCTCACTTCAGGAGGACTTGGCACAATGGGCTACGGTCTTGGCGCAGCCATTGGAGCAAAAATGGGAAGACCGGACAAGACAGTTGTAAATATTGCAGGAGACGGATGCTTCCGAATGAATATGAATGAGATTGCAACTTCTGTAAGATGCGGCAATCAGTTGATTGAAATTGTACTGAACAATCATGTGCTGGGAATGGTACGTCAGTGGCAGACGTTGTTCTACGACCATAGATATTCCCATACTATCTTAAATGACAATGTAGATTTTGTGAAGCTTGCAGAAGCTATGGGAGCGGAAGGAATCCGTGTAACAAAGAAAGAGGAGGTGGAACCGGCTCTTAAAAAAGCCCTTGCATCAAAAGGCACAGTTGTTCTCGACTGTTGGATTGATCAGGATTTAAGTGTATTTCCTATGGTACCGGCAGGAGCAAATATTGATGATGTATTTGATGAGGAGGATATGAAGAGAGATGGGAAGAGTATATAATTTTTCGGCAGGTCCTGCCGTGCTTCCGGAAGAGGTTTTACGGGAAGCGGCAGAGGAGATGATGGACTATAAAGGAACGGGAATGTCTGTGATGGAAATGAGCCACAGAAGCAGCGCATTTCAGCAGATTATAGACGAGGCGGAGAAAGACCTTCGGGAGCTGATGGAAATTCCGGATAATTATAAGGTATTGTTTCTTCAGGGAGGAGCGTCTCAGCAGTTTGCCATGATACCTATGAACCTTATGAAAAATAAGGTTGCAGATTATATTGTTACAGGACAATGGGCGAAAAAAGCTTACCAGGAAGCACAGAAATATGGAAAGGCAAATAAAATTGCCTCCTCAGAGGACAAAACTTTTTCCTATATTCCGGACTGCAGTGACCTTCCCATAAGCCCGGATGCAGATTATGTATATATCTGCGAGAACAATACCATCTACGGAACAAAGTTTAAAGAGCTTCCCAATACAAAGGGAAAAATTCTGGTGTCAGACGTATCCTCCTGCTTTTTATCAGAGCCTGTTGACGTGAGCAGATACGGAATTATTTACGGCGGCGTACAGAAAAATATCGGACCTGCGGGTATGGTTATTGTGATTATACGCGAGGATTTAATTACAGAGGACGTACTTTCGGGAACTCCAACTATGCTGACTTATAAAACCCATGCAGACGCAGGTTCTCTTTACAACACGCCGAACTCCTACTGCATTTATATGTGTGGAAAAGTATTTAAGTGGTTAAAGGCAATGGGCGGTCTTTCTGAAATGAAAAAAAGAAATGAGGAAAAGGCAAAGCTTCTCTATGACTTTCTTGATAACAGCAAACTCTTTAAAGGAACTGTAGTTCCAAAAGACCGCTCCCTTATGAATGTTCCTTTTGTAACAGGCGATAAGGAGATGGACGCAAAGTTTGTAAAAGAGGCTGCAGAAGCAGGACTTGTGAATTTAAAAGGCTACAGAAGTATAGGCGGTATGCGCGCCAGCATTTATAATGCCATGCCAAAGGAAGGTGTGGAGGCGCTTGTAGATTTTATGAAAAAATTTGAGGAGGCGAATGCGTAATGTTTCAGTATCATTGCCTCAATCCCATTGCGGAAAAAGGGCTGTCGCTTTTCGGAAATGAATATGGAAAAACAGAGAAAGTAACGGACTGTGATGCCATTCTTGTGCGAAGCGCTAAAATGCACGACATGAAGCTTCCGGAAAATATCTGTGCCATTGCAAGAGCCGGGGCAGGAGTCAATAATATTCCTGTCAAAGAATGCTCTGAAAAAGGAATTGTAGTATTTAATACGCCGGGGGCAAACGCAAACGGCGTAAAAGAGCTGGTTCTTGCAGGAATGCTTCTCGCTTCCAGAGATATTGTAGGCGGTATCCAGTGGGTAAAAGAAGAGAAGGATAAAGAAGATATTGACAAACTGGCAGAAAAGCAGAAAAAACAGTTTGCCGGCTGTGAGATAAGCGGAAAGAAGCTGGGAATCATTGGTCTTGGTGCAATCGGGGCGATGGTTGCAAACGCAGCCTCCGGTCTTGGAATGGACGTATACGGATACGATCCGTACATATCTATCGATGCAGCGTGGAATCTTTCCCGGACCATACACCACAGCAAAACTCTGGACGAGATTTATTCTCAGTGCGATTATATTACCATTCATGTGCCACTTCTTGACAGCACAAAAAAGATGATCAATAAAGAAGCCTTCCAAAAAATGAAGGACGGCGTGGTACTCCTTAATTTTGCAAGAGACCTTCTTGTAGACGAGGAAGCATTGATAGAAGCGCTGGAAGAGGGAAAAGTAAAGAAATATGTGACGGATTTTGCAAATCCCACAGTGGCAGGCAGAGAAGGAATCCTTGTAACTCCTCATCTTGGCGCTTCCACTGAGGAATCCGAGGAAAACTGTGCGGTAATGGCAGTAAAAGAATTAAAGGATTTTCTAGAAAACGGAAACATTAAAAACTCTGTAAATTTCCCAAACTGTGATATGGGCAAATGTGTTGCAGTAGGAAGAATTGCCATTACTCATAGAAATATTCCGAATATGATAAGCCAGGTAACAAAGGTTCTCGGAAGTGAAGGAATCAACATTGCAGATATGACAAATAAAAGTAAAGGAGAATTTGCCTACACCCTTCTCGATTTGGAAAGTACAGCGTCAAAAGAGGCTCTTGCGGAGCTGAAATCCATTGATGGTGTTGCGAAAGTAAGAGTGATAAAATAAAGAAAACCGGGC
This sequence comes from Eubacteriales bacterium, assembly GCA_030527365.1. GTDB lineage: Bacteria > Bacillota > Clostridia > Lachnospirales > Lachnospiraceae > Blautia_A. The sequence continues at coordinate 96 of JAUNAX010000031.1, read as the reverse complement.
TGAGTTGACAGTCCGGTTTTTTACGGGTACTAATTTTTTACGGAAAATTTGTGAAAGATATTGACAAACGAAAATAACAGTGCTATCTTAAGACCA
>JAUNAX010000191.1 GCA_030527365.1 Eubacteriales bacterium | reverse complement strand
AACGGCTTAAGATTTTCTATATGACCCAGGTTGGGGTAAAACCGCCTACTTTTGTAATCTTTGTAAATGATAAAGAACTGATGCACTTTTCTTATACAAGATATATCGAAAATAAAGTACGGGACGCTTTCGGATTCCGGGGAACTTCCCTTAAATTTATTATCCGGGAGCGTGGAGAGAAGGAATAAAGAGATTATGGAACGCTTGATTTGCTTGGCTATCGGATATGTATGCGGTTTGTTTCAGACTTCCTATATTATCGGAAGACTGCACAAAACAGATATACGGGAACACGGAAGCGGAAATGCGGGAACCACAAACGCGCTTCGCACCTTCGGAAAAAAAGCGGGAGCGATCACGCTTCTCTGCGATTGTCTGAAATGTGTGGCTGCCATTTTGATCGTAAAAATGCTTTTTAGAGAAGACTACGGGGAAATTCTTCCTCTTTTGAGTCTTTATGCGGCGGCAGGATGTATTTTGGGGCATAACTTCCCTGTTTATCTGAAGTTTAAAGGAGGAAAAGGCATTGCTGCGTCAGTGGGGCTGATTCTGGCTTTTGACTGGAGGATTTTTGCGGTCTGTTTCGTTGTGTTTTTCGGATTGTTTTTTGCAACACATTATGTGTCTCTGTGTTCGATCAGCGCTTATGTAGCTGCTTTTATCTGTATGGTGTTTTTTGGACAGATGGGAAGCTACGGTATGGATGCTCCTCATACAGTAGAGCTGTATGGAGTCATGGCAGCGCTTACGCTGCTGGCGCTGTTTCGACACAGGGCAAATATTCTCCGCCTTCTTGCGGGTACTGAAAATAAGATTTTCCTGGGGAAATCCGGGAAGAAAGGGTAAGGGTGTGACATATGGCAAAAATCAGTGTATTAGGAGCGGGAAGCTGGGGAACGGCACTTTCTCTGCTGCTTTATAATAACGGACATGAAGTGACTCTCTGGTCTGCTCTGGAACATGAGGTGGAGATGCTTCGCGAGAAAAGAGAGCATACCTCAAAGCTTCCTGGTGTAATCCTTCCGGCAGAAATGGAAATTACCACAGATCTGGAAAAAAGTCTGAAAGAGCCGGATGTGGCAGTTCTTGCAGTTCCGTCTCCGTTTACAAGAAGTACAGCGCACCAGATGGCGCCATTTGTGAGAGATAACCAGAAAATTGTAAATGTGGCAAAGGGTGTGGAAGAAAAGACACTTATGACGCTCAGTGAGATTATTGAGGAAGAAATCCCAAATGCAGATGTCTGCGTGCTTTCCGGTCCAAGTCATGCGGAAGAAGTGGGAAAAGGGATTCCTACCACTTGTGTGGTAAGCAGCCGTACGAGAGAAACGGCAGAGTATCTGCAGGGGATTTTTATGAGTCCTGTATTTCGGGTGTATACTACTCCGGATATTCTTGGCGTAGAACTTGGGGGTGCACTGAAAAATGTGATTGCTCTGGCAGCGGGAACAGCAGATGGTCTCGGGTATGGAGATAATACAAAGGCGGCTCTTATCACAAGAGGGATTGCGGAAATTGCAAGACTTGGGGTAAAAATGGGTGCGAAGGCAGAAACCTTCTACGGCCTTTCCGGAATCGGAGATCTGATCGTTACCTGCGCAAGTGTGCACAGCAGAAACAGGAAAGCGGGCTTTCTGATTGGGCAGGGCCGCACGATGGAAGAAGCAATGAAAGAAGTAGAGATGGTAGTAGAGGGCGTATATTCTGCAAAGGCTGCAAAAGGGCTTGCAGAAAAATATGAAGTAGAAATGCCAATCATCACAGAAGTAAATAAAGTTCTTTTCGAAGGAAAAGCGGCGTCAGAAGCAGTAATGGATCTGATGCTTCGTGACAAGAAAGTAGAAACTCCCATGCTTCCGTGGGAATAAAACAGAACAGAAAAAGGCAGATGCAAATGCGTCTGCCTTTTTCTGCGTGGTAAGAAGGAAAACGTAATGAGATTTTAAAATGGGATGTCTCTTAAATCTTCCGGAATGCTGGAGGTTCTCAGATTTTCATTTAAGGTGTCGATAATTGTCATATCTTCCTCTTCGATTTCAAAGTCAAAAATTTCGCTATTGCTTAAAATCCGTTCCGGATTGGCGGATTTCGGAATAACGGAAATGCCCTTCTGTACGGCCCAGCGAAGCCCGATCTGCGCAGGGGTTTTTGCGTATTTTGTTCCCAGGACACACATAACGTCATTGTCCAGATACGCGCCTCTTCCAAGAGGAGCGTATGCCTGTACCTGTATATTGTTATCCTGGCAGTATTCGATTAGTTCTTTCGGGTAGCGCAAAGGGTGACATTCAATCTGATTTACAGCAGGCACAATACCGGAAACGTGCTTTAATTCTTCCAGATGACGGATTTCAAAATTGCTGACGCCGATAGAACGGGCGCGTCCGCTTTCCAGAAGTTTTTCCATTTCCAGCCAGGTTCCTGTGTAGCAGCCGGGAACCGGCCAGTGGACAAGGTACAGATCTACATAATCTGTTTTCAGACGTTCCAGGCTTCTGGAGAGAGAGCCCTCGATGTCGCCAAGGCGCTGTGCGGTGTTCCATATTTTTGTAGTAAGAAATAATTCCCTGCGGGAGATTCCGGATTTTTCGATGGCATGTCCCACAAGCTCTTCGTTTTTATATACAGAGGCAGTATCTATCAGTCGGTATCCGCAGTGAATGGCAGATGTAATGGCGGTTTCTGCTTCTGTGTGATCAGTAAGTTTATATACACCCAATCCTAAAAGGGGCATTTCTCTGTTGTTGTTCAGAAAAACAGTCTGTTTCACGGTT
>JAUNAX010000030.1 GCA_030527365.1 Eubacteriales bacterium | reverse complement strand
GCCTGACATATCCGCTTTCAGATCACAGACTTCTGTCTTTAACTCTGACACATCCGCTTTCAGATCACCAACTTCTGTCTTTAAGCCCGACACGTCCACTTTTAGCTCACTGACTTCCATCTTCAAATCTGACACGTCTGCTTTCAGCTCGCCAACCTCCGTTTTCAAGTCCGACACGTCTACTTCCAGTTTGTCAACTTTTGTCTTTAAGCCCGACACGTCTGCTTTCAGCTCTGCCATGTCTGTTTGCATTGTCTGCATATTTTGGTGAATCGCCAGTAATAACTCACTGTCTGTCATGTGACTCCCCCTTTCGATAATGCACCTCCATATTAGCACAAAATGTTCTTTTCGTAAATATCTTTTCCGACATCAAATTATAAATTTTTTATAAGTTGCTCTTTTCTCACATCCAGAGCCTTACTTTTTTAAGCCACTTCCAGAGTCCTGCGGAAAGTCCTACGGAAACAATGGCAAAGCTCCAGGAAATCACCTCTCGAAATGCAGGCAACGCCATCACAATCATAAGGGGAGTAAGCGCAGCAAACATTCCTGTAAATACGCAGATTAAAACAGAAGCGGAATTTTTTACTGCCTGAATTTCCTGTGTCCAGTCGTATCTTGGAATGTTTACATTGACTACCATTCCAAATACTGCTGTAAATACAGAAAAAGCAATGGGCAGTACAAAAAGAAGAATATTGTCTGCTGCCGTTCCCGGGAATTTTATCCATACACAAAAACTGCACAAAAGAATAGACGGTACTGCAAATAAAAGATTCAGCGTAATCTTTGCCCGGAAAATTTCTATTGATTTTACAGGAAGACTGCACATGATCCATCTGCTTTTCCCCTCAAGAGAAAGAGAAGGGGCAGTCATAGGCGCAATTCCGGCGAACATTGCAATAATAAAAGGAAAGACTCCGCCAAATTGATCTTCAATCCCCGGAATGTTGATCATTCCCTCCAGAGTATCTGCTTTCATGGTAAGAACCATAATTCCAAACAAAATCATAAGTACATAGCCCACCAATGTATTCATGGCATAAATCGGGCAAGAAAAAAGTCTTCTCCATTCTTTTTTAAGAAGAGCCTTCCGGATTGTGCTTTCTTTTCCATATGTAACCTTTCCCACAGTTCTACTCTTAGAAGAAAACATTTCATTGATTTTTACATAAAAACTGGAAACCAAAGTTACAAATCCCCAGAACAGAACAATCGACAGAACAGAAAAAAGAAGCGTTCCCCAAATGCTTCCCTCTTCCAGAAAAGAAAACGCCACACCTGCCGGAGGATATACAAAAATTACTCCATTTACCAGCGCTTTTCCCATATTCATCAGAGCTTCTTTATCCATTGTCGCAGAAATATTTCCCGTCCAGAATAAAATCCCCACAAAAATCGCCACATTTAAGACAATCACAAAAATTTCTTTGTGGGGAAGCCTCTCTGCAAGAAGCATAACCAGTATACTCAACACAAGGGACAGAATAACCGGAATACATGGCCCCAGCACCACAGCCACAAGAAGATTAAAAACTTCGCCGACTCCTGGTTTCATATTAACTGCATAAACAATGGACGCAGGAAGAAAGCCTGCCAAAAAAACAAGAAAGTCCGTTCCATAAAAAAGCAAAATCTTTGAAAGCACTACCTGGCGCACGGTCACAGGAAGAGAAAGTATCATATCAAAATTTTTTCCACCAAACAGTGTACTTCCGCTTTTCATAAAAGAAATCGCAATGAGGAAAAGAGAACATACTCCCATCATCACAATAGGAATGGCGTCCCCCATTCCCATCTGCACAAACCCAAAAGAGAGCAGCGCGCTGTAAAACATGATCAAAGCACCAATTCCCACCATTCCAAGAGAAAGAAGAAGAAAACGCTTTCTCTTTTTCCGCAGCTCCTCCCTGCCTTTGAAAAATTCCGGATTCCACACACGCATAAGCTGTATTTTTGTGAGGAGCCACACTTTATTTTTCATTTCCCACACCCTCCAGGAATACTTCTTCAAGACTTGCATTGCCTTTTACTTCTTCCATTGTTCCATCTGCTATCAGCCTGCCTTTCTGAATAATGGCAACCTTATGGCAAAGCTTTTCCGCCACTTCAAGAACATGAGTGGAAAAGAAAATACTGCTTCCTTCTTCACAGAGTTTTCCCATCATATCTTTTAAATGGAAGGATGCTTCCGGATCCAGACCCACAAAAGGCTCGTCCAGAACAAATAACTTTGGTTTATGAAGAAACGCGCCTATAAGAGCTGTTTTCTGTTTCATTCCGTGGGAATAATTTCCTATAAAATCTCCGAGACTTTCCGTCATTCCAAGAAGCTCTGCATATTTCTGAATCCTCTGCTTTCTCGTCTGTTCCTCTATCTGAAATATATCCGCCATGTATTCCAGATACTGGATTCCTGTCAGAAACTCATACAAATCCGGATTATCCGGAATATATGCTGTCACAGACTTGCAGAGAACCGGTTCCTTTTTTATAGAATGACCGTCTATCAAAATTTCTCCTCTGTCAAACTCCATCATACCTGTTACTGCCCGGATCGTAGTTGTTTTTCCGGCTCCGTTCTGCCCGATAAATCCATAAATTTCTCCCGGCTGTACTGAAAGATTCAAGTCCTCTACTGCCTTTTTTCCATTTTTATATGTCTTATGAAAATGCCTGATTTCCAAAACTGCACTCATATCAATCCCTTTCTTCTGTCTGCAGATTTTCAAGTTTTTTTATAAGAATACGAAATTCTTTTTCCCCTTTCACAAAGTCAAACACAGGATTTTCCCTCACGCTTCTTATAATTTCCTCCCGAATAAACTGCATATTTCTCGGCATTTGCCGGCTGATCCCTGTCTCCTTTATCCATTCTTCCAAAAGATCAAAAAACGTATCTCCGTGAATGGTAAAATCTTTCCAGTTTTTCCGGATTGTCTCCACATAATCAAAAAGTGATGCCAGCGTTTTTTCCCTGTTCTTCTGCTCTCCATAATAAATGGCTTCCATCATATACAGATTAATGATTTTATGAGGAAGAAGATTTTTCAGAGAAAATGCTGCTTCCAGTCCATGCACAGCCGAAAAGCAGAGTTCTTTTTTATCTTCCCCACAGAGAGCCAGATAATTTGCCAGCAAATCCATCATCTCCACTACGCCTTCATACAGAAGCGCCTGACAATATTTGAACGCTCTCCTTTTTTCTCCAAGAAGGCTGTAAGCACTCACAAGAAGAAGTTCCGAAGAAATCCTGGGACGGAGTTTTTCCCCGAAAAGTTCCAGAACCCGCTCCGGTTCCCGTTTCATAACAGCCAAAAATCCTTCGAGCGCAATGGCATCTTTTTTCAGAAGAGTATCTTCGCTTTCTCTCTGGACGCGAACGCAAAGTTCCTGCGCCTCTTTTAAAGCAAGAAAGCCTTCCTCTCTGGACGCCGCCAGATTCCAGTGATTAAACAAAAGCTGCGCCATCGCAAGAAACAAAGGATAGCAGGTATTGTATTTTCGTATCAGCGCTCTTACTTTTTCCATTACATCGCAAAATGGCTCTTTCCCGAAACACCGGGTAAAATATCGGTAGGATTCCCAGATTTCCTTTTCTGTAAGCTGAGGGCGATACCCCAAAAGCTCATCAATAGTTATATGAAAAAAAGATGCCAGAACAGGAAGCACTGTAATATCCGGATAACTCTGCTCATTCTCCCACTTGGAAACAGAAGCCTTGGAAACGCCCACAAAAGCAGCTACCTCTTCCTGAGTCACTCCTTTTTCTCTTCTGCGCGCTGCAAGCACGGTTCCTATATTTAACTCTTTCATTTTTTCTCCTTTCTGCCCTTAATATACTTCTGTTTTTTCCGTGCGGCAATGGAGTCTTATGAAGCTTTTTGTAGAATTTGTTAACCGTTAGGAAACTGTATCCAGAGAAACAATTCAAATATTCCATTTTCTGTATGAAGTTCCATATTCCCCTGATACCTTTTTACGGCTTCCTGTATGCTCTTCAAACCGACTCCGTGATTTTTCCTGTCTGCTTTTCCGGTATCAGGAAGTTTTCCCTCCGTCACTTTTACAGAGGACGGATTTTTTACAGAAAGCACAAACATTCCCTTCTGAAACCGACTTTCCAGAGAAATCCACCGTTTCTCTTCCGGAAACTCTTCCCTTTTTATCGCCTCTGCCGCATTATCAAGGGCATTTGCAAACATGGCGCATAAATCCGGCTGCTCAACGGGAATCTCTTCCTGAATATCTATTTTATGGCGAAATGCAATTTTGTTCTCCTTAAAAATCTGCTCCTTTGAAGTGAGCACTGCATTTACTGTAGGATTCTTACAGTAATTTAAGGTTCCGGAAACACCATGTCCCTTTATCAATTCCTGAATATACGCTTCTCTCTTTTCTTCTGAAAGTCCCAAAAGTACCTGGAGATGATTTGCCATATCATGCTTTAAACGCCGTATTTCAAAGTGCTGCTGCTCCATTATCTCATAATATTTCCGGTTCATTTCCATGTACATATGCTCCCGCTCCATTCTTTTTTGCCGCATCAGAACCTGTATCGTCCACAAAAGTCCGATAACTGCAAAAAGAGCAATGAAAAGAAGCACACATAAAAATCCCTCCGCCTCTCTTGCCCAACTATAGCGACTTGTGAGAAGAATCACACTGAGCACAATTCCAAAGGGCGTCAGAATAAGAAGGATTAAAAGTCCCCACATAGAAGAGGAAAGCTCCTCTTCCCTGTCTGCCGAACGAAAAAACAGCTTCATTCCCGCAAACAAAATGGCAGCAAACAAAAATCTCCCCCAGTATCTATCTGAATCACTTATATCAAGATAATTATCAAAGAGGGCATTGGCTGTACAATATACAGTAATACTCAAAAGTCCGAAAGTTATCTTTTTCAGACTGCTCCCCTCACAGCAAAGATAGATTCCAAGTAAAACTATCCCGAACGTAGGTGGAAAATTTGTCCATTCCCCGATATACATGATCATGCCCGTAAGAAAGAAGGAAACAAGAAAAATCCCCACCTTTGCCCACCACTTCTTTTTTACCTGAACAAAATGAGTGACTGTAACATAATTTAAAATATTTGCTCCGACCAACAGCGGAAATTCTTTCATCTTCTTTATCCTCTCAATAATATTCTTGCAAGCTTCGACGATGCCGCCTCCCGAAATCCTCTGCTAATGGGAAGTTCCGTCTCGCTCTCTCCCTCAACAATAAAAAGGGACGTGCTTCCGATATGACTTACCTTCTTCCCATTTATGAGATACCTCTGATGAATTCGCACAAAATCTCCGTCAGTCTGTTCTTCCACCTCATTTAATTTTCCATAAAAAGTAAAATGTCCCCTTTCTGTCACAACAGTAACCTGCCGCCTTTCACTGTAAAAATATAAAATTTCTCCATAAGAAAAACGATATGTTCCATCTGTATTCTGGAACACAAAATTCTCTTCCGACTGTGAAAATATCTGCGCCCGCACACGTTTCATAATCTCAGAAAGCCGCTCTTTTCCCGCCGGTTTTATTACATAATCAAGCGCGCCCACACGGTATCCATCAAACACATAATCTGCATATCCTGTCACAAATACAAGAATCATATTTTTATCAAACTCCCGGATTTTTTCCGCAGTCTCCATTCCGTTTAATCCCGGCATTTCTACGTCAAGAAACAAAAGATCAATCTCTCCCGGGTGTTTCAAAAGCCAGTTTACAGCCGTCTGTCCGGAAACAAATTCATAGACTATTTTTTCTGTTTCTTCCATAAGAGTACTCTCAAGCTGAATATGAAGGGCATCTCTTGCATTTATATCATCGTCACATATGGCAATCCGAAGCATATTTTTTCCTCCCGCTTTTTTTATACTTTATCATTCCCTTCTTTTATTTGCAACCGGGCAGCTCCCAAACTTTACATCAGAAACGCAAAACTTTACATACTCTGCAGGCTTTTGCAAAACTTTACATAGACACTGCCAGATATGACATCCCCTTTCCACAGCCTGTCTTTTTTATGCTACCCTTGTCTCAACAAATGAAAGGCAGGTAATGATTATGTTATATGTAAAAAATCTGGAAAAATCTTATTACACCGAAAAAATACAGTATCCCGTTCTGAAAGACATTTCTTTTCAGGTTGCAAAGGGTGAATTTGTAGCAGTTATGGGACCGTCCGGCTCCGGAAAAAGCACGCTTTTAAACTGTATTTCCTGTTACATCCCTTTTGACAGAGGAAGCATCACATTAGGAGGACAGAACATTGCGACTCTCGATGAAGTACAGCTTGCAAAAATCCGAAACGAAAAGCTTGGTTTTGTATTTCAGGATTTCATGCTTCTTGACGGGCTTACCATACGGGAAAACATTCTGATTCCCAGAATTATAAAAGAAGATGTGGGAAAAGATGCCCAAAAACGGGCAGATAAGCTTCTCTCTCTTTTTGGAATCGAGCACATAAAAAACAAATATCCGGCAGACGTTTCCGGGGGCGAACGTCAACGAACAGCTGTTGCAAGAAGTCTCATCAACAACCCGCTCCTTCTTCTGGCAGACGAACCCACAGGAAATCTTGACAGCAAATCCAGCCTTAAAGTCATTGAATCCTTTGAGGCAGCCCGTTCCCAGATGGACGCAACCATTCTTATGGTAACTCACGACAGTTTTTCCGCTTCTTTCTGCGACCGGGTAATTCTTTTAAAAGACGGAACCATTTACAAACAACTTGAAAACCACGGAAGCCAGCGCCTTTTCCACATCCAGCTTCTGGACACTATCAAAGAAATGAGTGAAGAATTATGAAAACGATTAAAGACCTGGAAAGAAAACTTCAAAAAACAGATTATAAACAGGCAAGACTTTACCTGTTCTGCAATTTTATTGCACTGATGCTGATTTCTGCCTATTCCACCCTTATGCTCTCCCCTACAATCCAGCTTGTATTCCCGGAAGGCGGAGACAGCAGAAAACAGATGATCGCCATTTTTGTACTGACACTTTTTGGCTGCGGCGTTTTCACCATTTACGCAGCGAGCCTGTTTTTCCGCAAAAAATCAAAACAACTGGGTGTTCTAATGGCTCTTGGCGCTTCCAGAAAGCGTCTGGCTCCCGGACTTTTTAAAGAAGTTCTGTTTTTAAGTTCCGTCGCCTCCATAGCGGGGATTCTCGCAGGGTTTCCTCTTGTGTGGATTCTGTGGAGCGGGTTTCGGCTTCTTATTGTAGACAACTCCGATATGGTGTTAAACTTAAATCTGAGCTGTTTGTTTATCCCTGTACTTTTTGCTCTTCTTGTAATTATCTTTTCCTTAGCTCTTGCAAACCGCTACCTTGTGAGAACTGATATTCTGGAGGTAATCCGCGAGGAACATAAAAACGAGCCAGTAAAAGCTCCTGGAAAATGGTGCGGTCCTGTTGGCTTTCTCCTTATTTTTGCGGGCTTTTTACTGGGATATTATGTACCCGGTCTCTACATGGAAACCTTCTCCGCCATGCCCCCTGCCTGGGTAAATCTCTCCTACTCCCCTGTATTTATAGGACTTTATTTTGTAGTTCTTCACACAGTAGTACACGGCTGGATTCCCCACAGAAAAGCCCCTTATAAAAACATCATAAGCCGCAGTATGATGAAATTCCAGGGAAAACAGACCGTCAACAATCTTCTGGTCGGAACCGTCCTCATTGCAGGCGCCTGCTTTGCTTCCGGTTATATTTTCAGCATTATGGGACCTCAGCTCACTACCAATGCGCCAAAGCCTTACGCCTATCTTTTCCCTTACCGGGCAGACCAGGATATGCCGGATAAAGAAGAGGTGGCTGAAATTGCGGCAGAACATAACGTTTCTTTAAAAGACTGGACAGAAGCAGACTATGTTTCTCTTGCTTTTGACGGCGAAATACAGTATATTATGCCGGACGAACATTTGAAAACTGTTTATGAAGAGCTTTCCACTCTGGAAACCTGTATGTCTGAATCCACCTTTAACCGCATCACAGGGCAGAAAGCCGATGTACTGTCGGGCACATTTATGACAATTTCCGATGCAGAAGAAGTTGCTACTTATCATCTTCGTACCTATGGCTCTCTCATTACTAATCCTGTGACAAAAGAATCGATTTCCACAGAATTTGCAGGTTTTCTTCACTATGACCTCTTATTTAAAAAAAATGGATATATGGTTCTGGACGACAGCGATTATGAAAAAATTTCCCGGGAGCTTACAAAGGAATACAGAGGAAAACTTTCTCTTTTCAACGTAAACGGGGAAGACAATTACGATTTTGCCTATGATTTATTCCACACGCTTGTAAGTAAAACGGACGATTCTTGCTATATGCCTTTCTATGTGGATATTTACACAAAGGCAAACCATGAAAAAGCAGGAATTTCATATGATGATTTTACCTCTGAGATAAATCATTTCCAAAAAAGTGATCCTGATTCCACTACCTTCCGAACAGAATGGGCATATATGCCGGTATTTCAGATATTAAATTCCCATGATTTTCTGATGACATACTCTGTTTATATTATGATGTTTCTGTTCATTTTTATCATATGTCTTATTGCAGCCTGCATCATCCTCCATACACGCTGCCAGACCATTGCACTTAACAACCGCTATCTTTTCGAGGATCTAAAGCGCCTGGGAGCGTCCCCGGAATTTCTAACCCGGGAAGTAAAAAAACAGTGCACCAACGTATTTCTTATGCCTTCTGTTGTGGGCATCACAGCAATGGGATTCGTTTTCTTCATGATTCTTTTCATAAACGATAACCGAATTTCTCATTCCGAAGTAACCAGTATTCTCCTCAGCATTGTCTCCTTCGCTGTCCTTGGCATTTTCCTTTACGGAGTATATCGGATTACCGTTCGGGAGATTAAGCGTCAGCTTTCTCTTTAACATAAAAACGACAAAAGTACCGTTTCCTCAAATCGGGGAAACGGTACTTTTATCTGTCTTTTTCTTTTACATCATAGGCGCAAAGAGACGCAGAACACTCTGCATTGCCCGCACAGGCAAAGAACGTCCTCTGCAGAACTCCAGACTAATTTGATTACAATATTCCAAAGTATCAAGAAAATCTTCTTTAATATCCTCAATCACGCGGTTTTTATAAAGCCATACCCCATCTTCAAAATGAAGATACAGGCTTCTGTAATCCAGGTTAATAGTTCCTACCACTCCGATCTTATCATCACACACAAAAGATTTTGCATGAAGGAATCCCGGCTGATATTCGTAGATTTTTACGCCAGCCTCAAGAAGCTGTTCATAATAAGACTGGGTAAGAAGAAATACGATCTTCTTATCCGGAATACCAGGCGTCATAAGGCGCACATCCACACCGCTTTTTGCCGCAAGACAGAGAGCTGTCATCATTTCATTATCAATAATCAGGTACGGAGTGCAGATATACACGTATTCCTTTGCCCTGTTAATGATGTTCATGTATACGTTTTCTCCCACTGTCTCATGGTCCAGAGGGGTATCACAGAAGGGCTGTACATATCCACTGCCCTCAAAAGGCTCCTGATGGAAAGTATGCGGGAAATAATAATCGTATGGCTTTTCTTCCTCTGTACGGTTTACCACCTGCCACATATGTAAAAACATGGCGGTCATATTCCATACAGCCTCTCCTTTCAGCATAATTGCCGTATCCTTCCAGTGTCCGAAACGCTCTTTCTGGTTAATATACTCGTCCGCCAGATTCACGCCTCCGGTAAATCCTGTATGTCCGTCTATAATACACAGTTTTCTGTGGTCACGGTTATTTTGAATGATATTTAAAAGAGGACGAAAACGATTAAAAACTACACATTTAATACCTTTTTTTCGAAGCTCCGCATCATACTTATTGGGAAGCGTAGTCAAGCATCCAAAACCATCGTACATCAGACGTACGTCCACACCTTCGGCAGCTTTTTTTTCGAGAATATCAAGAATAGTCTGCCACATCACACCATCATTTATAATGTAATATTCAATAAAAATATAATGTTTCGCCTCATTCAGTTCTCTTACAAAAACAGGAAACATATCGTCTCCTACCTGAAAATACTCTGCTTCCGTATTTCTTCCGAGAGGATAGCCAGAATATTCCCGGATATAGGCAGACTGTCTGGCAGCGGAAAGATCCTCTTTTTCCAGAGCCTTTCTTGTCTCTTCATTCTCTTCCAGGTATTGTCTGTTTTTCTCCTGTACGCTTTCGAAGCTGTTCTCTATTACATTGGCAATTCTGGACTGTCCAAATAAGAGATATAAAAGGACACCAAACACAGGAATGCAGAGAATCAACATCGTCCACGCAAGCTTATAAGAAGGATTGATTTTTTTGTTTACAATCCAAAGAACCACAACAATCGTCACAACCTCCAGCGCCATAGAAATATACTGGGAATATCCCACAAATTTTGCTGCAATGAGGAAAATCCATACAAGCTGGATTAAGAGGGCAAGCGCCACGTAAAAAATGCGGTTAAACAGTATTTTTAACATAATATTTAACATACGCATAATTACACTTTTTTTCTTTTTTATCTTTTCAAAATTGTTTCTGTAAATCATTTTTCACCTCGACAAACAGAAAATTATAACGTCACTTTCTGTTATATTAAAAATCCCTGACTAAACAGCCAGGGACTTTTGCGCACAATTAATTATATTTACGTTTTCTTGCGGCTTCAGATTTTTTCTTACGACGAACGCTTGGTTTCTCGTAATGCTCTCTCTTGCGGATTTCCTGCTGAATTCCTGCTTTAGCACAGCTTCTCTTAAATCTGCGAAGAGCGCTATCTAAAGTCTCGTTCTCTTTTACGATTACATTTGACATAGACTCACACCTAACCTCCCTCCAGTTGTAGATTGTGCTTAAATACAACTGTCTGGGTATTTTTCTTGCACGATTAGTATTATATATCATAGCCTTAAGGTTCGTCAACATCTTTTGGTTAATTTTGCAAAAAAATTATTTAGAAAGCTGTCCCTTTAAAATCTCTGCTGCTGCTTTTACTGCCTCGTCTGCTTTTTCCGGATTTTTACCGCCTGCCTGCGCCATGTTCGGACGTCCGCCGCCACCGCCGCCAACGATCGCAGCTGTAGCTTTTACAAGATTTCCTGCGTGAGCGCCTGCCTTCTGGGCTGCCTCTGTTACCATTGCAAGAAGATTTACTTTTCCGCCATTTACCGCAGCAAGAAGAACAACGCCTTCTCCCAGCTTTTCTTTCAGGCTGTCTCCAAGGTCACGAAGTCCGTTCATATCCACGCCTTCTACTTTTGCAGCGAGAAGCTTCACTCCCTCTACTTCCACAACCTTATCCATAACATTTCCAAGAGAACCCTGTGCCATTTTACTCTTCAGGGATTCGTTTTCACTCTGAAGTGTTTTTACTTCTTCCTGAAGATGAGAAATTTTCTCGAGAATTTCTCCTGAGTTCGCTTTCAGTGCTTTGGAAGCCTCCTGTAAAAGTGCCTCCTGTTTCTTATAATATTCCAGAACTGCATTTCCTGTCAGAGCCTCGATACGGCGAACACCTGCCGCAATACCGGACTCGGAAAGAATCTTAAAGAGCATAATAGAGCTTGTATTGGAAACGTGCGTACCACCGCAAAGCTCTTTTGAGAAGTCTCCCATAGAAACTACACGAACCTTCTGATCGTATTTTTCTCCGAAAAGAGCCATTGCCCCTGATTTCTTTGCTTCCTCAATATCCATCACGTCTGTTGTGACAGAAAGTCCTGCCTGAATCTGCTCATTTACAAGAGCTTCTGTTTTTTCAATTTCTTCCGGTGTCATAGCCTGGAAATGTGCAAAATCAAAACGAAGTCTGTCCGGTGTCACGAGAGAACCTTTCTGTTCTACGTGTGCGCCAAGAACTGTTTTCAGCGCTTTCTGAAGAAGGTGTGTTGCGCTGTGGTTTTTCTCTGTGTCTCTTCTTGCAGAAGTATTGACTTTCAGAGAAACTGTCTCACCAGAAGACAGTATACCGGATTCCATATGCCCCACATGACCGAATTTGCCGCCGCGAAGCTTAATGGTATCTTCTACCACAAATCTTCCATTCTCTGTCTCGATCACACCGGTGTCACCTTCCTGACCGCCCATTGTTGCATAGAAAGGTGTCTCTTTTACGAATACCGTTCCCTTCTGTCCTTCCATAAGAGAAGCTACGATTTCCTTTTCTGTTGTGAGAACTGTAATCTCGGAATCAAAAGAAAGGTGTTCATATCCTACAAATTCTGTTGTGACAGAAGCGTCGATCTCATCGTAAACGGTAGCATCCGCACCCATATAGTTTGTAACTTCACGGGCTTCACGGGCTTTCACACGCTGTTCTTCCATTGCTGCCTGGAAGCCTGTTTCATCGATTCCATATCCCTTTTCTTCCAGGATTTCTTTTGTAAGATCAAGAGGGAATCCGTAAGTATCGTATAATTTAAAAGCATTTTCTCCGGAAAGAGTCTTCTCTCCTGCTGCCTTCATTTCCTCTTCCATATCAGAGAGAATGCGAAGTCCCTGGTCGATTGTTTTATTAAACTGATTTTCCTCGTTTGTGAGAACCTTAAAGATAAAGTCCTTCTTCTCCTCAAGCTCCGGATAACCGTCTTTGGAGCCACCTATAACCTCCGCGCTTAATTTTGCAAGGAAATCTCCCTGAATACCAAGAAGACGTCCGTGGCGGGCAGCGCGGCGGATCAGACGGCGAAGCACATACCCTCTTCCCTCATTTGTAGGCATAATTCCGTCAGAAATCATAAATGTGGCAGAACGGATATGGTCTGTGATAAGACGAATGGAAACATCGTCATTGTATTCTTTTCCATATTCTTTTCCTGCAATCTCACATACAAGATTACGAAGAGAGCAGATAGTATCTACATCAAAAATAGAATCTACGTCCTGAACAACAACAGCAAGACGTTCCAGTCCCATGCCGGTATCAATGTTTTTCTGTTTCAGAGTTTCGTAGTTGCCGTTTCCGTCGTTTTCAAACTGGGTAAATACGTTATTCCATACTTCCATGTAACGGTCGCATTCACAGCCTACTGTACAGCCTTCCTTGCCACAGCCGTATTTTTCCCCTCTGTCATAATAAATTTCAGAACACGGACCGCAGGGACCTGCGCCATGCTCCCAGAAGTTGTCTTCTTTTCCAAAACGGAAAATACGCTCTGCTGGAATACCAATTTCTTTGTTCCAGATGTCAAACGCTTCGTCATCCTCCAGATAAACAGACGGATAGAGACGTTCCGGATCAAGTCCGACTACTTCTGTTAAAAACTCCCAGGACCAGGCAATGGCTTCTTTTTTGAAGTAATCTCCAAAAGAGAAGTTTCCCAGCATTTCAAAGAAAGTACCGTGACGGGCTGTTTTTCCAACATTTTCAATATCACCTGTACGGATACATTTCTGACAGGTAGAAACTCGTGTTCTCGGCGGAATTTCCGCACCTGTAAAATATGGTTTTAAAGGAGCCATACCTGCGTTGATCAGCAGAAGGCTCTTATCTCCCTGCGGAACCAGGGAAAAGCTTTTCATCACAAGATGTCCTTTGCTCTCCATAAAATCAAGGAACATCTTACGAAGCTCGTTTACTCCGTATTTCTTCATTCTTATATCCTCCTAAAGTGCTTATTTTGCACAAACTTTATTAAATTTCTTCTTGCCTCGTTTCAGAACAACGCCGTCTCCTGTGAGCGAATCTTTTGAAACTGTGTGCTTAATATCTGTAATTTTTTCTCCGTCAATGGACACACCGCCCTGCTCAATGGCACGGCGTCCCTCGGAACGTGTAGGAACAAGTCCTGCCTTTACAAGCATAGAAATCAGATCAATGGTTCCGTCCTCTGCAAAATCCTCATCGGAAAGCTCTGTTGTCGGCATATTGTCTGTATTTGCGCCGCCTGCAAAAAGTGCTCTCGCACCTTCCTGCGCTTTCTTTGCCTCTTCCTCACCGTGAACCAGATTGGTAAGCTCATATGCGAGCACTTCTTTTGCCTTGTTTAACTGGCTTCCTTCCCATTTTGCCATCTCTTCAATCTCTTCCAGTGGAAGGAAAGTAAGAAGACGCATACATTTGATCACGTCTGCATCGTCCACATTTCTCCAGTACTGATAGAAATCGAATGGAGAAGTCTTGTTCGGATCAAGCCATACAGCGCCGGACTGTGTTTTTCCCATTTTCTTTCCTTCGGAATTTAAAAGAAGTGTGATCGTCATAGCGTAAGCATCTTTTCCAAGCTTACGGCGGATCAGTTCTGTTCCTCCAAGCATATTGCTCCACTGGTCGTCTCCGCCGAACTGCATATTACAGCCGTATTTCTGGTACAGCATGTAGAAATCGTAGCTCTGCATGATCATGTAGTTAAACTCCAGGAAGCTTAACCCTCTTTCCATACGCTGCTTGTAACACTCTGCTGTAAGCATACGGTTTACAGAAAAGTGTGGTCCTACCTCACGGAGAAGTTCTACATAATTTAAGTCCATCAGCCAGTCTGCATTATTTACCATCATGGCTTTTCCTTCGGAAAAGTCGATAAAGCGCTCCATCTGTTTCTTAAAACAGTCGATATTGTGCTGGATCGTCTCTTTTGTCATCATCTGACGCATATCTGTACGTCCTGACGGATCTCCGATCATACCGGTTCCGCCGCCTAAAAGGGCGATCGGACGATTGCCTGCCATCTGAAGACGTTTCATCAGGCAAAGCGCCATAAAATGTCCTACATGAAGACTATCCGCTGTAGGGTCAAAGCCAATATAAAAAGTTGCTTTTCCCTGGTTTACCATTTCTTTGATTTCTTCCTCATCTGTAACCTGTGCAATGAGGCCACGGGCTTTTAATTCTTCCCAAACTGTCATTGTTATTTCCTCCTGAATAAAAAAATCCCCGGTTCCTGTCCATTTTAGGACGAGAACCGGGTCCCGCGTTACCACCTAAATTCGCAAAAAACTCGCATTTTCTGCCTCCGCAAGTGACTCTTTCCGAAATTCCGGTTTTTATCACTCCAGCACAGTAACGGGTGCCATTCCGTCGCAGCCTACTTACATTTCAGTGCGAAGCTCCAAGATGTATTCACATACCTTCCACCTGCGCCTCTCACCTACCGGCTGCTCTCTGTCCGCTTCTTTGTATGCTACTGGTTCTCTTCTACGCTTTTTCTTATACTATTAGCAAGTATACAAATCCCCATTCTATTTGTCAAGGAATTTCCCCTGCATTTTAACAACTTAAAGTGTCACACCATTAATCCGGTATCATCAATTAAATCGTCCCCGTCTGCTGCTGTTGTGGCAAGTGTGTCGCATCTTTCATTCTCCGGATGTCCGTCATGCCCCTTTACCCAGTGAAAGGTCACATAATGCGGGGCTTTCGCTTCCAGAAGGCGTTTCCATAAATCTACGTTCTTTACCGGCTCATTCTTTCCTCTTTTCCAGCCTTTTTTTAACCAGGAATCAACCCAGTGCTGATTAAAAGCGTCCACAAGATACTTAGAGTCAGAATAAAGCTCCACTTCACACGGTCTGGTCAGAGCCTCCAGTCCCACAATGGCAGCCATCAGCTCCATTCTGTTATTTGTTGTTTTTTTATACCCCTGCGAAAATTCCCGTACATGAAGCTGCCCTTTGGAATCTGTATAATGAAGAACCGTTCCGTAACCTCCCGGCCCATCCGGATTTCCTCTCGCTGCCCCGTCTGTATAAATTTTTACAAGCATTTTACTCTCCTTTTTTACTTTTTGTTTTTATTTTTTCCCACGCGCCTGTGCGCTCAAAATCTGCAGCTGCCCGGGAAGCTTTTTCAACCACCTCTTTTTCATAGCCCAGCATATCGAGAAGACGTATGGCATTTCGCGTAGTTGCCATTCCTTCTTTCAGAAGATAATTGAAAATCACCTGTTTCCCCTCAATTTCTTCCTCAAAGTGATAATTTGTATAAATATCCTCTAAAATATACGAAAGCTCTATATCGTGAGTTGCTGCAAATGGAAGAATCCATTTTTTATCAAGAGCAGAAAGAATCCTTGAGGAAGCGGCAATTCGTTCAATGGTATTCGTTCCTCTTAAAACCTCATCTATAATACAGAGAAGCGGCTCTTCTTTTTTACTTTCATCAAGAATCCTTTTGAGAGATTTAATTTCTACAATAAAATAACTGTCTCCGCCTCCAATATCATCTCTGAGAGCCATAGAGGTCATAGCCTTCAGAAACGGCGCTCTGTAAAAACTCGCCGTACACGTATAAAGTGTCTGAGCCAGAATGGCATTGATTGCCATGTTCTTTAAAAAAGTAGATTTACCGGAGGCATTGGACCCCGTTACAAGAGTTCCTCCCTTTGCCGCAATACTGTTCGCTACCGGTTCCTGAATCAGAGGATGATAGAGATCTTCTACGTTAAGTTCTATCTCCTGTCCTGTATAAGGTACAAATTCCGGCTTACATTTAAGAGGAAGAAGTTCCCGAAAAGAAGCGATAGAAATAGCAGCATCCAGCTCTCCCATATTGTCAATCAGGCTCATAATCACATCTGCCTTATCCTTTGTCTCCTTCAAAACGGAATTATACGCCAGAAAATCCACATGGGTGATCATTCTTACATAATCAAGAAACGCGTCCAGAAAATTATCAAAACCCTTACCGGAGCCAGTTACAAAAATGGCTTTTTTTCGAAGACTTGCGAACACCTTCCGCGCCTCCCGTATTGCCTTCATCTGTGGCTCTACTTCTTTCCACGAAATATCTTTCATCTCATCTGCCGTTTTCAGCATTCCCAGAAGATTCGAAAAGCAATCCATATAAATTTCCGTTATTTTATGTGATTTTCCCGCATAATAAGCAGAAACATTTCCTATACACAGCACAAGAAAAACAAGCATTCCCGGAAGAGGCGCAAGAGGAATCACAACAAATAAAGCAAGAAGGATAACAATAAGCATTGCCACATGGATTCCTGTTTTAATTGTTGGTGCTTCCTTGAGAGCCAGAACCGTATCGGAAAGAGAACCAAGTCTTGTTTTTCCCACCCGAAAAAGGCAGAGCTGCATTTCCACACGCTCTTTTTCGTGAGAAGCAAAAAACTCTATCAAATCATCTCTTCGCCTTAATTCTTCTTCTGAAAAAACAGGGCGGCGCATCATATCATAGAGAACATCCTCTCCCGGTGAAGAAACGGTCTGATTTACCAGCATATATACCCTATCCATATCAAGGTCATTCCAGGTAATATCATCAATCGTAAAGCCTTCTTTTTCTCTTCTTCTGAAATAATGGGAAATTCTTTCTATATCTCCTGTCTCATATTCCTGTTCCGGCACCTTTCCATAAATGCGCCGCACCTTTCTCTCAATGTTTCGTTTCTGTCTTCTGTTTTCTCGCAAAATTAAAAGTGCAAACAGCAGGACAAAGCCTGCTGCACACAAAACCGCTATTACATTTGGATTCAAATTTTTTCCTTTCCGGTGTTTATACCCAATCTACAAAAAACATATGATCTTTATAAAGGAATTTGTCCACCCTGTTAAAATCTAAAGGCTGCTGCCAGAAACTTTCTTCCATCATAAAGTACTTGAAATTAAAATCTTTTCTGTCAAATCCCTTCAAAGTTCTCGGCTTTTTATATTTTACATAATTATTGAAAATTTCAAGCGCCTCGTCTGCTGCCTGATATGCCAGGGTTCTGTTGTAGAAATTTCCATTTAAACGTCTTAAAAGTGCCCCATCTCTTACAGGAGAATACTGTGGGTATTTATAAAGTTTTGGATCTCCCTGTTCATAAAGAACCATTCGTAAATCTGACGGAAACTCTCTTGTTGGGTCTATGGTTCTGTTCAGGATACAGAGGGCAACTGCCTCCATACCAATCAATCCCTGGTCTCCCGCCTCAGCTTCACAGATGGCTGCCAGCAGATCTCTGTCTGTCTTTTCTCCATTTGCCACACCGGGGTGAATCGCAAACTCTCTCGCAAGATAATAATATCTTCCATTTTTCGGGTCGTATGCTTTTACATACCCACCGTACTCATCATGTACGGTATACTGGTATTTGCCTCCGCCTCCGGAGCCATTTACTTCTGTTACAACACCGTTTTCGTCTGCCTTGTATTTTTTGCCGCCCATATTGAAGGTCTTATTAACATACATGACGCCTTTTTTGTCAAAGTAATATTTTTTACCTTCAATGGTAGACCAGCCAATATGTGCATGTCCGTCTTTCGGATTAAAGTAGTACTTCTTACTTCCAAGTGTCCGGAATCCAGACTGACACCGTTCTCCGGAGCTTCCCATAAAGTAGTAGTAATACTTGCCTATTTTACGGACGCCTTTATACATAACTCCCTTGTTGTCAGCATAGTAGGTTTTTCCGCCTACTGTAAACCAGCCTGACAGAGCACGTCCATCTGAAGGACTGAAATAATACTGCTTATCGCCCAGTTTCGTAAATCCCTTTTTACAACGATAACCGGATCTTTCCGGATCTGAGTGCCCCATAAAGTAATAATAATACTTGTCCACCTTACGGACACCTTTATACATAATTCCTGTTTTACGATCAAAAAAGCGGTGGTTTCCTTTATCATACGCCCACCCTTTTGTCATCATACCGTTTCCGGGATTAAAGTAACGGATATTCCCCCGCCCATCGCTCCAGAAACCGGTAGCCATATACCCTTTCGGGCCATATTGCCTTGAAAAATATCTGAGGTAATTCCCCCATTTGTCTTTCTGCCAGCCGATTACCTGCTCGCCAGTCTCAAAATCAAAAAGGTATTTTTTTCCATTTATGTTCTTCCAGCCTTTTAACTTAGAGCCGTCCTTTTTTATGTAATAGCCCTTTCCGTTGATCATTTTAAAGCCTTCTGATGCCGCTTTTACCTCTTTTGGCATAGAAGTAACTGCCAGAGATGCGGTCATAAGAAGCAGCGCCACAAACACTCCACGCAGCCATATCTTCCAGACTGCCTTTTTTGAATTGCAGCTTTTTCCTGAATTGTACACGTTTTTTCTCCCTTTCCAATCTTATTTATTACAAAATTGTTACATACATTATACTAAACTCTCATATCGCTGTCAATGAAATTTCTTTTTCCTTTTTCGTCACACATTTTCCTTTTCTTCATAAGATAAAGTGTACACCAATTTTGGAGGCTTTAAATATGAGTGATTTAGCTGCTACAAACTGTGGATGTGGTGAAGAAAGAACCAGTTGCGGCTGCGGCTGCGAAACAAACTGCGGTTGCGGATGTGGAAATAATAACGGAGGCAATTTCCCTGGATTCGGAAACAACTCCTGCAGTTGTATTCTCTGGATCATCATTCTTTCCTGTCTGTGTGGCAACGGCGGCTGGGGAAACAACTGGAACTGTGGCTGCGGAAATAACGGCGGAGGCTGTGATTCCTGCTGGATTCTTATTATTCTCCTTCTTCTGTGCGGAAACAACGGCTGCGGCTGCTGATTTCCAATTCTGAACAGTGGGGCAGAGGTTTAACTCCTCTGCCTCCTTTTCTTTTGCTCCTGAACCATCTGGTGCTTTTTCTTTTTTTCCATACATTCTGTATCCAGTTCATAAAAGGCGTTCCCCTCTATCACAAGCTTTCCTGCTTTTCTGTTTTTCTCTTTTTCTAATTTCATTTCCATAAAACGCTCCGCTATCTTCTTTGTATATTATATGAAATTTCAGACATCGGAGTCAAAACGTTTTTTTATTCTGGTTATATTCTCTGTTTTTTAACATACAATGAAGGAAAAAGGATTTTATATGGAACAGAATTTTCTTTCTCAGACAGCGCTCGACCAGATTACAGGAAGTGATACCACCCAGTTTCTAAAAGCAGCAGTTCCTTATCTGCCGCCAAAAGCGCAACAATTCTTTTCTGTTTACGCCAAAGCACAGGAGCTTTCCAATACGATTTCCGTCTTTTCCAAGCAAAAACAGGACAGCCAGCTTCACGCAGCTTCTCTTGATATAACAGACCCTCTCGATGCCTTAAACGACATTCGACGCTTCTGTTATGGGAAAAGTCGACAGCAGCTCGATCAGATTTTAAATACTATGGCAATTTTTCAAATGGTACAGCTTATGAAATAAAGGAGGATTTTGCATTATGAACGAAGACCTGAAAAATAATCCAAAACTTTCCGGCATTGACCCGGAAAAGCTCTCCATGCTCCAGGGACTTGCACAGAAAGGTTCCTGTATGAGTCCTTCCGACCTTCTTCCCTTTCTCATGCAGTCTGCCAGTCAGGGAAAAAGCAACGGGCTTCATTTTAACCAGCAGGAAATCTCTGCTATTCTTGAGGTTATGAAAATGGGAAAATCTCCTGAGGAGACCGCAAAAATCGACAGAATTGTAAGTATGATGAAGATGATAAAATA
>JAUNAX010000190.1 GCA_030527365.1 Eubacteriales bacterium | reverse complement strand
ATAAAGCTCCTGTAAGATTCCTGTGAAGAAAACTCTTCTACAAAAAACTCCTTCATATTCCTTCTCCTATAGCTTCTTAAACCCCAAAAAGTTTCCTTGCATTTTCTTCTGTAGTTTTTATAACCTCTTCCGCTGAAATCCCCTTCAGCTCCCCGATTGCCTGGGCTACATAAGGAAGTTTTAAAGAAGAATTGCGTTCCCCTCTGTAAGGCTCTGGAGACATATAGGGACAATCTGTCTCAAGGACAAGCTGAGAAAGCGGCGCGTACGTCACCACCTCTTTTAATTTTTTTGCATTTTTAAAGGTGACAACTCCGCCAATTCCCAGAAACAGTCCCATATTCAAATATTCCCTTGCCATTTCTTTTCCATAAGAAAAACAATGAATAACACCGCCGGACATTCCCTCCCTCACGTATTCCCGAACAATAGAAAGGGTATCCTCTGCCGCATCGCGGCTGTGTATCATAAACGGAAGTTTTTCCTCTCTTGCAATATCCATCTGTGCCCGGAACATTTTCTTCTGAATCTCATGCTCCTCTTTTTCCTTATGCCAATAATAATCAAGACCGATTTCTCCAATCGCCACCGCTTTTTCATGACGAGAAAAACATCGGATTTTTGATAATATCTCCTCTGTCATTTTATCCGCATCATCAGGGTGAACACCTACCGCCCCATAGATAAAAGGATATTTCTCCATAAGCGCAATGGTTTCCTCCATATGGTCAACGGAAGCGCAGGCATTTACAATCCAGCCAATCCCATTTCCCTTCATGGAATCAAGAAGCGTCTCTCTGTCCTCATTAAAAGCCTCGTCATCATAATGTGCATGTGTATCAAATATCATTTTTTTCCTCCAAAATAATCAATTCGTCTCCCACGCTTATTTTTCCCCCGTGAAGAACTTTTGTAAAAACACCCTCTCTCGGCATAATGCAGTCGCCCATTTTTTTGAAAATCTCACAACCGCTGTGGCACTTCTTTCCAATCTGCGTAAGCTCAAGAACTACATCATTGCATTTAAAAACTGTTCCCACAGGAAGCTTTGCAAAATCAAAGCCCTCCACTGCAAGATTTTCTCCAAAAGCTCCATCTTCCACTTCTGCTCCTCTTGCGCGAAATTCCTCTATTTTATCATAAGAAAGAAGACTTACCTGACGATGCCATTTTCCTGCGTGGGCGTCTCCTTTTATTCCCCAGTCTTCCACAAACTCTGCTGTTCCTACGTTTTTCTTCTGTGTGCCTTTTGCCTCACTTGTACATACTGACATTACTTTTCCCATAAAAATCTTCCTCCCGTTTCATTGCTCCATATATTATCTGGCGCAGTTTCCTGCTTCCCCTGTCATAATCTCAATTCCATGCCCCAGCGCGTCTATAATATATTCCAGACTTTCTCTCACTGCTTTGGGACTTCCCGGTAAATTAATAATCAGAGTTTTTTTCCGAATACCTGCTGCGCTTCTGCTTAACATGGCGCGCTTTGTAATCGTCATGCTATACGCGCGCATTGCCTCCGGAATCCCGGGAACACGTCTCTCGCAGATTTCCTCTGTTGCCTCCGGCATCACATCTCTTGGGGAAAAACCCGTCCCTCCTGTTGTGAGAATCAGCTCTGCCTCTCCCTTATCTGCAATTTCCGCCATGCGATTTTTCAGCATTTCCTTATCGTCTGGCAAAATTTCCATAGAAACAACCTCATATCCTGTCTTTTCCACGATTTCCTTTATGACAGGACCGCTTAAATCCTCTCTTTCCCCTCTGTATCCACTGTCGCTTGATGTAATAATCGCTACACGTTTCATAATATCTCCTTTCCAAAAAACGGTATAATTCTTCTTATCAACAGTCTATTCTCTCTTTTCAAAAGAAAAATCCCCGCTTTTTCCCCCTGTTTTTTCTACAAGATGAATATTTGTCATTACCATTCTTTTATCAATGGCTTTACACATATCATAAATTGTGAGAAGCGTTACCTGAACTCCTGTTAAGGCTTCCATCTCCACTCCTGTTTTCCCCTGGGTTTTTACTGTACAAAATGCACGAATAATCCCTTTCTCTTCTTCCAGCTCATAGTCTACAGAACATTTCTGAATAAAAAGAGGGTGGCACATAGGAACCAGCTCCCACGTCCTTTTTACACCCATAATTCCCGCAACCCGGGCAACGCCAAGTACATCGCCTTTCTTTATATTGCCGCCTGTTACGGCTTCCATAATCTCTTGTCCTACATGGATTTCTCCCACTGCCGTAGCGGTACGGAATGTATCGTTTTTTCCGGATACATCTACCATTACAGCGTTGCCGTTTTTGTCAAAATGAGTAAAACCTTCTCCCATTGTATCACCTCTGTTAGTTGTTGTATTTTAATATCAGCGGACGGAATAGAGATTTAAAAACAGTTCTTGTGACACGCTCCAGTTCCGGGAATGGCTGCGCGCCTATAACCTCCATTCGCACAAACTCGCCTTTGGCTCAGACAGTGTGCTCGGTGGAGGAGCTGGCGCAGTCCTTTCCTGCGGAAGCTTCGCTATCATCACTTCGAATCTGTTTTTAAATTTTATGCCGTCTGATAATGTTTCTTAAATTGCCCTAATCCTTTTCCTCCAGTATAGCAAACTCCCGACAAACTGTACAGACAAAAAGAATCTTGTCTCACGGCAAAAAAATATCCACCAGGAGCAAATCCCCTGATGGATATTTCCGCAATTCTGTGTTTATTTTTTCTTCAGCGCTTTCATTGCCTGAATAATTGGCAGGTTCAAAAGTGCAAGTCCATACACTGTGAAAAGCTGTGTAAGGTTTAAGGTTCTTACTGCAAACAATCCCTGTAATGCCGGAACTGTCAGTACAAGAGTTACAAGAATCACACCTACTGCA
>JAUNAX010000029.1:4710-20478 GCA_030527365.1 Eubacteriales bacterium | reverse complement strand
TTCTACCATTTTCTGTATTTTCTGCAAAGATGAGTTTACTGCATTTTTCTCTTCTGTATCTTCCATATAATGAAGAAGCTCCCGAAGCTCTTTTGAAATATTACCTTTTGTTCCTTTCGTGTAAAGAAATATGGTTCTTGCCCCGTCTTCATATGGCATGGAAGGATCTTCCTGGCACATATTACGTATAGTATAAATGAGACGGTCCCGGTCGAATGGGTCGTATGGAAGAATGATAATAATGTATACATCTTTTAATGTTCCATAATCTTCGCCGGACGCAAGACTATGTCCGTCCACAATTGCCCGGTAAAAACGTGCCCGTTTAGGAAGGTGCTGACGTTTCTTTCTGTTTTTTGCGTTTTCTGCTTCCAGATCATAGAGCGCTTCCGGCTCTAATTCGGCACTGTCTTCTTCCAGATAAACATCAAGACGCGTCCCGTGATTCACTGTGTCATCTCCGTAATACTGCCGCTGTGGAATTACTTTTAGTTTCCCGAACTTTCTTTGAAAAATAGTCTGGAGCAACTCCCGGCAGAAGGCTTCGCCAAATTCCTTATGGGAGACAAGTGTTCCAAATAAAAAATCGTCCAGAAGATTCAGGTTTTTTAAGGTTCGTTTTGCCATCGCATTTCCTTTCTAATGACGTAAAAGAAACACGGGCATTTCAGACAAATTTCCCTGCCAGCGATTCTCCTTTCCGCCATATTCAATTAATAATTCATATGGGGATTTAGAGCCGAACGGCTGAGAATAGTCCCAGATATGTAATTTTATTGTAGCAAGAGAGCTTGTGGCTGTCAATGGATTTTAAATAAATTACGCTGCGTTTTTCCATCAGCTCCTGTATACCCGTCAAGCCGCCTTCCATTCTCTACGCCTTTCAGATTAATTGCCTGCTGCTCCAAAGACATATCTGCCACATAAATGTTTGAACTCATCATTACCATAGCCATCTCACTCAGACGGTTTCTCAAAATGCTGATAATCTACCGGATTCTGCCACAAACCTCCCCAACTGAATCCGTACTTCTTAAAAATATTATAGCAGGCATCATTTTCCACAATCACATGGGCATCTCCTGTTGTTCTGTCCACATAGGAAGAAGCATTTTCATGGCTCCACTGTGGAGTTCCATCTTCCCCATACCATACATAAGGATTTTGCTGCGGATTAATGTCAATGGCGCGGCCCAATGCATGATTGGAAAGTTTCTGACCTCCTGTTGCTAACCTGTAACAAAAAGCCGATGTATTATTATTATCAATGGAATTACTGTCTGACGATATTCCATCTCCTATCCAGAAATCGTCAATCAGACGCATAGACTGAATTTCATATTCTATGTCAAATAACTCCCTGAAGACATTCAGCACATCTTCACAGATTGCCGCATTAACAATCAACTCACCAACCTGCACCTGATGTTCAAAATTATAATGAACAAGTTTTAAATAGCGTAAATCGGAAAGTCCAATATCGTTATTGGGATAATACGATTTGCCGTTTATCCTGTTATAAACCGCGTCTCCTTCCGCAATTTCATATGCTTTAAAATACTGTTCTTCACTTCCGATCACTGAAAATTCATCTATAACCTGTCCAACGGTAAGAGACTCCAGAACCTCTCCGCTTAATGCAGTATCTCCCTCCGAAGGCGTGAGCATTCCATTCTCCTCCTGCTGCCGTCTTTCCTGTGTATCCTGCACATTTTGAAATTCTGTTACCTGTTGCTGAAGCTGCTCTGTTTCTACTTGCAGCCTCACAATTTTTTCCGACATTTCTTCATTCTCTTTCTGTAGTAGCTGCCTTGACTGTTTCAATGTTGCGTTATTCTGAAAACTGAAATAACATAAAAAACCAAGACATAAAACGGCACAAATTAAAATGATATTCAACACACTTAAAAGAATTACGCTGCCTGTATTTTTTCTTTTTTCTCTCGTCATACAGCCTCCAACTATTCTCCGTATACCATAATTTCTGTTATACAGGTATCTTCCCACTGTGTGCCGGGATACACATCGTCAATACTGACTCTCATGCTGTTTGCCTTTACCGCGTTATTTACCTCAACCCATTCTACTTTCCGTTCCCCTGTAAATGTAACTGGTCCAACATAATCTCCAAAAGCAAGAGTCATTGTTTTCGGTTTTGCATTTCCAACATAATATCTGTCTGTTTTCCAGTTGCCAAGCTTAAATCCGATATATTTTACTTTATAGAAATCATCAAAACTGAAGCTGATTGTTTCAGAAATCCCATAACCATCTACTCCCTCCTGCCAGTTAGTAGCATCTTTTCCGTCAAACAAAAGTATCGGACTGTTGCTTGTGCCCTCCTGTGATATGGTAGAAGAAGCATTCGCTGCAATCACATTTACTTTTCTAAGGTTTGAAACATCCGGTTCACTTGTCATAAGGCTTGCCTTTGTTTCTTCCTGTACAGGCTGTTCTGCAGATGTCTTTTCGGATTGCATAGACTCCATTTTTCTGTCTAACTCTTCTCCCGGAGTCTCCTTAATTTTTTCTTTGGAGGTTTCAGAAGAATTATCCAAAAAGACTTCCATTGTTTCTGTAGGAGCTGTTTCTGAGACTTTTTTCTCTTCCTCTTCCTTTTTTAGTTCCTCAAGTTTTTCGCCTACTGTAATTTGTTCCGCCACTTCCTTCGATGCTTTTGTTTTCAGAAGAAATCCCGCTGCCACAACGAATACCGCCACTGTTAAAACAGAAGCTACCGTAATAAGCACCGCTCCCGTTTTTCCCTTTTTCTTTTCTGAAACAGTTTCCAATATCTCTGTTTCCTTCTCTACAGGGCTCCCACAGTATGTACAAAACTCAGAATCATCATCTATCTTTCGCCCACATACTTTACAAAACATATCTATTTTCCCTCCTTCTTACTTAATAAAATGATATTTCCGAAATTGCTGTATCTGTATACTTCCAGCCGGAATACACAGACAAAATCTTAACGGAAACACTTGTTGCATTCACCGGTTTCGGTAATTGAAATGTTTGCATTTCATTTACATCACCAAGAGTAATTTTGTGTTTTGTGCCATTGGAAAATTCCAGTTCTATTTCTTTGGGACGTGCATTTTTACTGTATAAATCTTGATTTTTCTGATACCCTGCACAAATATTAAATCCGGTTATCTGATACATATTATCAAAAGTGAACATCAGAAACTCGCCTTCTCCATTTCCGGAAACCCCTTCCACCCAGGCTGTAGAAAGACTTTCGTCTTTCGCAAGCTCTGGAGAATGCGTCATATTATACTCACTTAGTGAAGAAGTTGCACTGACTGCTTTTACATAACCATTGGAAACTGCCGGATATACAGGAATCGTAGGTGTCGGAGAAGGCGATAAAACAATCGATGGTAACGGAGTTTCCAGTAACGCAGTAGTAACCTCCGAACTTTCGGTATTTTGCGCCTGACTCTTCTCCATTTCCTCTGCTTTCAGCTCTTCTATTTTCTCTCCTACTGTAATTTCCTCCTGTTCATTTTCTGATATTCTGTTTTTTACCCAAAATCCAGCTCCTAAAATTCCAACTGTCACCACACTAAGAACGGAAATTAAACCAATCAAAGCTATCTTCTTTTCTCCGTCCATTTTTAATACTCCTTCTCAATTTGATCCATCAGCTCTTTTCTCTGCTTCTCAAAATGCCCCGGAAGCAGACATAAAACGATCACACTGATCAGTACGCCAAGAATTCCCAGTATAAACATCAGAAGTCCCATTGTAATTCCCATATTCATTTCCTCTCTTTGTTACTGGATCCAGCCATTTGCAACAGCCTGATCATAAAGCTCTTTCAGGCGATCCATCTCCACATCATTTACATTGTTAGCAAGCTGTTCCTGATAAAGATTATGCGCCTTTTCATAATATCCCTTAAAAGCCCCGTAGTTTTTTTCTCCGGCAGGTCGCTCAGACTGTTTCGCCACCTCAAGAAGCGCAAGGCTCTTATAAGTTTTATAATTCTCCCCATAATCTGTAAGCATCTGATTCAAAACAGAAGAAGCCCTGTCATAATCTTTTACATTCTGATAAAGAACTGCTAAATTATAATCTGTACTGTAACTTCCCATTCCCTGCTCTTTTATTTTCTTAAATACTTCTATTGCCTTCATATCATAAGAAGCATCTCCCGTCTTTTTTGCCATATCACTGTAAGCCTGTCCTAATTGTTCCAAAATGCCTATATTATATTCTGGAGAAAGAACTCCTGCTGCCTCTTCTAGCATTTTTACTTTCCGCATCAGGATTTCTGCACCGTCACCAGATGCGTCCAGACATTTAGCTGCCATAATATACGCTCGCATTTTTATATACTCGTCTTTTGTATTCCTGATACATTCCTGAAAAATACTCCCGGCTCCCGCATAATCCTTTGAAACATATGCAAGCTCCCCTTCAATATACCGGATTTCCACAGAATCCAGTTTTTGATTTTTCGCCTCCGCAAGAGCCTCTCTCGCACCTTCCATATCTCCGTTATATGCAAGAGCAATGGCATAATCTCTGTAGTAATCCGCATTATCCGACATAATCGTAATGGCTGTAGCGTAGCAGTTGGCAGCCTGTGCATAATCCTCCTGCTTTTCATAACAATTCCCAAGAAGATAATACACATTATTCAACGTATCATTTCCGTTTATAATATCCGGATTGTTTAATATCTCAGACTGAATAAATTCAATGGCATCGCCGTACTGTCTCTGCTGATGAAGTGCCAATGCTTTCTGATAATATGCTTCCAGTTCCTTTGGTTTCAGGTTCACTGCCTCCTGATAATACATTTCAAAATTATCAAAATCTGACGCGGAAATACACTCTGCTTCCTGCCGCACTAAAAGTTCATACTTTTTCTGCTTTTCCGCGTCCATTCGAAAATATCCGCTGACAGCAACACCCGCTGACAAAAACATGACGGCAGCCGTACATATATATATTATTTTCTGCTTCTGAACAAGTCTGCGGTATCTTTTATCTTTTGCCTGAATATTTTTTAAATCAGATAAAAGCTGTTCTGCTCCCTGATACCTTTTCTGAGGATCTGGTTCCAGACACTTCATAATAACAGAAGCAAACACATCGTTTATTTTTCTTCCTTTATTTCGTATGTCTTCCACAAATCCGCTCTCATCAGGCTTGGGCTTCTGCCCTGTCATAATATGGTAAATCGTAGCACCAAAACTGTAAATATCAGCCCGTGCATCTACCGTCTTCCAACGGCTTCTATCCAGCTCATTCCGATTATACTTCATTGCCTGAATCTGCTCCGGAGCAGCATATCCGCTTGTAAAGCCTGTAACCCACGCACAGTTTCCGTCCAGACTTGCAGAAATATTGAAATCAATAAGACAAATATTTCCGTTTGGCATAAGCATAATATTTCCGGGTTTTAAATCACTGTGGATGATAGGCGGATTCTGATTATGAAGATAACCAAGCGTGGCGCAAATCTGTTTCGCCCATATCAGAACGGATTTTTCAGGAAATACCGTTCCTGCATCCAGATATTGTTTAAAGGAATTTCCGGGAATAAAATCCATAACTGTATATACATCTCCATCTATCTGGAGAAAATCCAATACCTGGGGAAGACAGGAATGGCGGAGATTTTTCAGTACATCCACCTCTGCTCTGTTATTCACAAAATCCTTTATCTCTGTTTTCACTTTTTTCAGCACCACTTCTTTTCCAAGATTTTTGTGATATGCCTTGTAAATTTCTCCACTGTTGCCTTCTCCGATTTTTCCCAATATTTCGTAAGTATCTGAAATATTTCTCTGCATTTTATTCCCTTCCTGTTTAATTTTCCAATATTGTTGTGTCTTCTATACTCATACTCATGGAACCACTTCCTGCCTCCATACTTCCTGTTACAATTACCAGATCCTCTACGCCGCTTTCTACAGAGGAAAGTCCTCCACTCAAAAGTCCCGGATTATCCAGACCTTCACCTGCCCAGCTTCCGCTTAAACCAGCTGGTGAAACTCCGCTGGAGAAAGAATCCGTATCCGCTCCGTCAGCACAGGAGCCAGATGCAATTCCGGAAGGCGTTCCATCTGCGCCAATGCTGTAAATCCATGCAAATGTTCTTGTACATGGGTTTCCGTCTCCTGCATTTGTTCCCACATAATGACATACAATTCCCACATAATATGTTCCGCCATTTTCTTTAATAAAGCATTCCTGCGTTCCGCTATATGGCGCTCCTTCTACTGCACCTTCAAATCCTGTATCTGCTGTACCGGACCCCTTCAATACAACAGATTCTCCCTCCACTTCGTAAACATCAAATGCTATCTTTCCGCTTTTCATGGAAATTACAAGAAGCTCTTCCATTCCATCTCCGTTTAAATCCGTACATTCCATTCCCAGCGTACCATTTAAGGCAGCAGCGGAACCAGCTCCGTTCCCATAATCATAAGAAATGGCGGAACCATCAAAAGACGCATACGGACTCTGTGAAAGAACAACTTCATTTGCATAAGAAATAAGAATTTCTCCTGGTAAAACTGTTTCTTCCGGAACTGGCTCTTCTGTTATCTCCGGTATTGGCGTTTCTTCCGCAACCGGCTCTTCCGTTATCTCCGGTGCTGGGATTTCCTCCGGAGTCGGCTCTTCCGTTATTTCCGGTGTTGGCGTTTCCTCCGGAGTCGGCTCTTCTGTTATCTCCGGTGTTGGTGTTGGTGTCGTGAAAATTTTATTGTCCTCGCTCTCGTCGTTATCAACATCCTGAATAACCTGAATAATAATTTCGCCTTCCGTTTTATTATTGTTGTTGGACTTTTCATTAATATCTTTAATTAATTTTTCATAATAATCTTTCTGTTCGCTCAGCTTTTTTGCATATTCCTCCGCATCAGACAGCTTCATATTTTTTACATTGTCGGAAGCTTTCGCCAGATATTGCGCTGCCTTATATGGTTTTTTCTGCTTATTGTAAGTATCTGCAAGTCCCATTGCAGCTGCCGGAGATTTCTCGTCAATTTTCAGCGCTTCGCTGAAAGCAATCTCTGCTTTTTCATAATTTGCTTCCGCCAGATATTTATTTCCCAGGTCAAGCTTTGCCTGCAATTTGCTGGCAGGTGTTGTTTTCGGCATAACAAATACAGCTACCATAATAACAAGAATGCAGATACATCCTGCCCCGATTGGAAGAAAAATCTTTATATTTTTATTTTTTTCCTGATCTTTCATTTCCGCCCCACAGTAATTGCAGAATTTCTGATTCTTCCCTATTTTCTTTTTGCACTTTGGACATCTCATATCTCCATCTTCCTCCCTTTATTTCTCCCTGAAAATAAATTCTTCATCAGCCATCTGGATTCGACAGGAATCCGTAAGTTTTATCGGCTCTCCCGGAATCGCCTGCTTCCCGTCTACATATGTAAAATTACTGGAATGGCAGTCTTCCAGATAATAGAATCCTGCAAGATACCGAATGACACAATGCACTCTGCTAAGAGCCGGATTATTCGAAATACATATATCTATCTCTGACGCTTTTTTTCCAATCTTACATACATTCTTATAAATTGAAAATTGTTCCTGCGTTCTGACGCGCAGAAGAAATGCCCTGAGAACAGGCTGCGTATTCAAAAGTACCGTTCCCTCGTCTCCTCCCTGATTCAAAAGCATTGTACGCTCCTCCTGCTCCTCCGAAACATATGGAGATACAGGAGATGTATATTGCGGAAATGGAAAAGTCGGTTCCTGAACAGGCTGCCCAACAGGAGGAATTGAAGAAATTTCTTCTGAAGCAGAAGGAATGACCGGTGCTGTCGAAGGTATCCCTTCCGGAATTTCCTCTTCTCTGTACTGCATAATATTTTCTGAGGTTTTCCCTTTCTTTTCTGCTTTTTTCTCTCTCTTTCTCTCCCAGAATCCTTTTCTCTTCTTTCCTGTTTCTTCTATTTCTCCAAATAAATTAAAATCATCCGGAGTTGGAGGTATCGGAGGAAGCGATTCCACAGTCGGAACTTCCGAC
This sequence comes from Eubacteriales bacterium, assembly GCA_030527365.1. Classification (GTDB taxonomy): domain Bacteria; phylum Bacillota; class Clostridia; order Lachnospirales; family Lachnospiraceae; genus Blautia_A. The sequence continues at coordinate 12,464 of JAUNAX010000029.1, read as the reverse complement.
CGCGGCGGTATTGGCGGCACTGTTGTCACAGGCGGAACTTCCGACTGCCGTCCCGCTGAAGACACCTGAACAGAAGGACGCTCTCTTTTAAGAGGAATACACAAAAGCCTTACCTCTCCAGTCATGTCGTCCACATAAAGATACTGTTGCTCCAGAACAAGCTCTTCTCTTGGTATATACCACTGTTTCAGCTCTGTAACCGCCCTCTGTATCTTTTGGATCATTGCCTCTTTTTCTTCCGGAATTACCATTTCCTGCCATGCCATCATATTCGTAACTCCTGATATATCATAGCGAAATGAATATCCCCACTCCCGTTCCTCTACCTGCATCTTTAAAAGACAGGATGGTCCATCTGCTTCCCGGAGCATTCTCACAGTCAGAACATCAAGGCTCTCTCCCTCTAAAGAATCGTATATCATATCTGACCTTCCATCTGAAAAATCATATCTGAATTCCATTTTATCCTCCTTAACCAATATCTGATTTTAATAAATATCCAGCTTGATCAGCGACCATACGCCGCTTTTTTTCACAGGTGCAATTCCATAAGAATTGAACGATTTTGCAGAATCAAATTCCGGTTCAATAACAAAATCTCCATTCATTTTAATGTAACCCCACTTTCCATTTTGTCTTACTGGGGCATAACCAATCGTAGAAAAACTTTTCGCATCTTCAAACTGGAATCCTCCCGTTTCTTTTCCATCAGGCGATAAAAACAGCCATTTTCCTTCTTTCTTTACAGCGGCGGGCTGTTCTGACACAAAAGCTCTTGCATCTTCATACGTTCCTCCCACCTGCATTCCCTCCTGATCGATCAGTCGGTATTCCTGTCCTGTCTTTCCAAATACTACACCGTTTCTGGAACAAAATCCCCAGTCGTCCCGAATCACATCATCAAAGCCAAATTCTGTCAACTGTTTAAAATTTTCTCCTACTACTGCCCATTTCCCGTCCTTTTTCACAGCAGCCATACCGTTAAGAACAGGGGTAACTTCCTCGTAAACAAACTCTGTCACTGGCTGGAAATCTTCATTTAAGTATCCCCATTTTCCATCTTTTTTCGCAGGCAGAATCCCCTGATTCACAACACCCAGCTCTTCATAGGGTTCGTCCGGAACGCGGCGCTTATAATTGCCGGTATCTATGTAATAACACTGCCCGTCTTTCTGCACAGGTGCAAACCCATTACTTCCAAACATTCCAATTTTTTCATATTCTGGATAAATTACCTGATTTCCGGTCGCATCAAGGATTCCATAAACCTCTCCCGACTTTATCTTCATATAATTTCCACAGGTATCCGTGATACCATCAAATTCTCCGCTCATAAACTGATATTCTCCGGCAAGAGACATGAGTTTTGCCTCGATTGCTTCCGGATTTTTCTTTCCGGACGCCTGGCTTCTCAAAAGAGAAATCGCGTCCTGTCTGCGATCTGCTTCCAGATAATAATCTGCAAGCCTAAATACAGCCTCTTCATTGCCGTTTCCTGTCTGTATTGCTGTCATGCAGTTTTCTTCAAACGCTTCCTCATTTCCCAAGAGAAGACAGTCCTCTGCAATATTCAGATAGAGTTTCCAGTTATCCGGCTGATACTCCAATGCTTTCTGATAAGAGAGAATCGCATCGTAATAAATTTCTTTCTTTTCAAATTTTTTTGCTTCACTCAGACATTTTCTATATTCAAGCGGTTTCTGTACCGATGTGCTGACCGTTGTATAAAGAGCGGTTCCCCACAAAAGAAGAACGGCTGCAATTACTGCTTTTTTCATAATCTCTCCTTAAAATCCCATAAGTAAAATCAAGATAGTTCCCACAGTAAAAAACGGTGCAAGGGGAATGCTGTCTTTCATTTTCAGCTTCTTCCTCAAAAGCTGAACAATCGAGTAAAAAGCGCACAGAAAAAGACATACAACCATATCCCACCAGATAAGAGCCGCCCCAAGATACGCTCCAATCACACCAAGAAGCTTTACATCTCCCATACCGATATTCCCTCTGGAAATCAGATAAGCAACAAGAAAAATCCCGGCTCCTTCAAGCAGTCCAAAACCTGCCGATTTCAAAAGTTCTGCCGAATATTCCGGAAATACAGCACACTCTCCCATAAGAAGGAGCGCCCGGATTCCTAACATACACAAAAGGATCCTGTTTGGGATAATGGTTTTTTCCCTGTCAATAAATCCCAGTACCACAAGGAATCCCATGAGAAGCAAATATCTGATTCCTTTCAGCCAGTGATACCCGTACTTCCAGAAAAGAAAACCGCCTGCCACTGTCAAAATAACAATGATCAAAATTTCTTTTCTTCTTTTTTCCACAAAAGATTTCATCTCCTGTACCCTCCTCACTCAACGCCGGACCACACTCTTGTAGAAGCACACACACGGTAATGGCGGGGCTCCAGTTCAAAAAACGGCAATTTACTTGTAATCTCATAATCTACAACAAGTCTGACGTCTCTCGAACCGTTTTCACACCATTTCGAGTCTTTAAATTTCAGGCGATAACCGTCTGTTCCGATAATTCCCATTTTTGCCAGATACTCATCGGGATTTCCACCGCCTGAAGCAATAGACAGCTGCTTATCCACACAGCTTTTCGCCACAGTTTCCATCATATATCTGGAAAGTTCCTCGCGCGCAAAATTCTTTACATTTTTTAAAAGTCCTTCCACAAAACTTTTGGGATTATCTATATAACCGTATATACTCTCTCCCGCACTTTCCAGGGAGTCTCCCACTTCGATTCCATCTGTTATCGTCAGTTCTCCCCTGGACGCATTGGAAGCAGCCTGCTGAATCACCTCAAGATTTTCCTTGATATTTTCCAGATTTTCCTGAAAAGTTCCCGCGCCTTCCACTGTATGATCCATTTTTTCCAAAATTCCCACTCTATCTAATATGTACGTATACTGTGCCACTTCTTTTACTGCCTGATCTGCCGCATACTGTACAAGAAGCTGCGCTCTTGCAAAATATATCAGATTATAAATACTTAAAAACGCAAAGAAGAAAAGAGGCAGAAATAATGCTGCTTCTACAGTTATGGAACCTCTCTCTCTTTTTTTCTTCATATTTCCCTCCCTAATATGCCAGAACGCTTCTATATAAAATACTCTTTTTTCCATCCGTTTCCTTTCCCTGCTCCCCAAGAAAAGCCGGAACTTTTGGAAGGAAAGTTGTGGAGGATTTTACAGTTGCCTTTAAAGAAACCATCGTATATTTTTCTGAAAGCTTACTTTTTGTATTAAGCTGGATACAGTCTGCCGCCCGCATCACAATATCCTTCTCCCCCTTATCTGATAATGCTGCGCACAAAATATAAAGCTTCAGATATTCTTTATATGTCAGCGTAATATCTTTAAATTCTTTTCCAGGGACTATCTGAACAGCCTCTCCAGACAGCAATTTTGTAACTTCACTTCCCGAATCAGCAAGCGCTCTGCAAAACAAATAACCATACTTGATGATTGGATAAAGCCACGGCGAACCTGTACTGGTACTGATTGCTGAAGCAATTCCATTGGCAATCACATTTTCATCTTTATCAAGGAAGATATAAACGCTGTTGATACCAAGACGGAGCGCAAAGGTCTGCGATACTGCATACGTTATATTGTTCATTGTCTTGGGGCTTCCGTACAGAATATATTCCATCTCGCCCGCCTGTATATAATGCTCAAAAAGCGACTCTCCGCTTAAAGACTGTACATCACCTTTCTCTTCTCCCACACCCGTTGTATAACAGTTAAACATTTCTGTCACATATTCCACAATATATGCCTTTTCCAGAGTAGAGCCCGTCAGTTCATCTATGGCATTTAACAAACCTTCAATACCGCCCATACTGTTTCCGGAATCTTCTACAATGCTGTTGTCATTTACATTGTCACCTTTTACTTCGACCGTATTATCTTTTATTTCATCTGTATTTATTTCAGACTTTCCTGAACTCGGATAGTCCTCTGGATATGCAAAACCAGTTTCCTGCTCCACTTGTTGGGAAGCCAGATTTTTCGCACTTGCAAGTTCTCTGACCGCTTTTAAAGCTGCCTTATATGCTTCCTGATTTTTCTTTGCTTCATTCCTTGCAGCGTCTCTGTCCTCTTCTTCGGGAGCATCTGTTTTCTGACCAATTTCAGCAAGTGTTTCCTTATAAAAAGTCTGCTCTGCAGGATCACAAAGAGAAGTTTCCTCTGCCATACTGTCCCAGTAAATTCCTTTTTCACTTAAAATCAGTTCTACAGCGCTGCTTTCCGTATACCTTGAAAGATACCCTGCCTGAACAGAATTCAGCCCGCTTTCTGAAATTTTTCCGGGAATTGTCTGATAGCTGCTTATTTTCTGCTCCAGCGCATTCCCCAGTGATTCCACACCCGTTTGATTTCCCGAAAGACAAAGTTTCAGTTCTTCCAAAGCCTGCATATTGATTGTTACATTATCGTCCTCTATCGTATCATTACCTATCTCCAGGTTTTGCCCGATACTCTCATACTCTTTCTTAACCTGTTCCGCCTCTTCATATTTCTTTTTTATCTCCTCAAGAGCCTTCTGCGCTTTCTCAGAGGCATCCAGCATTTTCTTTATATTTTTGTTCAGCTCTTTCTGCAATTTATCACAGCTGTCAATATAATCACTCACTGCCCTGCTGTAAACCTGCAGCATTTCTTCTTTGCTGTCATAACAAGTAGAATATAAATCAAAAAACTTCTCTATTATTTCCTTTGAAAACCCGTTTTCCTCTGTCATTCCACCTACCAGAATATCACTCTGCCGGTACACGGATATGGCTGCCATTATATCATTGAACTTATCCTGATTAAATGTCGACTCTGTCCATATTATGTCACCGTCAATATTTGCCGCTATCGTTGCCGAATCCTCCGGAATCTGAAGAATATCGCCATTTTCCCAGGGAACGTCCACATATTCTCCATTCAGGTACATTTCTGCCGATTTTCCCGCAATCCAGAATACAATTTTGCTCCTGTATTCCTCTGCGAAACCCGGCTCTCCTCCCTGAAGCAATCCATCTATTTTATTCCATGCCGCAATATAGTTATCTATTTCTTTCTTGGCCTTTTCCAGAGGTTTCCCCAATTTGGATACCTTCTGTCCATACTCTGATTTTTTTTCTATGTATTCCTGCTTTTCCTCCATCTTATCCAGTGGAATTTTTTTGAATTTTTCCACAATATCGTCTATGATGTAAACAGGACCACGAAATTTCATATACTCAATAATCTGCTGTTTCAGCACATTGTACTGCCCCAGAGAAGAACTTTCCACGCCTTTCGCCTCAAACTCTTTATCTTCCACTTCGAGCTGGATCATGGAATGAATCTTCTCTTTCTCTCCTGTCTTCTGTTCCAGATATAAGGCTCCATTACAGGATTCTCTGAAATACTGCAAAAGATTCTCCTTCATCTTGGGAGACTCCGGTTTCTCTGCCATCGCCAGAAGACCATACTTGTCTTTTAACTCTTTGTCATATGCGGAAAGAGCCGCATTCATTGTCAGATCTCCCGCCGCCGATACTACGGTTTTAGACGCAAAAAGGCGGGAGGCGTCAACGATAATCCCACAAAATACCAGAACTGGCAATAAAATCAAACATAAAAATACAGAAATTGCCCCTCTGTTTTTTCCGGTAAATAATCTCATATGACTCCTCCCACCTGCTGTTCTTTTGTCTAAAATATAACGTCTGTGATTTTATTGAACTTTTCCAGAAACTTATCTGCTTCAATACCAAGTTTGTCCAGCAGAAAGTTTCCCATATCAAAAGCAAGGTCAATATTACGCACAAAATCTGTTGTGTTAATGACCGGCTGATATGCTCCCGCATACAGGGTAATGTTGTCGTCCACACCTATAAATCGAAGGATTCCCGGCGTGGGAAGTTCAAACCATACTTTTGCCTCCACGGATTTTGAAAAAAAGGAATTATTAATCTGCACGGAGGCTCTCGTTTTCCCAAGCGATAAAATAGCGCTGTTCTCACAGAGAGCATTCTGGTATTTTTCAGCCCGGCTTTTTGTTTTTCCATCAAGCCCCCACCTGTAAATCCTGGAAATACTTCCGCCGTACTCCTTATAATACTGACTTACATCAGAGGAAGAAGGCTCTTCCCAGCCAAAATCTACCCGCGTTCCATCTAAAGGCTCTTCTCCATGAAAGCTTTCATAACCGGGATACGCTGTCTCTCTTGCAAGCTCGGAGGCTGCCCGCTCTACCTGGAAAAAGAAATAACTCTCCTGCATTTTAAACAGTCCCAGATAAATTACCGCCATTACAATAGCAATGGTGATGGGAAAGTAAATGGCTGCCTCCACCATAATCGCACCGCGTTGATTACATTCTTTTTGTGATTTCATTTATAACCTGATTATCCAGCCGCCAATTCCATTGCCTGCTCCATTTTGCGGTTTATTTCCGTTAAGTGTTTCATTTGTAAAGTCAGTTGCCTTATTCATTGTGTTATTAACCATATCCATAATTTTATCTTTAAAAATAAATGCCACCGCTACAACTATTACAATAATAAGAACAATCGCCACAATCTCCGCCGCGCCTTTCTCTTCGTGTTTAAAATCCTCCCAGAAATTACGCATCTTCGATGTCGCTTTTAACCATAAAAAATCCATTTTTTCTCTCATCTTTTGTCTCCTCCAATGTGTTTTTTTATAATAAAGCAGAAAACCTGCCTATTATCCGATTCCGTTAAGTACGGGAACAAGGATCAAAATTAAAATTCCGATAAAAATCAGAAGAACAGGCAGCAAAAGCCTTGAATTTGCTTTTTCCCCCTTCTGCTTTACCTCATTTTTCTTTGTCTCCCACATTTCATCTGCCATATCCTTAAGAAAAAACGCAAGCTCTTCATTTCCTTTCTGAAGATTCTGAATGATCAGTCCTGCAAATTTTCGCACTTCCTTTACATTACATCTGTCTGCAAAATGACGGTACGCCTCTACTTCCAGAACCCCATTTTCAATTTCAAGACTTGTCATCTGCATTTCTTTATAAAGAGCTCTCTTTCCTGTAAGCTCCGTCCTTCTCCACGCCTCCCTGAGGACCATTCCTGAATTTACAAGAAGGGTAAGTTTTGAAAGAACCTGGGGCAAATCCATCAAAAGCTCCTGCCGGTGAGCTGTCAGCTTATCCTGCAAAGTAAGGATAAGATATGCCACAGCCAGACCTGAGACAAGAACAGCGAGAAGAAAAAACTCCACACTGTCCGCCATCACTGCCAGGAGAAGCATAACTACAAAAACAGTATATCCATATGTAAATACAGCTCCCATCCAGATATAATAGTAATATTCTGCATATTTTTTTCCGCGGATTTCCGCAATCTCCTTTATTTTCGCCTGAGCTCTCCTGCTTTTTGTATGAATCCGTAGTAGTTCCATCAGAGAAAATCCCACGCACAAAAGCTCATTCACAGGAAATTCTCTGGCAAATTCACTTTGTATGTAGCTTCTGTATTTTTTTCCTGTAAAAGCAGCAAAATAAACCCATAAAAATGTGAGCGGAGTACTTACTGCCAAAAGTCCCAACTGAAACAGATTTATCATTCCGCACTCTCTCCTATAACTCAATATCTACAATTTTTCTTCCCATATAGTAAGCAACTCCAAATAAAAGGAGTACGCCGCATTTTATCAGAACATTTCCCGGAGTGTTCTGTACAATGGACATATCTCCCATACCGCTTATCATGAGCATAATAACAAAAGGCAT
>JAUNAX010000029.1:0-4610 GCA_030527365.1 Eubacteriales bacterium | reverse complement strand
ACAATATCCGATTTTTCACCGTAAATATTAATCATATCTGCACAGGCGTCCTGAAACGCTCCTTCTGTATTTTTACCTGCTGAATAAGACGCAGTAAGAGATTCCATCATATCTCTGAACTGATACAGAAGATTTTTAAGACGCCTTTCCTTTAAATAATCTCTATACTTTATAATTGCCGGAACTGTACATACCGCCCCTGCAATAACAGAAACAAAGAAGTTTCTGAAAAATACCATGAACACAAACATTCCCGCGCAAAATCCAAGAAGAGCTCCCAGGATTTTTTCTCCTGCATTCATGGAATAAACATAATAATCCTCTGCTGTTCCGAAAAGTGCCTTCTGAGGAATATATTTCTGCTTTGCCTTTTTGATTCTTTTATCACGCTTTTTCTTTATTTTTTCCGGTTCTGTTTTTTTACCAGCCTGTTTCTTTCTCATTTCCTTTATATCCTTCCATTATCTCCACGAAGCCGGAGCTTGCTGTAATTTTGAAGAGGATTGCCTGTTCTGACAAGAGTTCCCTCTACCTTATTCAGCGTACTTCCCGCTGTTTCCCTGAACTCATAAAGAGGATTCAACTGAATTTCTCCGTCTTTACACCCCAGAACTTCCGTAATCTCCATCGTCTTTCTTGACTTATCACGAAGCCTGGAAAGATGGATAATAATGTCGATTGCGGAAGCAATCTGCTGGCGCACAGCAGGAAGAGGAAGACCCGCGTTTCCCTGAAGAACCATTGTTTCCAGACGGCTTAACATATCCTTCGTGGAATTGGCGTGACCTGTGGAAAGAGAACCATCATGGCCTGTATTCATAGCCTGGAGCATATCAAGGGCTTCCGCTCCCCTGACCTCTCCTACCACAATTCGTTCCGGTCTCATACGGAGAGCCGATTTAATCAAATCCCGAATGGTAATTTCTCCCTTTCCTGAAGTATTGGCATTTCTTGTTTCCAGACTTACAAGATTCTGGATATTTCGAATCTGAAGCTCTGCAGAATCCTCTATTGTGATGATACGCTCGTCCCCGGGAATAAAATTGGAAAGCGCATTTAAAAAAGTAGTTTTTCCAGAACCTGTACCGCCACTGATAAAAATATTGTATTTTGCACGTACGAGCCGTTGCAGCACAACTGCCACATCCGGCGTAATGGAACCGTAGCATATTAACTGTTCCACTGTCATGGGCGTTTTCGAAAATTTTCGGATTGTAACAATAGGACCGGACAAAGAAACTGGCGGAAGCACCACATTCACACGGGAACCGTCAGGAAGCCGGGTATCCACAATAGGGTTTGCCTGATTGACCTCTTTTCCTGCTTTTCCCACAATTTTCTGGATTACGTCCTCAAGGTGCTTCTCACTTTCAAATTTTCTGTTGATCCGAAAAACCTGACCGTTTTTTTCCACAAAAATATTTTCCGGTCCGTTTATCATAACCTCCGTAATCGTATCGTCTGCCAGAATTTCATCGAGTATCCCAAGTCCCCTTATGGAACTGAACACCATTCGGATAACCCGCTGCTTATCCTGTGGAGCAAGCCTGGCATTACCAATCTTATATTCTACAATTTCCTGTATTCTTGCCAGAAGCTGTTCATCACTGGCTCTGCTTAAAAGAACGGCATCAGCCAACAAAAATCTTTTAATTTCAATTACAAGCTTCGTAAGCATTTCTTCCTGAAGCATGTTATCTCCTTACCTTTTCTTACAAAAACGGTTCAAACACAGATAATGACGCCGTTTTCTCTATTATGTTTTTCATATCTGAGGAAACGTCCCTCATAACTCCTCCAAGAGGCGCATAGCCATTGGCCTCTGTCTGTATACTCAGTTCATCAACCTTGTTATAAAGTACCCATTTTCTCACAGAATCTCCCCACAGATTTTCCCCTTCATGGAATTTCCTGTTGCCTTCCGGACTTCCATCACATATATAAATTACTTCTTCTGCACTTTTTTTTAATACCTCTGTAAGCATATCCAGATACATAGGAAAATCTGCAACGAGATATTCCCACTTCTGTTCTTTTTTTGCTTCTTCCAGAATATTTCCTGCTTTTTCTGTATCAACAGGTGTCCCAAACTCTCCTAGAAAAACAGGAATCTCCGGAATTCCGTATTGATTTTCTTCTGCAGTCTCTGTCTGTTGTCGAATTCCCGGAAAACTGAAATCAAGATATGCTGCAGAGAATCCCTGCTTTCTAAAATATAAAGCCGCTGCAAGCGCACAGGACGTCACTCCGCTTCCTCCCTGCATGGATGTAAAAACAAGAAGTTTTGTGCCTCTGTCCTGACGCTTTAATTTTCTTTTTATCTCTTCCACAAGGTCATCAAGCTTCTGATAACGGAATACTTCATTTTTTCCTGTCTCTCTCTGCTCACTCAGATACAGAACCGGAATTTCTTCCTCCTGTATTTCTGCCGGAATCTCCATCATTTCAGATGTGACTATCACATCTGTATTATGAAGCGAAAGATGCGCCAGAAGATTTTCTTTATAGCAGAAACAGACCAGTTCAATTTCCTCTCTGTGGAATTCTGAAAACGCAGTCTCCACCCTTTGTGCATATTCTGATTCTTCATAAAGCACAATTTTCAGACTCATATTTTTTCCTTTCTCACTGTCGCATCTTAAAGGTATCCCTTTGACTTTTCATAATTCAGAATAAATTCTGCATTCTTCTTTTCGTAATCGTTAAAAAAACTGTCCTGCCGCGCGTCAAAATCCTCTGCTTCGTAAAGAGGCGTATACCAGGATTTTTCATTGAAATATGCCTGAATACTGTCGTCCAGAAATTTCCTTCCATGCCTTGCATAAATCTCATTTCTCGCATAAAAAAGCTCTTCTTGTGTAAGATTCTCTATATCCTGCAAAGTGAGATACTCACTGGCACTCTGAGGAAGAATATAATCCTCGCCTGCCGGATCTTCTGCTTCTACTACAACAGGTTTTGTTTTCTCGGGAACCTCAGGCGTTACCACCGCCTCCGGTGTCTCTGACGGGACAGGCGTTGCTGTAGGTACTGGCGTCAGCATTTCTGCCGGCTTTCCATTCTCTTCTCCTGAAGCAAGTGCCTCCGTCCCCTTACTGTTTCCCGATAACGTCTGAATTTTTTCTGTCCTTACCTGAATATCCGAATCCTGTGAGGCAAAGTTACTCTTTACCATATTGAAAATCAGTACAGCCGCAAGCATAAGAACAGCCACAGAGCTTCCGGCTATAATAATCCACCTTACCGTCTTACTATGACCATCTTCTTCTGAAGAAGCTTCCGGCACTTTATAAGAATTATCATCCCAGTCAAAAATGTCTGCATTTGAATCCGTCCTGTCGTCCGCCAGGTTCCATGTAGCTTCTTCCGGACAGAATCTCTCGTTTTCTTCGAAACAGTTCAGCACAGGATGTCCACATTCCGGGCAGAATTTATCTTCTTTTTTTAACTTTGCTCCACAATTTTCACAAAACATCTTTTCACCTGTTCCATCACATCATTGCCAAAAGAGAGCAGCCACCCATAGAAAGAAGAAACAATAATGCCAACACTACGATAAGTCCGCAGAAATAACCTCTGGCATAGTTTTTCAGATTCACATTGGAGGTCACTCCAAAGGCAAATACAAGCGCGATAATCCAGCCTGCAAAAGGAATGTTAAAAAGAAGACTGTATCCAAAATACCCCCACATTCCAATAGGACGATACTCTTGCGGCAGATCCTCGATCGTCATTTTATGCTGATACGGCGGCGTGTAAGGCGGCGGCGTCTGCTGTCCTCCGTAATTCTGCTGTCCCTGAGTTCCACTGGTTCCTCCATAATTCTGCTGTTCCTGGGTTCCACTGCTTTCTCCTGCCGCAAGAGACGAACCACATTTCCTGCAAAATTTTGCTCCGTCCGGATTTTCACTTCCACATTTTTTACAAAACATACTCTTTCCTCCCTGTTTTCTCTTAGCCCCTGACTCTTTCCAGTTACTTTATTTCTGAATATTTCTGTTTACCATTCTGTCAATAAATCCAATCCTGAAATTGTTGCAGCGAAATGCCTGGATTCCTGCTACAAGAAGAATAACATCTCTTAAAATCAGGCAGACATAATTCAGGAAATTGCATAAATTCTGCATTGCCATATAATCCATAGATCCGCTGCTTATAAAACTTACAAGGGCGTTCAGCCCATATACTCCATTTTCAAGAGCAGTAATTCCTGCTCCTATTGCTCCGAAAATACAGACAATTAAAACAGCTTTTACTGCCACTGCCCGGAGCCATCTGTCTTTTTCCTTCAGAAGGACATAACCTGCTACCAGGAAAAGGAGCATACCACTTACAAGACCGCTGAAATAAATACATAACGCCATAAGCCCTACTGAAATTCCAAGAGATGCCATCTGAACCGGCGGCGTCTGACGGGGTATTTCCTGATGCGGCGGCGTCTGATAACGCTGCTCCTGGTAAGGCGGTCTCTGATGAACCGCGCTCTCCTGTGACTGCTCCGGCGAAGATTCTTCCCCTTCTACAGGCTGTCCGCACCATTTACACATCTTTGCATCATCTTCAATTTGTTTTCCACATTTTCCACAAAACATCTTTCTTTCCTCTTTCCT
>JAUNAX010000189.1 GCA_030527365.1 Eubacteriales bacterium | reverse complement strand
CTGGCAGTACATAAGTTTTTACAGAAAAAAATAGGTTTTCTGGATATTTATGAGATTATCGGGCAGTCTATGGAAAGACATAAAATAGTGGAAAATCCTGACCTGGAAGAAATCCTGGCAGCAGAAAAAGAGACTTATCAATGGATTGAAAGCAGGTGGTAAATTGAAAATAATCATAGCAGTTGTAATATTCAGCGCAGTGATTCTGATACATGAGCTTGGACATTTTCTTCTTGCAAAGAAAAATAAGATAGAAGTGATAGAATTTTCCCTGGGTATGGGTCCCAGACTTTTAAGCACTGTGAAAAATGGCACCAGATACTCTTTGAAGCTGTTTCCCATTGGGGGATCCTGTGCTATGGCTGGAGAAGATATGGAAGATGACAGCCCGGGAACTTTTAATTCTGCGTCTGTGTGGAGCAGGATTTCCGTAGTGGCAGCAGGACCGATTTTTAACTTTCTTCTTGCATTTATCCTGGCTGTTATTATTGTAGGTGCAGTGGGATATGATCCGGCAAAGGTGCTTACTGTGACAGAAGGTTCCAATGCGGCAGCAGCAGGATTAAGAGAGGGAGATGTAATCACAGACTATCAGGGGTATCACATTGACCTGGGAAAAGATATGTATGTATATTCTTATCTGAATCCTCTTAAAGAAGAGCCGGTGCATTTGACAGTGGAACGGGATGGAAGGGAACTTGAACTTTCTTTCATGCCGGACGTAGATACAAGGTATCTTTTAGGGTTGAACCGGAAGGATACAGAATCTATGGAAGTGGCGTCTCTGATACCGGATATGCCTCTTGAGGATGCAGGAGTACAGCCGGGAGATGTAATCACTTCTATAAATGGCGTGGACATTCCAGATGGAGAGGCATATGAAAAATATATCAAAGCAAATCCGCTTACAAACGAAGAGGTAACAATTACGTATTTAAGGGATGGTCTGGAATATGAAGCAAAAATTACGCCGAAAGAGTACAGGACGCCAAATCTTGGTTTTGTATACAATGTATGGGCTGAAAAAGCAACTGGATTTGATGTGATAAAATATGGTTTTATGGAAATGAAATACATGATCCGCACTACTATATTAAGCCTGAAAGAGCTTGTGACAGGAAGCCTTGGTGTGAAGGATTTAAGTGGTCCGGTAGGTGTGGTAGACGCCATCGGCGACACGTATGAGGCAAGCAAAAGTGAGGGAACGCTGATGGTATGGATGAATATGCTGAACATGGCAGTTCTTCTTTCGGCAAACCTTGGGGTTATGAACCTTCTTCCTCTCCCTGCCCTTGATGGAGGTCGCCTTGTGTTCCTTCTTGTGGAGGCAGTGCGAAAAAAACCGGTAAACCGTCGGATAGAAGGCGCGATCCACTTTGCAGGGCTTATGCTTTTGATGGCGCTTATGGTTATGGTAATGTATAATGATATTTTGAAGATATTCTGATGATCTGACAAAATATCTGAAATTAATATTCTGAAAATGAGCAGTAATAAAAGAGACATGGGAACCGAAATGGATTCTTTGATGTCTCTTTTGCGTTACAGAAGATTTTGATCTTATGTTATAGCAGTTTCAGCGAAACAGTTTGCGAATCTGTTTTTTGTCAATGTCTGTAATCCTTTTCAAGGGGATTCCGGCAGCGGCAAATGCTTTGTCCTTTAAATGATCACGCTTTCTGGCATCTCTTGTCTCATGGGTGCTGTCGTCCAGTTCAATGGCAAAAAGCACGTACAGATCTTTATCACAGATAACAAAATCCACATGCTTCTGGGCAATCTTGTGAAAATATTTCATATACTGCTTTTTATCCGTTACAGCCAGCAGATCTTTTACTCCAACCTTGGGACATATGATATAGTGATATTCATCGGCAACCTCTTTTAAGAGAAGATAAAAACGGTATTCTCTTTTTGTCAGAAGATGTCTGGCTGCGTAAGGATAATAATTTTTCTTGTGATACAGGATAAAAAGCAGGATAAATAAAAAAATACAGATTATGGGAATATAGATAACAGATTTCATCAGCGGTACCTCCGTAGGTAAAAATAATAGAATATACGTTCTTTATGATTCTTATTTTAATTGTTTTTACATGAAAATGCAATACTTTGGAATTAAAGCAGAAAATGGTTTTTATTATATTGATAAAACTGGGCTGAATTTTTTCTGTCTGCATAAAATGATATGAAAGCATATAAGAGGTTTTGTATGTATCAGTCAAAAATGCGTATGCAGCAGGAAAATGTGGATAAAGGACAGCTGCAGATCACGGTGGTAAACAGTGAAGATGGAAGACCTGTCGAAAATGCGGTGGTAAGGATTTCTTATTCCGGTGACCCGGATAGTACAGTAGAGGAACTTCGTACAGACGAATCAGGGAAAACCCCGGTTCTTGATATGAAAACGCCACCTCTTGAGTACAGCATGGAGCCGGTGGAGGAACAGCCTTACGCAGAATATACAGTACAGGTAGAAGCGGAAGGCTTTGAAAACGGGGAGACGTCGGGAACGGAAGTGCTTCCAGATGTTCTTGCAAAACAGGCAGTTAGCATAGAACCAAGAAAGGAAGCAGGACCGGGATACAGCCGTATTGTAATTGGTCCCCATACTTTGTTTGGGGAGTACCCGCCAAAGATTGAAGAGGCAGAAATAAAGCCAGTCAATGAATCAGGAGAGATTGTGCTGAGCCGTGTTGTAATTCCGGAGTTTATAGTTGTGCATGATGGTCCGGTGGGAGATAACAGTGCCCGAAATTTTTATGTGAGGTACAGGGATTATATTAAAAATGTGGCAAGCAGCGAAATTTACGCCACCTGGCCGGACGATACCATACGCGCTAATGTGCTGGCGATCATGTCTTTTACCTTAAACAGAGTTTATACGGAGTGGTA
>JAUNAX010000188.1 GCA_030527365.1 Eubacteriales bacterium | reverse complement strand
TGTTTTTCCGGCAGGATACAGCAAGGTAAAAATTCTTAATGGTCTTGCACAAATGGATCAAATTTCAGGAATAGATATATGACAATTTTACAGAAGCTATTGATTTTATATCTGTGACCGTGTATTATATTTTACAGTAGCATACAATGGGCATTTTAACTTTGTATGTGAAATATATATAATTCTGGCGTATACGGAGGAAAAAGAATGAATCAAAATAATAATCTTCTCAGAATATGGTATCAAAAACCGGCAAAAGACTGGCAGACAGAAGCTTTGGCAGTTGGAAACGGATATATGGGTGCACTCATATTCGGTGGAGTGAAGAAAGATAAAATTCATATTAACGAGAAGACGGTATGGAATGGAGGACCTTCCGAAAGAATCAATTATAAATATGGAAATACCAACCCTGCAGATACAAAGGAAGAGTTGGATACCATAAAGAAAGATCTTGCTGCTCTTCGTAAAAAGCTGGACGATAAATCAGCGCATGTATTTGGTTTTGACGGGGATTCTTATCAGGCGTGTGGAACAGATACAAAGGGGGAGGCAATGGACTGGTTAAATAAGCTTATGGGCGATTTAACCGGATATGAAGACCCTCAGGACTATGCAAATCTTTATATTTCTACTAATGTATCAGATGAGGCGAAGGCAGAGAATTATGTCCGTGACCTGGATTTACGCACAGCTCTGGCAACCGTTTCCTATGATTATGAAGGAGTTCATTATGTAAGGGAATATTTTAACAGCTATCCTGATAATGTTCTCGCAATCCGTCTGACTGCAAGTGAAAAAAAGAGTATTACTATTTCTATTGGACTGGAGGATTGCACAGGTGGAACACAGCTATCTAATATGGTAACCGGAGATACCATTACCATGAAGAATGCTTTGTTAAGCAATGGTTTAAAAACAGAGGCACAGGTAAAAGTGCTTCCGGAAAGTGGAAACATGACTTCTGATGGTACTTGTATTTGTGTAGAGAAAGCAGATGCTGTCACTCTGCTTCTTTCATGTGGTACAAATTATAAGATGGAGCTTCCTTCTTTCCGTGGAGAAGACCCGCATGATGCAGTGACAAAACGTATCGATGAAGCGGCAGAAAAAGGATATGAGGCGTTAAAAGAAGCACATATCCAGGATTATTCCGGTCTGTTTTCCCGTATGGAGCTTAGTTTTGACGAGGAAATCCCGCAGATTCCCACAGATGAGCTGCTACAGAAATACCGCAATATGGTAGAAAAAAATGGAGGTATTCTTCCATCTGAAAAAGAACAGAGGGCAATGGAGGTTATCTGCTACCAGTTTGGACGTTATCTTACAATCGCTGGTTCAAGAGAGGGAGCGCTTCCTAC
This sequence comes from Eubacteriales bacterium, assembly GCA_030527365.1. Lineage (GTDB taxonomy): Bacteria > Bacillota > Clostridia > Lachnospirales > Lachnospiraceae > Blautia_A. The sequence continues at coordinate 1,563 of JAUNAX010000188.1, read as the reverse complement.
AAACCTTCAGGGAGTATGGGGAGAAGAACATTTTGAATGGGGCGGTGATTACCACTTTAATATTAATGTGCAGATGAATTATTGGCCGACTATGGCAAGCAATCTGGGAGAATGTCTCCTCCCTTATCAAGATTATCTGGACGTTCTCCGGGAAGCAGGCCGTACAGCAGCGGCTTCTGCCTTTGGAATCAAAAGTGAGGAAGGTCAGGAAAACGGATGGCTTGTGGGCTGCTTTAGCACACCATATATGTTCGTAACAATGGGACAGAAGAATAATGCAGCAGGCTGGAATCCAATCGGCTCCGCATGGGCGCTTCTGAATTCTTATGAATATTATCTTTACACAGAGGACAGAGAATTTTTAGAGAGACTTTATCCTTCCATGAAAGAGGTGGCAAATTTCTGGAACGAGGCGCTTTACTGGAGTGATTATCAGAAACGATATGTTTCTGCTCCGTCTTATTCTCCGGAAAACGGACCGATTGCAAACGGCGCTTCCTATGACCAGCAGTTTATCTGGCAGCATTTTGAAAATACCATTCAGGCAGCGCAGATTCTGGGAGTAGATGAGGAGCTTGTTCTTAAATGGAGAGAGAAACAGGAAAAATTAAATCCTGTGCTTGTTGGTTCAGACGGACAGGTAAAAGAATGGTTTGAGGAAACTCATATTGGAAAAGCGCAGGCAGGCGAGCTTCCCGAGATCAATATTCCGCAGTGGAGACAGAGCCTTGGCGCAGAAACAGGCGGACAGCAGCCACCGCACCGCCATCTGTCACATTTGATGGCGTTGTATCCATGTAATATTATCAGCAAAGACGCGCCGGAATTCATGGATGCGGCAATAGTTTCTCTGAATGAGCGTGGTCTGGACGCAACAGGCTGGTCAAAGGCACATAAGCTGAATCTCTGGGCACGTACCGGACATGCAGGAGAGGCGTTCCAGATTATCCAGTCCGCAGTTGGCGGCGGAAACTCAGGATTCCTTACAAATCTGTTCTCATCCCACGGCGGCGGAGCTAACTATAAAGAATATCCGATTTTCCAGATTGACGGAAACTTCGGTTATACAGCGGGAATCAATGAAATGCTTCTACAGAGTCAGCTTGGTTATGTGCAGTTTCTTCCTGCGTTGCCGGAGCAGTGGAAGACAGGATATGTAAAAGGAATTGTTGCCAGAGGAAACTTCGTGCTTGATATGAAATGGACAGACGGGACAGCAGAATCCTTTGCAGTAACTTCACGTAACGGCGGTTTATTTACCGCTGAATATAAAAATCTGTCTGCATATCATGTAACAGACGCAAAAGGAAATCAGGTGTCTGCAGAAAAACAGGGAAATGACAGAATTGCCTTCTCTACACAGGCAGGAGAAACTTATTTTATTAACAAATAAATAAAAACAAACAAAGAAGACATATCACTTTAAAGGAAAACAATAAAGTGATATGTCTTTTTTATGTTGAGTGCATTCGAAATCTGCCGTTGCTTTTTGTAAAGGAGAGAGCAAAACGCACACGGTCTCCAAGCCATAAGGTACTGGAATATTCCAATGGTTTTCCGTTA